>CAXMOD010000072.1:0-6845 GCA_964194905.1 uncultured Desulfobacterales bacterium | reverse complement strand
GCAGATCGTCGCGCTGCACCTCTCCGCCACGGACGAGGCCGCCGCCCGGCGCCAGTGGGGCGAGCTTCTGGGCGGAAGCGAGACCGAGGAGGACGGCGAGATCTGCTTCCGCTGGCCGGACTCGCCCATCGCCATCCACGTACGCATCGCGGCGGATGCCGAACCCGGGCCGCGGCACCTGGCCGTGGCGTGCGCACGCGTCCTGGCACTGCCTGCCGAACCCCTGCCGGAGCTGGGCGCGCGCCTGCTTCAGGTGGAAGTGTAGGAGGCCGCGATGGAGATCCGCCTCGACGGGAAGCGCGCGCTGGTGACCGGAGCCTCCCGCGGCATCGGGCGCGGCATCACTCTCGCGCTCGCCCAGGCCGGCGCCGATGTGGCCGTCGGCTACCGCCGCGAGAAGTCGGCCGCCGACCAAGTCGTGGCCGACATCGAGGCGCTCGGCCGCCGCGCCACAGCGCTAGCGGTCGACGTGCGCGACCGCGAGGCCGTGGGCGCCATGGTGGACGGCGCCATCGAGGCGCTCGGCGGGCTCGACATCGTGGTAGCCAACGCCGGCGTGGCCAGCCGTTTCGAGGCGCTGCACGACGTCGATCCCGGCTACTGGCAGCGCGTCATCGACGTAGACCTGGGCGGCGTCTTCAACACGCTGCACGCGGTCATCCCGGTGCTGCGCGAGCAGGGCTCCGGGGTGATCCTCACCGTCTCGTCCATCGCGGCCGAGAACCATGGTGCCGGTGGCGCGCCCTACAACGCGGCCAAGGCGGCGGTCAACGCGCTCAGCATCACGGCCGCGCGAGAGAACGCCCGCCACGGCATCCGCGTCAACATCATCGCACCCGGCTTCATCGCCACGGACATGGGCAAGGGCCTTCTCGAAGCCCACGGCGAGCGCATCCTGAAGAGCATCCCGCTGGGACGGGCGGGAACCCCGGAAGACGTGGGCCGCATGGCTGCCTGGCTCGCCTCCGATCAGGCCGATTGGGTGACCGGCCAGGTCTTCACCGTGGACGGCGGCGCCGTCGGCGCCAGCACGCTGCGCAACGTGTAGTTAGAAGCCTCCCGGGTACTCCCGACGGAAACCGCGGCGCTTCATGCACTTCTCGAAGGCGGTGGCATCGTCGGTGAGCTTCTGACAGGCCTTCTCCGCATCCAGGAAGCGCCGCTCGCGTTCCGGCGGGACCTTCCAGGGGCGGTTCGTCGAGCAGCCTACGGCCAGGCCGGCCAGCGAGAATGCGAGCGCCAGGACGAGTACGTGACGAATCACCGGGCCTCCTAGAACGGCCGCGTGAATGGTTCCGAACGGCGCATGCGCACGCCCATCAGGATGGGGACGAAGAGCCAGGGCAGGTTGAAGGCCCAGAAGGTGCCGACCTGCAGCGGCGGCGTCGCGCCGTGGAAGCTCTCCCAGAAGTAGCCGCCCATGTTGGTCACCGCCGATGCCACGTAGAGAAGCGCCGGGATGCGGATTCCGCTCTTGCCCTTCACGATCGCCCAGAGCAGGACGCACAGGAACGGAGCGTGCACGAAGCCGTCGAGGAGCGAGCGGAACACCAGCGAAGGAGGCGGGTCCAGATGGGCCGGCTCCACGCGCAGGGCCCAGCCGTACAGCGCGCGGAAGGGAGGATACGCGCTGTCGGCGGCGATGGGCGCCACCTCGAGGCCTTCCGGAATGCTGTACACGAAGCCGTACAGAACGGAGACCCCGAAGAAGACCAGGAAGATCCAGTCCCACCGACGGCGGCCCAGCGGCAGCGACGCGGACCTGGAAGCCTCGGACGCCGCGGCCTCGGACGTCACGAGCTAGGACACCAGGCCCGGCGAGGGCGCCGGCGGGCCGGGCTCGCGCTCCAGCTCCTCGATCCGCTCGCGCGCGTGGCGGATCTCCTCGCGCAACCTCGCGATCTCCTCGACGCCTTCCTGCACCTCGGGCAGGCCGACGGTGATCTCGGCGCGCTCCACCAGCGGATAGAGCGCGCGCCCGATGCGCGTCTTCTCCGAATCCACACGGGACTCGAGCCGCACCACCCGTGCGCGCAAGCCGGTGGCACTGGCGCGCCGCCCCAGCCGGTCGGCCAGGTCGCGCGACACGCGCTGCAGCTTCAACCAACGAGTCTCGTCGCCTTCGCTCACATCACCCTCCGGCCGGCATTCTAGCCCCTCTGGTATGATCGGGCGCCATGCAAGCGTCCTCCAGCCAGGTTTTCGATCCGCTCTTCGAACGCTCCTTCCCGCCGTCCGCCACGTCGTGAGCCGCAAGAGCATCCGCCTCAGCCCCGACGTGCGCCCGCGGCGGGTAGACGTCCACGTGGACGTGGAGCCTCAGGAGCGCGAGCGTTTCCGCGGAGAGGTGGCGATCGAGCTCAGCGCCGCGCGTGCCACGCGCCGGATCGAGGTGCACGCCGTGGACCTCACCCTCTCGAAGGCGCGCGTCGAGGTGGACGGGCGCAGCCTGCGCGGAAGACTCGAGCCCTGCCCTGCCCGCGAGACGGTCCTGGTGCACCTCGATGAGCCCGTGCGGGGTGATGCCACGCTTCATGTGTCGTTCGCGGGGACCCTGCGCGGCGACCTGCGCGGGCTCTACGCGGCGTCGGCCGGCGAGCGCCGCTACGCCTTCACCCAGCTCGAGGCCACCGATGCCCGGCGTTTCTTCCCGTGCTTCGACGAGCCGGGGATGAAGGCGCGCTTCCGCATGCACGTCACCACCGGCCGGCGCAACACGGTGCTCTCGAACGCGCTCATCGAGAGCGAGGAATCGGCGGCGGGCGGACGCAAGACGGTGCACTTCCGCGAGACGCCCCCCCTTTCCACCTACCTGGTGGCCCTGGCCGTCGGTGAGCTCGAGCCGTCGCCGCAGGAGATGTGCGGAGACACGCCCATCCGCGTGTGGCACGTTCCGGGCAAGGGGCACCTCACGAGCTTTGCGCTGGAGACCGCCCGCGAGACGCTGGCACGCCTCGAGCGCTACTTCGCACTCTCCTACCCGTACGAGAAGCTCGACCTGGTTGCGGTGCCCGACTTCGAGGCCGGCGCCATGGAGAACGCCGGCGCGGTCTTCTTCCGCGAGACCCTGCTGCTCGTAGACCCGGCCACGGTCACGCTCCAGGAGAAGAAGCGCGTGGCGGAGGTGGTCTGCCACGAGCTGGCCCATATGTGGTACGGCGACCTGGTCACCATGGCCTGGTGGGACGACCTGTGGCTGAACGAGGCGTTCGCCACCTGGATGGCCTTCCACGTGGTCGACGACTGGCAGCCCGAGTGGCGCATGTGGAACGACTTCCAGCACTACCGCGCCGCCGCCCTCGACCTGGACGCCCTCGCCACCACCCATCCGATCTACGTGCCGGTACACAGCCCAGAGGAGGCCACCGCCAACTTCGACCTGATCACCTATGAGAAGGGCGCGTCCGTGGTGCGCATGGTCGAGCGCTACCTGGGTGCCGGCCCCTTCCGCAAGGGGGTGCGCCGCTATATCCGCAGGCATCGCGAAGGGAACGCGGTGGCGTCGGACCTGTGGGACGCGCTCTCCGAGGCGTCGGGTCAGGACGTCGAGCCCGTCGTGCGCGCCTGGATCGAGACGCCGGGCTTCCCGCTCGTCCGCGTGCGGCGCAAGGGCGACGCGCTGGAGCTGCACCAGGAGCGCTTCCGACTGCGCCCAAAGAAGGGCGAGCGGGCGCGCTGGCCCGTACCGTGGGTGGGTCGCGTAGGGCGCAAGACCGTGCGTCACCTGCTCACGCGAGCGCGCGACCGGGTGCCGGCCCCGAAGGGCCGCTTCGTCTACGGAAACGCAGACGAGGGCGGCTTCTTTCGCCCGCTGCACGGCGACGCGGAGCTCGCCGAGCTGGCGAACAGCCTGGGCTCACTGCGGCCCGTCGAACGAATGGGACTCCTCGGCCACCAGTGGGCGGCCGTCAAGGCGGGCCACGCAACGCTCGTCGGCTGGCTGGGCCTGGCGAGCGCCTTTGGGCACGAAACCGACCCGGACGTGCTCGGCACCCTGCGCGGGCCCTTGTCCTACGTGGAGGATCGCGTCGCGGACGAAAAGATGCGGCCCGCCTTCCGCGACTGGATCGTGCGAACCTTCGGCGAGCAGCTGCTCGAGTTGGGCTGGACGCCGGCCGCGGACGAGAGCGACGAGACGCGCCTGCGGCGCGCGGCGGTGATCGCCATCCTGGGAGAGATCGCCGTGTGGGAGCCGGTCACCACCGCAGCGGAGGGACTCTTCGGCCTCTGGCTGGACGATCGCACCTCCCTGGACGCGAACCTCGCCGATACCGTCGTCACCCTGGCTGCGCGCAGCGCAGACGACGAGGGCTACGCCGTGTTGATCGAAGCGATGGAGAAGGCCGCCACGCCCCAGGAGCGTCGCCGTCTGTTGTTGGGACTCGGCTGCGTCGCCGATCCGACGCTGGTGGATCGCACCCTGCACCTGGCGCTGACGGACGCGGTCCCGACCCAGGACGTGGCGTTCCTGCTGGTGCGCCTCCTCTCGGGCCGCGCCTCGCGCGAGCGCACCTGGAGCTTCCTCGTGAAGCGCTGGCCCTCCGTGCGCAAGCGCCTGCCGCCCATGCTGGCGACGCGGATCATCGAAGCCACCCCGGCCCTGGGCCCGGGCTACCGAAGCGCGGTGGCGGACCACTTTCGGGAAAACCCCGTCGCCACCGGTCGACGCGCGCTGCGCCAGGCGCTCGAGCGCTTTTCGCTCGACGCTGCACTGCGCCGCCGCTCGGCGCGCCCCCTGCGAGAATGGCTGACCTCGCCGAGCTGAGACGAATGCTCCGCCGCATCGACGGCAGGGGCTACAAGGCGTACAAGGACGCGACGGGCCAGTACGCCGACGGCGACGTCACCCTCTTCGTGGACCACGTGCAGGGCGATCCCTTCGCGTCGCCGTCGCGCGTGCGGGTGCGACTGGCCGGGGCGTGGCCCGCGCCTCTGTTCGCCGGCCGTGCGCGCCATGTGGCCCTCGAGGACTGGCTCGCGCGGCGAGTGGCGCGCGCCATCCTCTCGGGGGAAGGCGGACGGCGCGGCTCCGGCAAGAGCGGTCTCGTGGCCATCGACGCCGGCGGCCAGGAGGTGCTCGAACGCACCGCGCTCGCCCTCTGCCCCGAGTGGGCCGAGGCGCGCCTGGAGGTCGGGTTGCCCGCCGCAGGCCGGCGCGTGCTCGGCCGCGAGGCCGAGGCGCTGCTGTGCGACGAACTTCCCGAGCTCGCGCGCCGCGCCCTGGCGCCCGGCGACGAGGACGACGCCGAGGTGTTCGTCGCCTGCGTGGAGAACCAGGAGGCGATACGCGCGGCGCTCGTCGAGCGCGGTCTGGTGGCCTTCGTGACCGAAGGCGCGCTGCTACCGCGTGAGAGCGGCGTCTCCCAGCGGCTCCTGCGAGACGCAGTGCCCTTCACGGCGCCGGAAGCCCTGCGCGTGGAGCTCACCGTGCCGAACGCGCCCGGGCGGCTCGTCGGCATGGGCATCCCGCGCGGCGTAACGCTGATCGTGGGCGGCGGCTACCACGGAAAGTCCACACTGCTGCGTGCGATTGGGCGCGGCGTCTACCCGCACGTACCGGGTGACGGGCGCGAGGGAGTGGTCAGCGACCCCCATACAGTGAAGGTGCGAGCCGAGGACGGTCGTCGCGTCGCGCGGGTGGACATCAGCCCCTTCATCGCGGATCTCCCGGGCGGCCGCCGCACCGACGCCTTCGAGAGCGACGACGCCAGCGGCAGCACCAGCCAGGCCGCCTCGATCGTGGAGGCAGTGGAGGCCGGCGCGCGCGCCGTATTGCTCGACGAAGACACCTGCGCCACCAACTTCATGATCCGGGATGCGCGAATGCAGGAGCTCGTGTCCGCCGACGACGAACCCATCACGCCCTTCGTCGATCGGGTTCGCGAGCTGTGGGAAACGCTCGGGGTCTCGACCGTGGTCGTCATGGGCGGCAGCGGCGACTACTTCGAGGCGGCCAACACGGTGATCGCGATGAACGCGTACCGACCTCGGGTGGTGACGGAACGGGCGAGGGAGATCGCCGCGGCGCGCAGCACCGGGCGCGTGCGCGAGGTGCGGCGCGCCCTCACGGCACCGAGCGAGCGCGTACCCGAGCCGCGCAGCCTCGACCCCTCCAAGGGGCGCCGCGATGTGAAGATCGACGCCCGCGCCCGCGACGAGATTGCCTTCGGCAGCGAGCGCATCGATCTGCGCGCGGTCGAACAGCTCGTGGACCGCAGCCAGACGCGCGCAGTCGGCTTCGCCCTGGAACGCCTGCGCGCCCGCCATCTGGGCGACCGGGGAGATGGCAACACCTCCCTCGCCGAGGCGCTCGATTCTCTCGAGGCGGAGCTCGACGCCGAGGGCCTCGAGTGTCTGTCGGAACGCTGGATCGACCTGGCGCGGCCGCGACGCCACGAGGTGGCGGCCGCCCTCAACCGCCTGCGCAGCCTGCGCGTGCGCTAGGCGCCTCTCGACACCCGGGCCTAGGGATCGAGCGTCTCCTTCAGCGCCGCGGCGCGCTGCAGAGAGGCCCCGCCCTTCGGCGTGCGCAGTCCGTGGAGCCGGGCGGCTACCTCGAACATCTCCACCGCGCCCGCCGGCCGCTCGGCCAGGACGAGCAAGCGCGCGGTGAAGTCGCAAACGTCACCCATGTACGGGTCGAGCTCCACCACTTTTCGGAGGCGCTGTGCGCGCGCGCGAGGGGTAACCGTCTCGCGCAGGATCTCCTGCGCGTCCTGGTGTCGCAGGATCAGATTCGTGCGGATGATCGAGAGATACGCCTCGGCGGTCGCATCCACGTCCACGAAGGGCAGCACGTTGGCGTCGATTCCACCCGGTCCGAAGCGGCGCATGCGGGTCTGCCG
>CAXMOD010000071.1:0-18112 GCA_964194905.1 uncultured Desulfobacterales bacterium | reverse complement strand
GCAGGTCGGCACCAACTCGGCGAACAACGACGAGACCATCGGCAGCATCATCGCCGAGGCGATGGAGAAGGTGGGCAAGGAAGGCGTCATCACCGTCGAAGAGGCCAAGTCCATGGAGACGGTGCTGGAGGTGGTCGAGGGCATGCAGTTCGACCGCGGCTACCTCTCGCCCTACTTCGTCACCGATCCCGAGCGCATGGAGGCATCCGTCGAAGAGCCGCTGCTCCTCCTGCACGAGAAGAAGATCAGCAGCATGAAGGACCTGCTGCCCGTGCTGGAGCAGGTGGCCCGCCAGGGCAAGCCGCTGCTGATCGTGGCCGAGGACATCGAGGGCGAGGCGCTGGCCACCCTCGTGGTCAACAAGATCCGGGGCACGCTCAACGTGGCTGCGGTGAAGGCCCCCGGCTTCGGCGACCGGCGCAAGGCGATGCTCCAGGACATGGCCATCCTCACGGGCGGCCAGGTCATCGCCGAGGAGCTCGGCCTCAAGCTCGAGAATGTGACCCTCAAGGATCTGGGCAAGGCCAAGAAGGTCGTGATCGACAAGGACAACACGACGATCATCGACGGCGCCGGCGCCAAGAAGGACATCGAGGGCCGCTGCAACGAGATCCGCAACCAGATCGAGCAGACCACCTCCGACTACGACAGCGAGAAGCTCCAGGAGCGCCTCGCCAAGCTGGTCGGCGGCGTCGCCGTGGTGAAGGTCGGTGCAGCCACCGAGGTGGAGATGAAGGAGAAGAAGGCGCGCGTCGAAGACGCGCTCCACGCGACCCGCGCGGCCGTGGAAGAGGGCATCGTCCCCGGCGGCGGCGTGGCGCTCCTGCGCTGCCAGGGCACGCTCGACGGCCTCAAGCTCGACGAAGAGCAGACCGCCGGCGCCAACATCGTGCGCCGGGCGATCGAGTCCCCGCTGCGCAAGATCGCGAGCAACGCGGGCGTCGAGGGCTCCATCGTGGTGGACAAGGTCAAGCGCGCCAAGGGCGCGCAGGGCTTCAACGCCGCCACGGAGGAGTACGAAGACCTGCTCAAGGCGGGAGTGCTCGACCCCACCAAGGTGGTGCGCACGGCGCTGCAGAACGCGGCCAGCGTGGCTTCGTTGCTGCTGACCACGGAGGCCATGGTCGCCGAGAAGCCCGACGAGAAGGGCGGAGACGCCGCGGCCGCAGCAGCGGCCATGGGCGGCGGCATGCCCGGCATGATGTAGCCGCCAGGCTGCATCCGGACACACGAAAGCCCCGGGGCGCATCCGCGTCCCGGGGCTTTCTGCTTTGGAGTCGAAGGTCGCTTCGCGCGAGACATCGCGTCGCGTAACCTGAGTTGACTCGCGGAATCGCGCCGTGGGATGATCCGCCTCACGGGCCCGCCGCCGCCCGCCGGGAGCGCCTCGGATGGCGGCCCGGCGGGCCCCGAACCAAGGGCGGAATTCTCGATGAAGCGGCACACCGTACGCTGGCTCTTCTTCCACTCGCAGCTGGCACTGGGCCTGGTGCTGCTCGCGGCTTCTCCGTCCGGGGCGATGCCGGGACCGCCCGCGCCGCTGCGCTTCATCGGCGCGACGCCGGCGAACGGCGCGCGCGTCACCACGGCGACGATCGGTGTGCGCCTCGACGCGGCGTGTAGCTTCAACGTCGGCACCCTGGCCGTCACCTTGAACGGAACCCCGATTCCGGCGGGCGACTTCCTGCCGTTCTCGGCCTGCAGCAACGGGCGCATCACGTCCCAGCTCGCCACGGTTCCGATCACGTTGCCCAGTGGGAACATCTCGAGCGGACCGGCAGCCATCGACGCGGGCGATACGGCCCAGTTCACGGGCAGCGGCAACGGGGACGACTTGTCGTGGAACTTCGACGGCGGCGCAGTTCCCGCCACGGGCTCGCCCGCCCAGGCCAGCTTCGGTCCGGCCGGCCAGTTCACCGTGCGCCTGGTGGCCACCACGGCCGAGGGCCTGGCTGCGTCCGGCCTCGACGGGGGTAACCTCGTTACTTCGAACCGCGCCTTCGAGGCCGGCGACCCCACCCCGGACACCCACGCCCTCGCCGTGGCGATGCCCGCCGACATCGACTTCATCAACTTCGAGTCGTCCCACGTGCACCCGCTGGCGCTCTCGGCAGCGGGAGACGAGCTCTATGCCGTCAACACCCCGGAGGACCGGCTCGCCACCTTCGCCATCGCGGGCAGCGGCTCGATCGGCCTGGCCGGCGAGGTCCCGGTGGGCGTCGATCCCGTGAGCCTCGCCGTTCGGCCGGGCACCAGCGAGGTGTGGGTGGTGAACCACCTGTCCGACACCGTGAGCGTCGTCGATGCGGCCGCCCAGAAGCTGGTGGCGACCATCGACACGGGCGATGAGCCCACCGACGTCGTCTTCGCCAGCGGGCGCGCCTTCGTCAGCCGTTCGGGCCAGGAGGACGCCGTCGACGTCTACGACGCGGCGACGCGCGCGCTGCTGACCTCGATCCCCATCTTCGGTGACGACCCGCGGGCGCTGGCGGCCAACGCGGCGGGCACGGAGGTCTACGTCGTCGTGCTCGAGTCGGGCAACCAGACTACGACCCTGTTCCACGAGCTGGTGGCGGACGGCGGTGGTCCGCCCTCGCCCGACCCCAACCGGACGGCGCCCGGGCAGGCGCCCGATGTGGGCCTGATCGTCCAGTTCAACCCCGCGACGGGCGACTGGGAGGACGAAGACGGGGGCAATTGGAGCGCTGAAGTCGACTTCGATCTGCCCGACGACGACGTCTTCATCATCGACGCCGATGCCGGGACGCCGTCGGTCACCGGCACGGTCAGCGGTGCGGGCACCATCCTCTTCGACGTCACGGTGCGTCCCAGCGACGGCTCGCTCTTCGTTCCGAACATCGACTCGCGGAACGCGGTGCGCTTCGAGCCCAACCTGCGCGGCCACCTGGTGGAGACGCGCATCTCGGTGGTGGATCCGGGGGCCGGAACGGTCAACCCCGTGGACCTGAACCCGCACATCAACTACGCCGTGACGCCCGGGCCCGCCGGCGAGATCGCCGACAGCATCGCCCACCCCGGCGACGGCGTGTTCTCGACGACCGGCAGCTACTACCTGACCGGCTTCGGCTCGAGGAAGGTCTTCGAGATCAACGCCGCCAACGGCGCCGTCACCGACCGGATCGACGTGGGCGGCGGGCCGAGCGGGGTGGCGTTGAACGAGGCCGACGGACGCCTCTACGTGCTCAACCGCTTCGAGAACACCATCTCCACCGTGGACACTACCTCCAACACCGAGATCGCTGTGATCGGGGTGGCGGGCGCCGCGCTGTACGATCCGAGCCCCGACGTGATCAAGGTGGGCCGCAAGTTCCTCTACGACGGCCAGCTCACCTCGGGCCACGGCGACACCGCCTGCGCCACCTGCCACATCTTCGGCAACTTCGACAACCTGGCCTGGGACCTGGGAAATCCCCAGGGCTCGTTCCTGGACTACAACGACGCGCCCTGGGTCAACTTCGCTCCCCTCGGTCCTTCCACGAACGGCTTCGACCCCATGAAGGGCCCCATGACGACCCAGACCCTGCGCGGCCTGGAGGGCGTGGAGCCCTTCCACTGGAGAGGCGATCGCGAGAACTTCCAGGCCTTCAACCCCGCATTCATCGGTCTGATGGGACGGGACAGCGAGCTTTCGACCGCGGACATGGACGCGTACACCGCCTTCATCGACACGGTGCGCTTCCCGCCCAATCCGTTCCGCAACCCCGACGACAGCATGCCCAACAGCATCGTCGTGCCGGAGCAGACGGGCGGAGGAGCCACCACCCTCGGGTTCCCCAACACCGGGGAGAACCTCTTCAACAACGTCACTCTGGACGCCGGTGTTTTCACGTGCGAGGTCTGTCACGCCAACCCGACCGGGACCACCACGGACCTCTTCAACGGCCAGGCCGAGGGCGAGAGCCAGGACTTCAAGATCCCGCACATGCGCAACATGTACGAGAAGGTCGGCTTCGACGTGATCCGCCCGGGCGTCGCCGGCGGCAACGCCAACAACATCGGCCTGCCGCAACAGAAGGCGGGCTTCGGTTTCCTCCACGACGGGGCGCTCAGTCTCACCGAGTTCCTGGCGGCGGGCGTGTTCAACTCGAACGATCAGCAGGAAGAGGACGTGTTCGCCTTCATGATGGCCTTCCCGACCGAGACGAAGCCGTCTGTTGGCGCTCAGGTGACGGTGGAAGACGCCACCAAGAACGACGCCGGGGTCATCGCGGCGATCGGCATCCTGATCGCGCAGGCCGGCGTGCCCAACTGCGACGTCGTCGCCAAGGGCTTCATCGCCGGGGTCGCCAAGGGCTACGTCTACGACGCAGCAACCGACCTGTTCATCCCCGACACGATCATGGAGGACCCGATCAGCGAGGCGGCCCTGCGCGGCTCGCTCCTGGCCGGCGACGTCCTCACCTACACTGGCGTCCCGGCGGGCGCAGGGGTGCGTTTGGGAATCGATCGCGACCGGGACGGTTGGCGCGATCGCGGCGAGCGGAACGCGGGCCTCGATCCCGCCAATCCGAACAGCAACCCCTGGCAGTGGGCTCCTTGAGCCGACGCGGCGCGGTTGCGCTCGGCGTGCTCGCGACGGTGCTCGCCGCTGGGCTCTACGTCTGGTCGCAGGCCGACCGGGTGCCCGTGGCGGAGGCGCGGCGCTTCTTCCACCGGCCGATCGAGGTGGGTGACGTGCCGCCGCCGCCGGCCGGGGAGCCCCTGGCCCGGGCGGAGGCAAAGCGGCTCTACGACTCGGGTCGCGTGGCGTTCGGCAAGAACGACTACACCCGAGCGGCCGACGACTTCTCCGCCGTCGTGGGGGGAGATCCGGCTGGTCCCTTCGCGGGCTCCGCCCAGTGGAACCTGATCCGCAGCCGCATGCGCAGCGGCGACGGAAACGGGGCGCTCCAGGCGTTCGAGCTCCTGACGGGCCACTACGCGGGCTACCTGGGAGCTGAAGCGCCCGCCCTCCGCGAAGGCCTCGACCACATGGCGCGCTCCGACATGGCGGCCGCCGAGGTCAGCTTCGACCGCATGATCGAAGAGCAGCCCACCAGCGAGCTCGTGCCCCTGGCCCACGCCATGAAGGGCCGCATCTACTGGAACCAGCGCCAGCCGATGAAGGCGGTGGGCGCGTTCGCGGACATGCTGGCCTCGGTGCGCGACGACGTCGGAAGCTACCAGGAGCTGGCGGGTCTCCTCGAACGCTACTCGGAAGGAGACGCCCAGGTGGCGGAGGAGTTCGCTGCGCGGGCGAAGCGGGCGGACGACGAAGGCTTCGGCGACATCTACCGCTACGTCGCCGCGCGCAGCCTCCTGGAGCAGAACCGGTTCGAAGAGGCGCGCGAGGCCTTCGAAGAGCTGCGCGCCAACCACCCCGACGAGGACTTCTCCCACGTCGTCGACCTGGAGCACGCCTGGAACCTGCAGCGCAACGGCCGACCGGCCGAGGCCCTGGTGATCTTCGAGCGACTCGAAGGCGTCCCCGCTCCGGAGAGCGCGCAGGCTTTCGATCGCTTCTTCGACCTCCCCGTCGAGTACACCATGGGCATCGCCCGTTGTCAGAGCGACCTCGGCAACTACGACCAAGCGATCGCGGCCTTCCAACGCGCCCTCGACGAGCACCCGCGCAGCATCTACGTGCTGGAGAACCGCATGGGCATGGCCGTGGCCTACGAGCGTCTCGGCGATCGGGACAAGGCCAAGGAGATCCTGCGCGCCACCATCGAGCAGCACCCCGACGCGCCCGAGCTTTGGGCGGTGGAGCAGCAGCTGGCACGCGTCGAGTCTCAGCGCTGACGGCGGATTCGCGCCTCTGACGGAGACGAAGGCCCCGGGGCGCATCCAGTGGGGACAGGAGCGAGCCCGCTCAGCCCTCGGTCGGCTCGTTGCCCGACTTCCCGCCGAGCCGTGGAAGCTCGTCTCCGACGGCGACCCAATCGGCACGGTCGTCGTAGAAGATGTGGAACTGCGGCTCCTTGTCGATTGCACCGTGCATATTGGCGAGCGGGATGTCGGTATGGTCGGGCTCCTCGCCGACAACGCAGAAGAGCGAGGTGCCGCAGCGGCCGCAGAATGTGCGGCTGCCATGCTCCGAGGACGCGTACCGCACGAGTGCGTCGCTTCCCTTGTCGATTTCCAACTGCCCGGTCGGGAGCGCGAACCACGTCACGTAGGCGGCGCCGTGATTTCGCTGGCACATCGTGCAGTGACAGTGCATGCAGAAGAGCGTCGGCAGCTCGACGTGAAACTCGACTGCGCCGCAGAGACAGGATCCGTCGACTCGCTGATCGCTCATGCGAAGTAAGGCTATCCCTCGCAGCGCCCCCGCGCTGGACGGGGCGCATTGGGTGATCAGCTCCAACGCTCTGTCAGGCGGCGACCCTCTTTCACTCTTGGGAACGCCAGAGGACGAGCGAGGCAAAGAAGAAGGCGGAGAGGGCGAGCAGGAGGACCAAGGGAATGAGGTAGAAGAGCGCGCCCGACCCCATCGGCCAGCCGGTGAGGTTCGCCAGGTGGAGCGACAGTTGGACCAGGGCGATGGTCCATAGGGTTCCCTCGGTGTATCGGGGCAGCGCCTCTTCTGGCGAAAACCGGGGCCTGAGACGAACGCCGATGAGCCAGCTATTGAACAACCAGGACAGCGTTGCGATACCACTCGAGGCCCTCCACAGGGTCGCCCCGTCCTGGCCAGCGTGGTGGAAGCCGAAAGGAACGAACGAGAGAAGGACAACAGTAAGTGCTTGGGTGAAGAGGCCGAGGAAGCGAAACCGATCGGTCGGCTTCAATGCTCCTTGGCGCGTAAAGGCAACGACGACACCCGAGAAACCGGCAAGCCCGATCGCCAGTTCCGCAATCGTGAGTAGCTCGTCCGAGGCTTCCATGGAGAGATGCGCCGCCTAAGTAGTTCTTCACTGGCCGAAGCTCTGCGCTTTGCAGGGGGCCGGTGGTGGCGGTGAGCGTAGCCCAATGGAATCGCGGGGTTGGCGGGCGTGGCGCAGCCTAACCGTCCGACAGGATAGATGGATGGCGCATAACCTTCCGGCAGGATGGACTGCGCCCGCGGGGAGCGACTCGCTTGATGCGCTCTTGTGTGAACCCCTGTTCACGTCGCCCGGTCTCACGAGCCCAGTAGATTGGAGGCGTGTCCAGCGATGGGAGCGGTGGAGTGCGAGGAGGGCCGCGCTCGTCCGCCTCCTCGACTCGGGGTCCGGGCGTCGCTCATGCGTCTCCCACCCGATAGAGCCCGGCGGCCGTGTCGTGGAGCACCTTCGCCACCACGTCGTCGGGGATGCCGTCGAGCGCGCGCGCTGCGTACTCACGCGGATGGACCGCCACCGACTGGGGCCCCACCGACATCGAGGTCGGGTGCGGGTAGTCCGTCTCGAACAAGAAGTTGTCCGGATAGAGCTCGAGCGCCTTTGCCAGGCAATGCTCCTCGAACCAGAAGCAGCCGTAGATCTGCCGGCGGAAGTACTCGCTCGGCAGGAGATCGTACTCGGGATGTTCCTTGTGAATTCCGGCGTTCTTCCACTGCCAGTCGAAGGCCTCCAGCACGAAGAGCAACCACCCCACGCCGCTCTCGACCGACACGAATGCCAGATCGGGGAAGCGGTGGCAGACGCCCCCGAAGACGATGTCGGCCAGACACTTTTCGTTGTCGATGAACGCGTTGGCGGCGACCCGGGCGAACTGGGCGCGGACTCCGATCTTGCCGGCGCCGTCCAGGTCCCACTCCGCGCCCGAGCCGATGTGGAAGCTGATCGGAAGGCCGGCGGCCTGGGCCGCGGCCCAGATCGGATCCCAATGCGGGCTCGCCAGCGGAGGCTCGCCGAACGACTGCGGCTGGCTCCCGAACAACACGCCGCGGTGACCCAGCGCCGCGCAGCGCTCGATCTCCTTCGCCGCGGCTTCGACGTCCCAGAACGGCGTCGCCATGACGGGAATCAGGCGGCCGGCATCCGCCGACGCCCACTCCACGAGGAAGTCGTTGTAGGCGCGCACGCACTCGAGCATCAGGGCGGGCTCCTTCAACTTCAGGAACACCCCTGAGCCGAAGCCCCCGACGTTGGGATAGAGGACCTGGGCGTGGATCCCCTCCGCATCCAGGTAGGCCAGTCGCTCGTCGGCCCGATGGGCACCCGCCGGAATGTCCTCCATCGTGTCCGGGCACTCCGGCAGCGTGCCGTCGAACCCGGCGATGGCCGTTACCCCGACCGGCATGATCAGCTGATCGCCGACGTACCAGATGTCCTTCCCTCCCTGGTTTCGGATGTGGGGAACAGCGGTCCCCCACTTGCTGGAGACGCGGGACGTCCACAGATCCCCGGGCTCGGAGATGTGGCTGTCGACGTCGATCACGGAATGGCGGTCGAAGAGATCGGCCATCGGGATCTCCTGTCTGTCTAGCGGGTTCGCGGGTAGGTGGGCGGGCCCAGGGACGGCCGCGGAAACGGTCCCCGGTGCCATTGTTTCACGGCCGAGCGCCGGATGATCCTCCAATCTTCTGCGACCCGCACCACGTCGTCGGGCGGTCGGCGTTTGCGTCGGCGTCGTCACACCGTGGAGCACGCACCGCGCCGGGCCGGCCGTCAGCGCGCCGGCCCGGCGTGGGTCTCAACTCTCCGGGGGGCTCGGCGGCTCCAAGCCGATGGTGAAGCCCTTGCACTCTTCGCCGCCGGGGGGTGTCAAGCCCAGGAGGGCGGGACACGCATAGAAGCAGAGGTCGCCTGAGCTGGACGCGTCCGGCGTGAACACGGCAGCGAGACCTCCCCATTGCTCCAGCTGGAAGGCAGGGGATCTATCGTCGCTTCCTCTACCGCTGGTGAACCAGCAAGCAATTTCGTTGTCTGCCGTGGTGACCAACCAGGTGTAGGCCAGCGGCCGCCGGCAGACGCTCGAGAGCCCCGGCGCATCTCGCGTCCCGGGGCTCTCGCTTTCCGGGTCAAGCGCCGCCCGGGGGCAACCGAAACGCCCCTCGGGCGGATTTGCCCAGATTTTCCGGGGAGTTGCGCATGGACGGGAGCGACGCCGGCCGACAGGTGGAGGCCTTTCGCCGGCGCCTGGAGGCCATGGGGCTGGATTGCCGCGAGCTGCCCGGAGGCGGCTCGCTGCTGGTCCGCCTGCGCCCGCGCGGCGGCCCGCTGCCGACCCCGGATGGCGAGCTGGCGGTCCCGCAGATCGTCTTCGCCACGGTCGGCGCCAATCGCATCAAGTGCCTGGTGCCCCGCGCGCTGTTCCACCTGCCCCTGCTGACGATCGCGGACTGCGACAGCCCCGGGGCCGTCGAGGCGCGCATCCGGCAGGCCTGGCGCGAGCGCCAGGCCGAGCTCCACAAGACCCGCGAGTGGCTGGAGAAGCTCGGCTGCGAGGTGACCTCGTGGAACGATGCACCGGTGGCCTTCGTCCCGGTCGGACCGCCCGAGAACCCCGGCCACTTCGCCGCGATGGAGCCGGGCGCGGTGGTGCTGCCCGCCGCCGGCCTGCTGGAGGGGGTGCCTCTCGATCGGCCGGAAGACCGCATCGTGCGCCCCGATGCCGACATCGACAGCGCCGTCGACCTGGAGCTGACGCTCTCGTCCCGCGCCGACGCGCTATCGCGCATGGACGCGCGCATCCAGCAGCAGAAGCGCCTGGTGGCGATGAGCGCCAGCCCCGTCACGCGCCTGCAGAAGGCACCGCGCCACCACAGCATGCTGCTCGTGGGGCGCCACCTGCTGGGCGACACGGGGCTCATCGAATCCCTGCGTGTACGCGGCTACCGCGTGACCGCGGTGCGCGGCGCCGCCGAAGCGCTGCGGGCGTTCGAAAGCCACTCCTTCGAGCTGATCATGGTGGAGTCCGAGCTGGACCGCTTCGAGGGCATCGAGATGGTCCCGAGCATCCGCGCAGTCCCAGGGATCGAGGAGCTGCCGCTCGTGCTCGTCGACACCCAGGTTCGGCCCGAGCTGCGCGACACGGCGCGCCAGGTCGGGGCAGCGGGCTACGTGACTCACCCGATCGACGTGCCGCTCGTCGAAGAAGGCATCGCGCGGTTGGTGGAGTCCCCGCGCCGCCGGCGCTTCAGCCGTTTCGACTACCGCATCGGAGTGCAGGCCGCAGGCGCATCGCGCAGCGAGGTGGCCCGTGAGATCAGCCGCGGCGGCATGCTGGTCCTCACCGATCGCGAACTCGCGCCGCGGGCATTGCAGCGCTTCTCCCTGGCCCTGCCGGACGGGAGCGGCGCGATTCGCGTGGACGCGGAGGTGGTCTACCGCTTGCAGACCGCCGGGGGCGAGCTGCCGCGAGTAGGCGTTCGCTTCGAGCGGTTTCCGGACAACGACGAGCAGCGGCTCATCGCCTTCCTCACCGGCCTGAAGCCCTCCTGAGGGTCAGCCCAGTCAGCTGAGCTGGCTGCGCGCCTTGTCGATGTCGCCGTCCATGACGGTCTTGCGCCGGTCCGCCTCTGCGGACTGCTGAGCCGCGCGTGCAAGCCGCGCGACGTAGTCTTCGGTCGCTTCCACCGCCTTGGTCAGCGCTGAACCCGATACCCTGAGCCCGCCGGAATGCTTGGCCAGCAGGCGCTTCACCACCGCGTTCGGAAGGTCGGCCATTCACAGTCTCCCACCCCCTCAGATGTGGCCGTATCCCTACGATAGGGCGCCCCCCGAGGACGGAACCATGCTAGGAGGGTCACGAAGGAGTTGTCAATCCGAAGTGTCGAGGTTCGTGCGAGCCGCAGACTCGGCTGCCCGGACTACGTCGCGCAGCGGGGCGCCGTGCCGACGCGCCGCCTTCTTGCAATCGTCGTACTCCGGCGACACCTCGAGGACGCCGTCCGGGCGCCGGGTGACCTTGACCCGGATGCGGCCGAAGGGCGTTTTCACGTTCAGCGACTCCCGCGGCAACACCACCCGGTCCCACTCCCCGATTCGGACGCCGAGGGTGGTGGACTCGGTAAACAGGATTGCGGCCAGGGACTCGCGGTCGGCCGGGCGGGCCAACACCCGCACCAGGAAGCCGGGGCGGCTCTTCTTCGTGAGGATGTTCTGGAGCGAGACGTCGAGAGCGCCCGCCTCCAGGAGCCGCTGCATCAGGTGGTCGAAGTGCTCGGGCGGGAGATCGTCGAGATTGGTCTCGAGAACGAGAACGCGGTCCCAGCGCGGCCCGGGCTCGTGCCCCAGAACGGCGCGTAGCACGTTGGGCATCGGCCCCTCGCGGTCGTCGCCGGCGCCGTAGCCGATGCTGTCCACCACCATCTCGGGGAACGGCCGGTAGGCGTCCACCACGGTGCGCACGATGGCAGCTCCCGTGGGCGTCACGGTCTCCCACTCCACGTCGGCTGGACGCGTCGGAACACCGCGCAGCAGCTCGAGGGTGGCCGGCGCCGGCAGCGGAAGGCGCCCGTGGTCGGTCTCGACGGTGCCGTGGCCCAGTGCCAGCGGCGACGCCGTCACGCGCTCGACCCCCAGTCGCTCGAGGCCGATCGCGGCGCCGGTGACGTCCACGATGGCGTCCACCGCACCCACCTCATGAAAGTGGACCTTCTCGAGTGCGATGCCGTGCACGCGCGCCTCCGCCCGGCCCAGCGCCTCGAAGATGGCGAGCGCCCGGTCGCGCACGGTCGGCGTCAGCCGGGCCTTGCCCAGCAACTTCACGATGTCCGCGTAGTGGCGCCCGTGGAGGGAGTGATGGTGGTGAGCACGATCGCCACGCTTTTTGCGTGCGCCGGGCACTTCTATGCGCACGTGGCGCGCGGCCAGCGCGCCGCGCCGCACGCGCGACAGGCGCAGCTTGTGCTCCACCCCGAGCCCCTCCAGATCCTCTTCGAGGGCGCGGCGCGGCAGCCCCGCGTCGAGGAGCGCACCGATGAACATATTGCCGGCGACTCCTGAGAAGCAGTCCAGGTGAAGGACGCGCGCGCCGGCGGGCTTCTTGGGGGACATCGAAGGCGAAGACCTACAGCCGGTTGATCAAGGTGGCCACGTACGCAGCCCCGAAACCATTGTCGATGTTCACCACGGTGACGTTGGACGCGCAGCTGTTGAGCATGCCCAACAGCGCGGCCACGCCGCCGAACGAAGCGCCGTATCCCACACTGGTGGGCACGGCGATGACCGGCTTGCCTACGAGGCCGCCGACCACCGACGGCAGCGCGCCCTCCATGCCCGCCACGACCACCAACACCCGTGCCTGGCGCAGCAGGTCACTCGACGCGAGCAGGCGGTGAATCCCGGCGACGCCCACGTCCGCCAGCTCTTCCACCTTGTTGCCGAAGCGACGTGCCACCCCGGCGGCCTCCGCCGCCACGGGTCGGTCCGCCGTGCCCGCGGAGACCACCGCCACGACGCCATTGCCCTCGAGCGGAGACTCGGCCGGCCCGAACCAGAGCAGGCGCGCCTCGGCGTCGTAGTCGCCGCCGGGCACCTCGGCTGCGACCTGCGCCGCCACGTCCTGCTCCACCCGCGTGGCCAGCACCGACTGTCCGGCGCCACGCAGGGCACGCACCGCCTCGGCGATCTGGGCGGGGGTCTTGCCCAGCCCGAACACAACCTCCGGCATCCCGATGCGCAGCGCGCGGTGGGTGTCGATGCGCGCGCTGGAAGTGTCCACGAAGGGGAGCATCGCCAGGGCCTCGAGCGCCTCGTCGAGCTCGGTCTCCCCCCGACGCACCGACTCCAGCAGGGTGCGCAGCGCGTTGCGGTCCATGCCCGGAGGCTAGCAGGACGGCTGCCGGACTACTCCAGGACCAGCATGAGCCAGCCTTCCACGTCGTGGGCCGGGTCGAAGAGACGGCTCTCCAGGATGAGGCGCGGCGAATCGCTGGGACCGGGCGAGACCAGGGAGGCCAGGGCGCCGGGGCCCGCCTGCTCGGCCAAAAGGGGCACCGAAGGCATCACCAGGGTTCCCAGCGTATCGGCGATGGCCGAGGCGTAGTGCGAGACCAGGATATTGCCCGCCTCGCGCACCGCGGACTCCACGGCCGATTCCACGCCGTACGCCTGCGCACCCATCATCTCGGTCACGATCACCTCGAGCGAGGCGCGCGAGAAGACGACGGCCACCATGCCGCCCACGCCACCCGTCAGCTCGAAGAACACCGCAGAACCGTCCTCGGCGGCGCGCGCCGCGAACGGAGCAACGCCTTCGCCGAGCGCCTGGGCACGGGGCACCTCGGTCCAGATCGCGCGGTTCACAAGGCGGCCCAGTGCGCCCGCCGCGTGCCCGGCACCGATGCTGGCCAGCTCGCGCGCACGGTCGAGCTCGCGGCCGCCCTCGTCGTGGTACGACGCCTGGCTCATGCCAGCTGCCCCACGTCGAGCAGGAACACCGGCTCGCCGCTCCCCAGAACCGTGAGTCCGGAGAGCTTGCGCAGGCCGGAAAAGAGGGCCGGCACCGGCTTCACGTAGACTTCCTGCTGACCGGCCAACTGCTCCACCCGCAGCGCTACTCGCTGGTCTCGGATCTCCACCACCACCAGCGGAACCTGCTCCCGTTTCGTCTTCACCGGCTCCCAGCCGAGGCAGTCGGCCAGGTCGAGCGCCAGCAGCGGCTCGTCGTCGACCATCACGAAGGCCTCTTGTCCGGCCTCCTCGATCTCGTCCTCAGCCACCTCGAGCAGCCGCTCCACCTTGGCGATCGGGATCGCCACGGTCTCGCCACCGCTCGCTACCAGCAACACACGCTGCACCGCTGCGGTCACCGGTACCACCAGTGCCGTCGATGTACCGCGTCCCGGCTCGGTGGCAATCTCGATGTGCCCCCCCAGCGACTCGATGGTGGTCTTGACCGCGTCCATGCCGACGCCGCGCCCCGAGATCTCCGATACCGACTCCGCCGTGGTGAGACCGGCGCGGAACACGAACGCGGCGATCTCCACGTTGGGCAGGGTGTCCGCCAGGTCGGGGTGCACGAGGCCCGCGGCCACGGCCTGCGCGCGTACGGCGTCCAGGTCAATGCCCTTGCCGTCATCGGAGACGGCGATGCGGATCGTGTCGCGGTCGCGCCGCGCGGCGAGCTCGATGCGGCCCGTCTCGGGCTTGCCCAGCGCGACGCGCTGCTCCGGCGTCTCGATGCCGTGGTCCACGGCGTTGCGCACGAGGTGGCTGAGGGGATCGGCCAGGCGGTCGAGGATGGAGCGGTCCAGCTCCAGCTCGGCGCCCACGATCTCCACCTCGACGCGCTTGCCCGTGCGCTGGGCCACGTCGCGAGCCACACGGGGGAGCGTCTCGATCACGCGCAGCAACGGCGTCGTGCGCAGCGCCACTGCGCGCCGCTGCAGCTCGCCCACCACGCGCTCCACACGGTCGAAGCCGGAGCGGATGTTCGCCCGCGACGCGAGGGATCCCGCAGCGCTGCGCAGCTGGCTGGTGCTGAGGATCACCTCACCGACGGAGGAGAGGAAGCGGTCCAGCGTCTCCGTGCGCACGCGCACCTGCGGGGGCGGCGCGGGCGCCACCGGTCCCGCGGCAGGCGGTGTGGGCGCAGTCGGCTCCGGCGCGGCAGGCGCGGTGGTCCGCGCGGGCGGCTCGTCGCCGCCTAGGGGTGCACTTTTTTTGGGGCGCCGCCGTCGGCGCCCTCGAGTGCGGCCAGAAGCTCGGCGTCGCCGGGGGGGGGCTCCCCGTTGTCACGCACGCCCGCCACCATGCGCTCCAGGGTCTCCAGACCTCGGAAGAGGAGGGGCAGGTCTTCCGATCCGTCCACGCGGCCCGCGCTGCGCACGCCTTCCATGCGATCCTCGAGCCGGTGGGAGAGCTCGGTGATCGAGGTGTAGTCCAGCGACGCCGCCATGGACTTGATGGAGTGCGCCATCCGGAACAAGGTCTCGATGGCTTCGCCCGCCTCCGGGTCCTTCTCGAGGACCAGAAGCGAATGGCTCATCTCGGCCAGGTGTTCCGTCGCCTCTTCCAGGAAGAGTGCGCGGTACTTTGTCAGGTCCAAGGGGGGCCTAGTCCTGCTTGTCGAGCGCCTTGCGCAGCGTCGTGACCACAGCGTCGGGCTTGAAGGGCTTCACGATGAAGTCCTTGGCGCCTGCCTTCAGCGCCTCCATTACCAGCGCCTCCTGGCCCAACGCGCTGCACATGACGATCTTTGCGCCCGGATCCAGTGCGATGATGTTCTTCACCGCCTCGATGCCCGACTTCTTGGGCATCACGATGTCCATCGTGACGATGTCCGGACTGTGCTCCTTGAACATTTCGACGGCATCCTGGCCGTCCCCTGCCTCGGCAATGACTTCGAATCCTTCAGGCTCGACGATCTCCTTGATCATCTCGCGCATGAACGATGCGTCGTCCGCCACCAGCGTACGCGCCTTCATGTCTCCCCCCCATGTTCGGGATCGGTGAAATCAGTCGGCACCGCACCCGCCACCAATTCGGCGGCACGGTCACACAGTCGGTCGGCGTCGAGCATCGCGGTCAGGCGGCCCTCGACGGAAACGTGGGCGGCCACCGCGCCGTCTAGCCGCGCTTCCAGCGCCGGGAGGTCCACGAGCCCCAATACCCGGTCCACCGGGAAGCCCAGCCGCGGCGAATCGCCGCTCTTGTCCGCCACGACCACCACGTTCTGGGGCGGACCGCCCGGGTCGGCTCCCAGCAGAGCCTTGGCCGTCACGATGGGCAGGGCGTCGCCGTGGTAATGCATGACGCTCCCGACGGAGTGCGGCAGGCTCGGCACCGGGCCCGTGCGGCCCGGCTCGGCGACTTCGAACACACCGAGGATCGGCAGGGCGAAGGGCGTCGCGCCCACTTCGAAGGTGAGCCAGCGCTCGGTCGCCTGGACACGCTCGTCACGTTCGGTCTGTGCGCTCAGCGATGCGCTCACGCGGACTCCCCTTCCGTCCCATGGGTGCGGAACTGACGCAGCACCTCGCGCAGCTCCTCGGACAGGACCGTCACGCCCGTGGTGGACATGACCAGCTCCTCCATGGCCCCGAGCTGTTCCCGCGAAGTCGCCGCAGCGGCGGCCATGGCCTTGGCGTTGCCCGCCGCCACGCCGCCGATCTCGTCCATGGCGGAGACCATGCGAGCGGCATCTCCGGCCTGGGTGTCCGCCTTGACGAAGATCTCCTCAGCGCGCTCGGACGCCTCACCGACGGCCTCGGCGATGTGCTCCAGCGAGGCCGCGATGGTGTTGACATCGTCGCGGCCCTCGTTGATGACCTGGCTCGACTCGCGCATCTCGTCGGCGACCTTCTGGGTGTCGGTCTGGATCTCGTGCACGAGCTTCGAGATCTCGTCACCACTGCGGGTGGCGCTCTCCGCCAGCTTGCGGATCTCGTCGGCCACCACGGTGAACCCGCGACCGGCCTCGCCGGCGCGCGCCGCCTCGATGGAGGCGTTGAGCGAGAGCAGGTTCGTGCGCTGGGCGACGTCGGTGATCACCTCGAGGATCTGGGTGACCTGGCCCGTCTTGGCCTCCAGCTCGAAGACCTTCCCGCCGGCTCGCTCGACGCGCTCGAAGACCGTCTTCATCTTCTCCAGCGCCAGGCGCGAGACGTTCACGCCCGTGCTCGCCTTCTGGTTGGCCTCCGCCGAGAAGCCGAACGCCTCGCGGGCGCGCGACGCGTTCTGGTCGATGGCCTGGGCGATCTCGTTGATGAGCCGGTTGGCGTCGGTCAGGAGCTCCTGCTCCTGGGTCACGCTTTGCGCCACGTCGGCCACGCTGGCGGAGATGCCCTCGTTGTTGCCCGAGAGCTCCTGGGCCGAGCGCGCCAGGTCGCGGGCCGCGGCCGAGGCGCGATCCGCCGTGCGCTGCACGTGCCCCACCAGGTCGCGCAGGCGCGCGGCCATGGCCTGTACGCTGCGCGCGAGGTCGTGAGTCTCGTCCGGGAAGCGCACCTCGCGCACGTCCACCTGAGCGGTCAGGTCGCCGCTGCTGATGCGGTCGGTGGCGCGGCGCAGGCTCTGGAAGTTCCCGGCCAGCTCGCGCGAGAGGAAGAAGCCCATGGCTCCGCCCACGCCGAGTGCCACGAAGAACGACACCCAGGGCGCCACCTCGACGCCCAGGCCCCGCAGCACACCGGGGAATCCGATGGCCGTCGCGGCCAGGCAGGTCGAGCCCAGCACGAACTTGTACGTCAGAGAGAGGCGCACCCGAGAAACATCGGCAGCGAAGCCCCTCACCTTGACGGAATTACCGTTGATTTCCCCTGTGAAACCAAGTGCCTGGAGCGCTACTTCAGGGCTCTAGAAGTGCCGCCAGCCGGCCTCCGCGGAGCCACCCGGGTGGGCTGTCACGACGCCGATCTCGGTCACCGGAACCCGCAGCCGGCGGGCCAGAGCGGCCGCGGAGGGCGCCTTGGGCCGGACCGTGAAGAGCAGCTCGTAGTCCTCGCCGCCGGCCCGAGCCAGGCGCTGGGGATCGAACCCCACGCGGGCGCAAGCACGCCGGAAACCCCGCGGCAGCGGGATGCTTTCCGGATCCACACGGGAGCCCAGCGGGCGCGGACCGGCCCGGAGCAGATGGCCCAGGTCCGCGTCCAGACCGTCGGAGATGTCGATGCAGCCGCCGACCCCGGACACCCGCGCCAGCGCCCGGCCGGCGCCGAGGCGCGGCTGGGGCACCCGCTTCACCCGCCCGCGGCCGCGCCGCGCGAGGGCCACCTCGAGCGCCGTGGCGCCGAGGGTGCCGGTCACCAGGATGCGATCACCCGGCCGGGCCCCGCGCCGGGTGAGGATGCGCCCGGGCTCCGCAGCCCCGAGCACCGTAAGGGTCAGCGAGGCACGCGGGGCGTCCGTGATGTTGCCCCCAACCAGCGGGCAGCCGTGGCGTTCAGCCTCGAACAGGAGGCCCCGCACCACGCCGTCGAGGCTTGCTAGAGGCAGCGTCCTCGGCGCAGCCAGCGCCAGCAGCCAGCCGAGCGGCCGAGCTCCCATGGCAGCCAGGTCCGACAGCGCGGCGACCAGCGCGCGGCGGCCGACGCCGCGAGGAGACTCGCTGCGCCACAGGAAGTGCACGCCCTCCACGAGCGCGTCGGTGCTGACGAGGAGACGTTGGCCGGCCGGGGGACGCAGCACCGCCGCGTCGTCCCCGATCCCGAGCTCGACCCCCCGCCCGCGAATCCCAGCGCGCGCTGCCATCCGCTCGATGCGCGCGATCACGCCGAACTCACCCAGGTCTGCGAGCG
>CAXMOD010000070.1:0-9862 GCA_964194905.1 uncultured Desulfobacterales bacterium | reverse complement strand
CGGCTCGGCGGGCGATGCGCGCGTAGATTCCGAGCATCGGCGCGAGGAGCGCGCTCACCGCGAGCATCGTGGCGGTGGAGCCGAGAGCTCGGCCCAGCCCGCCCAGGGCGGGGCCCCCGGCCACCTGTCCGAAGGCGTCGGCCTGCTGGCGGATGGAGAGCACGGTGGCGCGGGTGCGCGAGTCGAGCAGCTGGTTGGTCCATGTGGAGAGGACCGGACCGGCGAGCTGGCGCGACGTGGCGTAGACGAGGAAGGCGCACAGGCCCACGGCGAAGCCCGCCGCCAGGCCGAACGTGGCGATTCCTGCCGCCTGCACCACCGTCAGCGCCAGCAGCACGCGCAGCGCGCGGCGCGGGTCGTCCACGTCGACGCGACGGCGCAGCCACTCGGCAGCGCCGAATCCGAGCGCGAGCTGGGCGCCGCGGGCCACTCCGATCCAGGTGGCGAGGGCGAGGCCGCCCGCCTCCGGAAGGCCGACGGCGCGCACCAGGTGGAGCTCCCAGAGCCGGTCCACGCCCTCGCTGGCGGCGCCGGCCAGCGCAGCCAGTACGAGGATCGCCACGAGCACCCGGTCGCCGCGCACCGTTCGAACGCCTTCGCCCAGGGTGTCGAACAGCGCGGCGAAGCTCTCGCGCTCCTCGGGCGGTCGCCGTGTGAATCCCCGCTCCGGCATGACAGGCAGGAGCACCGCTCCGAGTGCAATGAAGACCAGACCGCCCGCCAGGAGCGGGAGGTGGAGCGCCACGTTGCCGAGCGCCGCGGCCGCGACGATTCCCGCTGCGGTGCCGAGCAGTCCCGCCTGGGTGCCGCGCAGGAAGATCGGACCCGTCGGACGGTCGCCGACCTCGTCCACCATCCAGGCCGTGAAGGCGCCGCTCACGAAGGTCGATCCTGCGCCCCAGACCACCTGGGCGGCGAGCACGGCGGCGAAGCTCTGTACCAGGGATTCGGTCACGAAGCCCAGCCCGATCACCACGAAGCCGATCACCACCGAGATCTTGCGGCTGTACACGTCGGCGACCACGCCGGTCGGAACCTCGAGGAAGAACACGGTGGCCTCGAGCACGGTGCCGACCAGGACCAGCTGCAGCGGATCCAAACCAAGATCCGTGAAGCGGCGCACCGAAGAGAGCGTGGCGAACAGTGCGAACCCGAAGGCGCTCACCGCGCGCGTGCCCAGGTAGACGGGAACCGGTGCCACGTCTGGGGGCCGTCCGGCTACGGTGCTTCTTGCGCTGCTGCGTCTTCGTCCGTTGCGAAGATGCGTTTCAGCACCTGGCGCGTCAGGAAGACCGAAGTCGCGTCGAAGATGCGGCCGTCGTGGTGGCGCCGGTAGGCCTCCTGCTGGGCGTCGAGATCCGCGCGGCGGTAGACGCGTCCGTCGGCCACCACGCCCAGGAGGGTGTCCAGGTGGTCGAGGTTGCGCGTGGGGTCCTTGGCGAAGAGCAGCAGATCAGCGGGGCTTCCGACGTCGAGTCGCCCGAGCCCGGCGATGCCGAGCGAGGCTCCGGGCACGGTCGTGGCCGCGGCCAGCGCGCCCTCGGGCCCGAGGCCCGCCTCCGAAAGCAGGTGCAGCTCGCGGTGCAATGCCGCGCCAGGCACCACGAAGGGAATCTGGCAATCGGTCCCGGCGTGGATGCGCACACCGGCGCGGTGCATGCGGGCCACCAGCTCCTGGCTGCCAAGCAGGGCGTCTTCGAAGAGGCGGTAGTCCTCCTCGCTGCGGTTGCGCACGAACGGGAGACCCTCGGTCGGGCTCCACACCACGTCCCGGTAGATGCGCGGCAGGAGTCCAACGTCTTCACCCTGCCGGGCGGCCTCGTAGTCGCGCATGGCGAACTGCCGGTCGAGCACCACCAGGGTCGGGGTGTGGGCGATGTCGTAGGCGAGCGACATTCCGGTGATGAAGCGTGCGCGCTCCTCCGTGAAGTCGCGCCACCCTACCAGCACCTTGGGAAAGGGGAGAGGGGGGTCGCGCGGCGGATGGGCGCCCGTCAGGTGCTGCACGTCGTCGAGGCGCGCCTCCTCGAACGGGACGCGCGCGGGGACGTGGCCGATCACCGGCAGGTCGTGCTTCTTCGCGGCCGCTCGTACGGCGGCCAGCGTGTCGGGGGTGAGGTTGGTGTACGCCTTCACGCAGTCGAAGCCGTCGGCCTTGATCTGCGCCACTGCCGGCTCGGCGTCGCCCGGCGTCGCGATCACCCTCGTATTGGCCCAGACCGGGTCCGGCCCGTCCACGAGCGGGCCACAGGCCAGCACGCGCGGCCCCGGGAAGTCGCCCTCTCGCACACCGTCGCGCGCCGGAGCGGTGGCGGTGCCGTCCACGTCGCCGGCGTCGCGCACCGTGGTCACGCCGTGGGCGAGGTGCAGGAAGGCGAAGAGCTCCGTCTGGCGCAGCCCCGTTTCGGGAGGGAAGTGGACGTGCATGTCGATGAGGCCGGGCAGCACGAAGGCGCCGCTCCACTCCTGGGCGCCCTCGGTCCCGCTCGGCATCGCGGCCGCGCTCGCCGGCCCCACCTCGGCAATCGTGCCGCCCTCCACCACCAGGCGTTGCCGCGCACGCCGGCCTTCGCCGGGCTGGAGCAAGGTGACGTTCTCCAGGACGATCCCCGGCTCCGGGCGCGCCAGAGGTGCCGGCGGGGTGAGCGAAAACCACAGCAACGCGGCCAGGCCAGCGAGGACGGCTGCGGCTCCGAGAAGGATGCGAATGAGCATGAGCCAGTCTACAGGACGAACCTAGGCGGGATCGGGGCCCACGCGGATCATGCGCTTCCCGCGGTTCTCGCCGTGCAAGAGCCCGATCAACCCGCGCGGTGCGTTCTCGAGGCCCTCGATCACGTCCTCGACCACGACCAGCCGCCCGTCGCCGCTCCAAGCCTTCAGATCTCGTTCCGCGTCGGCGTCCTTGTCGGCGAAGTCGCTCACGATGAAGCCCTCCATGCGGATTCGCTTCACCACCAGCAATCCGGGTACGCCCACCGGCCCGGTGATCGGCCCGCCGTCGTACATGGAGACGGCGCCGCAGCAGGCGACACGCCCGTGCAGCTTCATCGCGAAGAGCGCTGCCTGGAGAATGGGACCGCCGGTGTTGTCGAAGTAGACGTCGATCCCGTCGGGGCAGTGGCCGCGCAGTGCCGCCGGCACTTCTTCGCCCTTGTAGTCGATGCAGGCGTCGAAGCCGAGCTCGTCCACCACCCAGGCACACTTCTCCGGCCCGCCGGCCACGCCCACTACCGTGGCGCCCCGGATCTTGCCGATCTGCCCGACCAGCGATCCCACTGATCCTGCTGCCGCCGAGACGAGCAGCGTCTCGCCCTCGCGGATGCCGGCGACGTTCAGCAGGCCGTGGTAGGCGGTCTTGCCCGCCACGCCCATCACCGAGAGCAGAAGGGACAGAGGTCGATGGTTGGCGCAGGGGAAGACGACCCTGCCGTCGAGGGCCGCGAACTCCTGCCAGCCCGACTCGCACTGCACCACGTCGCTGGGCTGGAAGCGCGGCGAGCGCGACTCCACCACCTCGCAGATCGCGTAGCCGTGCATGACGTCGCCTTCCTCGACGGCGGCCTTGTAGGTGGGGCCCTGCATCCAGGCGCGGTTGGCGGCGTCTTGGGAGAGCAGGATGGTGCGCACCAGCACCTCGCCCTCGGCGGGGCTCGGGATGGGCGCCTGGCGAATCTCGAAGTGGTCGTCGCGCAGCGGGCCGTCCGGGCGCCGCACCAGCAGGATCTGGGTGTTGTCGGCCATGGGGGGTCTCCAAGCGACGTGAGGGGTCGCGTGAGTGGGGCCCCATGATACCCGGCTCGCGCTACGCAGCGTCACCCGGAGGACGCCGCGGCGCGGGCCGAGCGCGACCGCTTCATGGAGCTCTTCGACCGCGGCGTCGTGATCGAGCATGTGGCGTTCCCCATCATCCTGGTGACGGGGCTCGTCCTGCTCTGGATCTCGGGCTTCACGCTCCTCAAATGGAGCTGGCTCCTGGCCAAGTTGCTGCTGGTGGTGCTGGTATTCGTTCCGATGGAGATCGTGGACTGGTATCTGGCCCACGGGGGCGGGAACAAGCGGCGCCTGCGCCGGGCAGGGCTCAGCGAGCGTCACGCGCGCATGATGGAGCACCACTGGCTCTTCTTCCGGGTGACCGAGCCCATCGTGTTGGTGCTGATTCCGATGGCGATCGTGCTGGCGATCGCCAAGCCGTTCTGACTGGGGCAGAATCGGGCGCCGAGGAGGAGAGCGATGGCCAGGTCGATCGACTGGTACTACCACCGCAAGGGCTGAACGTCCTGCACACGAGCGTCCAAGTTCTTGGACGCCAACGGAATCGAGGCGCGGGAAGTGATTCCCGCCAGTCGCAAGCTCGCCAAGAAGGACGCCGCCGCGCTGGCCAAGCAGGCCTCGCGCGTGATCGTCTGCAAGGGCAAGAAGGTGAGCGAGTTCAAGCCCGGCGGGAAGGCTCCCGCGGACGTGGTGGCGGCCATGCTGGGACCGACCGGAAACCTCCGCGCCCCGACCCTGCGTCGTGGGAAGACGGTGCTGGTGGGTTTCAACGAGGACGTCTTCGCCGACCAGCTCGGCTGATCAGAAGGAGATCGGAATGCGGGAGTTGAGCGGACGCGTCGCCGTGGTGACGGGCGCGGCCAGCGGAATCGGTCAGGCGTTGGCACGGCGCTTCGCGCAGGAAGGCATGCGCGTCGTGCTGGCGGACGTGGAGCGCGACGCCCTCACCCGCGCGTGCGACGAGCTGGTCGAGTCCGGCGCCGAAGCGATCGGCGTGGTTACGGACGTGTCCCAGCAAGACTCGGTGCAGGCGCTGGCCGAGGCGACTCTCGACGCGTTCGGGAAGGTCCACGTGGTCTGCAACAACGCCGGGGTCTTCGCGGGCGGCGTGACCTGGGAGTCGCCGCTCTCGGATTACGAGTGGGTCTTCGGCGTCAATGTCTGGGGAGTGCTGCACGGCATCCGCACGTTCGTTCCGATCCTGCTCGAGCAGGGGGAACCCGCCCATGTGGTCAACACCGTCTCGATGGCGGGTCTCACCACGGCTCCGATGTGCTCGGCGTACTTCATGAGCAAGCATGCCGCGCTCGCGCTGTCCGAGTGCCTCTACCACGAGCTGGCGGGCCAGACGACGCCGGTCGGCGTCTCGGTGCTGTGTCCGGAGATCATCAATACCGGCATCGCGCGCTCGGAGCGCAACCGGCCGCCGCATCTCAAACGTGAAACAGAGGACGTCCAGCCGGGCAGCGACCTGATCGAGGCCGCGCTGCGTGAATCGATCGGCAGCGGGCTCGACCCCTCGGCCATGGCGGAGCGGGTGGTGGACGGCATCCGCGCCGGTCGCTTCTATCTCCTTTCGGAGGAAGGAGGGAGCTGGCGCCACAGCTGCGAGACGCGCCTCGAGGACATCCGGCTCGTCCGCAACCCCACGCTCTCGCTCTCCACCACCAACTAGAGGGGCAGGCGGGCGCGCTACTTCCCGGCCGTGCTCCCGTCAAGCGACGTTGACGCTAGGCTGATTGGGTGCTGCAGGAGTTTGGACGCGACCTCTGGCTGGCAGACGGACCCTCCGTGCGTTTCGTGGGGATCTTCGACTACCCGACCCGCATGGCGGTGGTTCGGCTCGCCGACGGTGGGCTGTGGGTCTGGTCGCCCATCCCACTCGATGCGCAGCTCTCTTCCCAGGTCGAGGGTCTCGGGCCCGTCCGTCATCTGGTGGCGCCCAACAAGCTGCATCATCTGTACCTGGGCGCGTGGCGCGAGCGCTTTCCCGAGGCGCGCCTCTACTCAGCGCCGGGCCTGGCCGACAAGCGCCGCGACCTCTCCTTCGACGCAGAACTCGGCGACGCGCCGGAGCCTGCATGGGGGTCGGAGATCGAGCATGTCGTCTTCCGCGGGAGCTTCTTCCTGGAGGAGGTCGTCTTCTTCCACCGGGCGTCGCGCACGGCGCTGGTGTGCGATCTCATCCAGCGCTTCGCGCCCGGCTCGATTCCGGGCTGGCGCGGCGCGTGGATGCGCCTGTGGGGACTCGTCGGCGAGAACGGGTCCACCCCGCTCGAGTGGCGCGCCAGCTTCTGGAACCGGCGCGCCGCGCGCTCCGCGTTGGAGCGCGTGCTGGCGTGGGAGCCGGAACGTCTGGTGATCGCCCACGGGGAGTTGCCGACGGAGTCCGGCTCCAAGGCCCTCGCCCGCGGCCTGCGCTGGCTCGCCTGACCGCGGGGGTCGTCCTCGTCGGCAATGCATCACGAATCCAGTCGATCTATCGTGACCCTCGTCCCACGCTGGGACCCCCGGCCTGCTCACGAGGACTCCCTGACATGACCCAGCCCGGCCCCGCCGTTTCCCGCCCTCCCGCTTCCGAATGGCAGCCCACCGCTTGCAACCTCTGCGAATGCAACTGCGGCATCGAGGTCCAGCTCGGAGGGGAAGACGGGCGCCGCTTCGTGCGCGTGCGCGGGGACAAGTCCCACCCCGGCTCGAAGGGCTATGCCTGCGAGAAGCCCTCGCGCATCGATCACTACCAGAACGGCCCGGACCGCATCAGCGCTCCGCTGCGGCGGCGGCCGGACGGCACGTTCGAGGAGATCGATTGGGATACCGCGATCCGCGAGGTGGCCGCGCGCCTTTCCGCGGTGCGAGACGCCCACGGTGGAGAGAGCGTCTTCTACTACGGCGGTGGCGGCCAGGGGAACCACTCGCCGGGTGCCTACGCTCGGGCGACCCAGTCCGCGCTGGGCATCCGCTACCGCTCCAATGCGCTGGCCCAGGAGAAGACCGGCGAGTTCTGGGTGAGCGGCAAGATGGTCGGCAACTTCACCCGCGGCGACTTCGAGCGCTGCGAGGTGGCGGTGTTCGTCGGTAAGAACCCGTGGATGTCCCACGGCATCCCCCACGCGCGCGTCACGCTGCGCAAGATCGCCAAGGACCCGGCGCGCGCGATGATCGTGATCGACCCGCGCAGAACCGAGACGGCCGATCTCGCGGACTTCCACCTCCAGGTGAAGCCGGGCCGCGACGCCTGGCTCGTGGCCGCGATGGCCGCGGTGCTGGTGCAGGAGGACCGGATCGACCACGAATGGGTGGCCGCCCATACCGAAGGTTCCGAGAAGATCGTGCCCATCCTCCAGGGCATCGACGTGGCGCGCTACTGCGAGATCGCCGGCGTCGAGGAAGACCTGGTGCGTGCAGCGACGCGGCGCATTGCCGAAGCGTCGAGCGTGTCGGTGGCCGAGGACCTGGGCGTGCAGATGAACCTGCACTCCACGCTGCTGAGCTACCTCGAGCGCCTGCTCTGGATGCTGACCGGGAACTTCGCCAAGCCCGGCGCCAACTACATCCCGAGCGCCCTCCAGCCGCTCGTGCGCACGGGCAACGGCATGCAACCGCAACGCACCAGCCCGGTGGTGGGGGCTCGCATCATCTCGGGGCTCGTTCCGTGCAACGTGATCGCCGAGGAGATCCTGACCGATCACCCCAAGCGCTACCGGGCGATGATCGTCGAGAGCGCGAACCCGGCGCACTCCCTCGCCGACAGCCCTCGCATGCGCGAAGCCCTCGGCGCACTCGACACCCTCGTCGTGATCGATCTGGCCATGACGGAGACCGCGCGCCTGGCGGACTATGTGCTCCCGACCTCGACCCAGTTCGAGAAGGCGGAATTCACGCTGTTCAACTTCGAGTTCCCGAAGAACGTCTTCCACCTTCGCCATCCGCTGCTCGAGCCGCCGGACGGCGTGCTCCCGGAAGCCGAGATTCACGCGCGCCTGGTCGAAGCGCTGGGTCAGATGCCCACCGATCAGCTCCCCGCGCTGCGCGAGGCGGCCGGCCGCGGCCTGCCGGAGTTCGCCGACGCCTTCAACGCGTGGCTCGGTCGCAATCCCGGCGGCTTCGCGGTCGCGTCCGTGGTGCTCTACCGGACGCTCGGCGAGGCCCTTCCGCCGGCGGTGAAGGAGGGCGCCGTGCTCTGGGGTGCGTGCCAGCTGTGCGCGCAGGAGTACGGCGAATCCGTTCGCCGCGCGGGCTTCGAGGGCGAGGGCCCCGCGCTGGGCAATGCGCTGTTCGAGGGAATCCTCGCGGCGCGCTCCGGGATCGTCTTCACCGTGGACGACTTCGATGCCGTGCAGGCGCGCGTCCAGACCGCTGGCGGGCGCATCCAGCTCCACATCGCCGAACTCCAGGACGCTCTCGGCAGCCTGGACGCGGAAGTCCCCCGGGAAGATCCCGACTACCCGTTCGTCCTGTCTGCCGGCGAGCGTCGCTCCTTCACGGCCAACACGATCTTCCGCGACTCGCGCTGGCGCAAGAAGGACGCCGAGGGCGCGCTCTTCATGTCGCCCCAGGACGGCGAGCGGCTCGGCGTGTCCGAAGGCGGCCTGGTGCGGGTCACCACGAAGCGCGGCGAGGCCCAGGCGCGGGTGGTGCTCTCGGATCGCATGCGGCCCGGCCACGTATCGCTCCCGAACGGCTTCGGCGTCGATGCCACGGCCGAAGACGGCGACGTGGAGCGGGTAGGGGTGGCCCCGAACGAGCTCACCTCTCTCGAGGACCGCGACCCCTTCGCCGGGACCCCCTGGCACAAGGGCGTCCCGGCGCGTCTCGAGGGCCTCTGACCCCACCCTCAGCGACCGGCAACTTTCCGCCCTCAGGCGCGGCGGCAGGGCGGTCGATGAGCACCGTTGGACCCGTCTGGGCAGGCGGGGTGGGGAGAGAGGATGGCCAGCGAGTCTCAAGAGCCCTGTCAGGCGTCGGGCTGCGTGTCGGAGTTGATGACGCCGGAGCCGGTCACGGCCGGCGCCGAAACACCGGTGGCCGAAGTGCTCCAGCTCATGACGGAGCGGCGCATCCGCCACGTCCCGGTGTGCGACGACGAGGGCCTCTTGCTCGGGATCGTCTCCCAGCGCGACATCCTGGCCATCTCGTCCGCCAGTGGCTCGCTCGACCACCTGGCCATCGGCGACATCATGCACCCGAGTGTGGACATCGTGACTCCCGACTGCTGCGTGGGTGCCGCGGCACGCCACATGCTGCGCACCAAGCGCAGCTCGCTGCCCGTGGTGGACGACAAGGGCTGCCTCGTCGGCATCCTGACCGAGGCCGACTTCATGCGCTTCGTGCTGCGCGGCTGGGCCGCCTGCTCGTGCGGCGGGGTCCACGAGGGCGCCTAGCCCGGCGTTCCGGCCCCCGCGCCGGGCGTCCCCTTCGCCATCCGGTAACCTCTCTCTCGCACGCGCCGGTAGCTCAGCTGGATAGAGCACCAGGCTTCGAACCTGGGGGTCGGGGGTTCGAATCCCTCCCGGCGTGCCATTGATTCCGCGCACTTAGCCTGCCCGAGAAACCAGTATCGCTTCGCCGGTGCAGCCGAAATGCAGCCAATCATCCGCCAGCCTTCCCTCCGTCGACTCTGATCTACACGGGGCGAAACTTCCGCCCGATCCCGCCGATCCCTGCACGTCTGTGTGGTGAATCCGCGCGGCCTCCAAGCAAGATCTTCGCGGAGGGCGGCCTCACAGGCTGGTATCAGGCGAAGGCGCGCTACTTCAACGACATCATCGTCGATCTCCTCAGCAATGCCTCCAAGAAGGCGATCTCCGTGAGATGCAAGAAGAACAGCCAACTGTTCGGCCTCATCGACATGGACATCTGCCATCCAGAGGAGGGCGATCCAATCGTCGCGGGCGAAGTAAAGGCCCTCGGCACACCGCCGCATCCCAGAAACCAAGGAAAGGCCCGACGAGGCTCGGCGGATCTCCACAAGCGGGTCAGGGAAGTCGCGTTTACCTCGACGGACATCAAGGCAGCCTACGCCCCGCCTCAGCCGATCCGGAGCTTTCAAGAGTGGGTGGACGCGACTTCGCCGGGGTACTTCTCG
>CAXMOD010000069.1:0-20293 GCA_964194905.1 uncultured Desulfobacterales bacterium | reverse complement strand
CAGACGCCCGCGGTCGCGGATGCCGAACACCTCGGCCGGCTCGGAGGTCAGGCGGCGCACAGCGTCTTCCAGCGGCAGCACGCCGTTCTCGCGCACCCAGTGGCCGAGCAGGTGGGTGGGCGCGCAAGCATCGCAGAGCTGGCTTGCGTGAGCGCCGGCGTCCGAAAGACCGAGCATGCTGGCTGGGTGCAGCAGGCACTCGGCCACGCCCTTCTCGTCGTCATTGAAGACGGGCATGCGGTAGCGGGCCTCGAGATCCGAGGCGAGCCCCAGATCGAAGACCAGGTCCACAGGGTCCACCCCGCGCTCCCGCGCCACGTCGGAGACGCTGCGCTCCTCCAGAGACGGGTCGGGCGCGTACGCGGCGATGGTGGCGTCGACAAAGCGTCGGCCGAAGATGTTCTGGCCGATGCCCTTGCGGAAGGCCGCCCGGAAATCCGGGTCGGCGTACACGCGACGGCGTTCCTCGCCCTCGGCGCGGCTGGCCGGCTTGAACGCGGGGATGCTTTCGAGCGGGAAGGGCGCCTTCAGCTGGTACTCCACGACGAGCGGGCGGCACGACACCTGCGGAATCACTCGCAAACCATCGGCTTGGAGCGCGGCGCAGCGCTCCAGGATGCCGCGATGCGCGTCCGGGCCCAGCATGCCGACGAGGAGCGCCGTCCAGCTCACCGGGCGCCCGGTGCTCCGTGCGATCTCGGTCATCTCGTCGAGGAAGAGTCCCCTGCCGATGGTGCACTGGAATACGCCGTGGCCCGCCTCACCGAGGCACGCGGTCAGGGCCTCCAGCTCGGCGGGCGCGGCGGCTCGGCTCGGCACCGGTCGGCCCTCGAAGCCCACGTGGGTGGGCGCGCGTGAAGTGGCGAAACCGAGGGCGCCGGCGGCCAGCGCCTCGCGCACGACCGCACGCATGGTCTCGATCTCGTCGGGAGTGGCGTCGCGTTCGGTGGCTTCTTCCCCCAGCACCGCCAGGCGCACGGGCGTGTGGCCCACCAGGGCGCCCACGTGCACCGCGCTGCCGCGCGCCTCGATCGCATCGAGGAACTCGGGGAACGTCTCGAAGGGCCAGTCGTCGCCGAGCCCGGCCTGGAGCGCCTCCAGCGACATGCCCTCCACGCGCTCGAGGGTCTTGAGGATCAGCTCGCGGTCGCCGGGGCGCGTGGGTGCGATGCCGAAGCCGCAGTTGCCCATGACCACGCTGGTCACGCCGTGCCAGGGCGAGATCGAGAGCATCCGGTCCCACAGCACCTGGGCGTCGTAGTGGGTATGGATGTCCACGAAGCCGGGCGCCACGACGGCGCCTTCGGCTTCGATGACCGTGTCGGCGCTGCCGTCCACCTGACCGAGGGCCGCGATGCGGCCGCCGCGCACCGCGAGGTCGCCCCGCCGGCCGGGCGTGCCGGTGCCGTCCACCAGGGTTCCGCCCCGGACCAGGAGATCGAAGTGCTCGCTCACGCGTCCTCCGCCGGACCTCACCCGCCGACGGCGGAGTGTACGCGCTAGAGGCCGCTGGCGTCGAGGCTGACGACTTGATCGTCGCTCAGGTGCAGCCCGCACTCCTGCTTGAGGCCGCGGAAGCGGGTGTCGCGTTCGTGGGCGTCGCCTTCGGCCAGCGCGCGGCTGGAGTGGGCGTCGCCCACGCTGGAGTAGCCCTGCTCGAAGAGCGGGTGGTAGGGCAGCTCGTTCGCCACGAGGTACTCGTGCACCTGACGCGTGGTCCAGTGCAGGAGCGGCGAGATCTTGAAGCGCTCGCCGTTCCGGTCGATACGCGGAAGCGTCGCCCGGTGCTCGGTCTGCTGGGCGCGGATGCCCGAGACCCAGGCCGTGGCGCCCAGCTGATCGAGGGCGCGGCGCATGGGCTCCACCTTGCGGATGCGGTCGTAGCGATCGAGCTCTGCCGGGTCGTCCGACTCCCACAGCCGGCCCAGAGTGGCCTCCATGCGCGCCGGCGAGAGAGGTGACTGCACCACGTGCAGGTTCAGTCCCAGGCGCTCGGTGAGTTCGTCCGCAAAGCGGTAGGTCTCCGCCGGCAGGTAGCCCGTGTCCACCCAGATGACCGGCGTCTGGGGTGCCACGCGGGTCACCATGTGCAGGGTGGCGGCGGAGTGGATGCCGAAGCTCGTGCTGACGACCAGGCCGTCGCCGAACGTGTCGGCGGCCCACTTCACCAGGGCATCGGGCTCCGCCTGCGCGAAACCTCGCTGGAGGGACTCCAGGTCGAGAGCGCTGGGATCATCCAGCTCGCCCGCCAGCGCGACGCGCTGGAGCGCCACGACCTGTGCGGAAGGGTCCGGATCGAAAGACATGACCGCTGCCATCGCCATCCTCGTTGCGCCTCCCCCGGGCGACACCCCGCCCGTGCATGGCCTGTGGATGCCGGGGCTCGGGGAGAGGTCACGCGGGCCGATTCCCCGCGGGCGGCCCGGAGGGCGGGTGGGGTCCGAGGGGGCGTCCGGGTACCATGCGCGGCGACGGGTCGTCCGGGGAGCACCATGAAGTTCGGAATCTTCTACGAGCACCAGCTGCCGCGGCCCTGGACCGAGGACTCCGAGCAGCGCCTCTTCAACGAGGCGCTCGACCAGGTGGAGCTCGCTGACCGGCTGGGCCTCGACTACGCCTGGGAGGTGGAGCACCACTTCCTGGAGGAGTACTCCCACTCCTCCGCCCCCGAGGTCTTCCTGGCGGCGTGCTCGCAGCGCACCAGGAGCATCCGCCTGGGTCACGGCATCGTGCTGATGCCGCCCGCCTACAACCCGCCGGCCCGGATCGCGGAGCGCATCGCCACCCTCGACCTGGTATCCGGTGGCCGCGTGGACTTCGGCACCGGCGAGTCGTCCTCGCTCTCCGAGCTGGGCGGCTTCGGCGTGCCGGTCGAGTCGAAGCGCGGGATGTGGAAGGAGTGCGTGGAGCAAGTCGCCAACATGATGGTGATGGACCCGTACCCCGGCTACGAGGGCGAGTACTTCTCCATGCCGTGCCGGAACGTGGTGCCGAAGCCGGTCCAGAAACCGCACCCTCCCATCTGGGTGGCGTGCTCCAACCGCGAAACCATCCACCTGGCCGCGCGCCTGGGCATCGGCGCGCTGACTTTCGCATTCATCGATCCGGCCGAGGCGCGCAAGTGGGTCGGCGAGTACCACGACATCATCAGGAGCGACGAGTGCGTGCCGATCGGCCACGCGGTCAACGCCAACATCGCCATGGTGACGGGCTTCTCGTGCCACCCCGACTCGGAGGAGGCGATGCGGCGAGGCGAGGACGGCTTCCGTTTCTTCGGCTACGCCCTCGGCCACTTCTACATCTTCGGTGAGCACACACCCGGGCGAACCGACATCTGGAAGCGCTACGAGGCCGCCCGTGGCGCGCTGCCCCGGGCGGGCGGCGACCGCGGGATCGGTACGCCCGACCAGCTGCGCAGCCACCTGTCCCAGTTCGAAGAGGCCGGCGTGGACCAGGTGATCTTCATCCAGCAGGGCGGAAAGAACCGCCACGAGCACATCTGCGAGTCCCTGGACCTGTTCGCCGCGGAGGTGATGCCGGAGTTCAAGGACCGCGCGGCGGCACGCGAGCGCAAGAAGCAAGACGAGCTGGCGCCGTACCTGGAGCAGGCCCTCGAGCGCAAGGAACGCATGGAGCCCATCGCCGACACGGCAATCCCGAGCATCGTGTCGCTCGGCCGCCAGATCGTGCAGCAGATGCCCCAGGACGAGCGCACGGGTGTGGCCGGCGTAGAGGGCGGCAGCGGCCTCACGGTTCCGCTCGCGGACCCCAACGACTAGAAAACCACGGAGACCATCCCCATGAGCAATGCAGAGAAGGCGCTGGCCATCTTCCAGAAGCACATCGGCGAGGAAGAGGGCGTCGGCGAGTGGCACCAGGTAGACCAGGATCAGATCAACCTGTTTGCCGACGCCACCGGCGACCACCAGTTCATCCACGTGGACCCCGAGAAGTCCGCCCAGCTCTCGCCCTACAAGGTGACCATCGCCCACGGCTTCCTGACCCTGTCGCTGGTCGTGAAGCTCGGCGCGAGCATCCCGCCGGTGGACCCGGAGGCGTACCAGGGTGTGGTCATGGGCGTGAACTACGGGCTCGACAAGGTGCGCTTTCCCGCGCCTGTGAAGGTCGACTCGCGCGTGCGCGGGCGCCGCGAGCTGGTGTCGGCGGAGCTGAAGAGCCCGACCTCGATCCAGCTGAAGCAACGCATGACCGTGGAGATCGAAGGCGAAGGGAAGCCGGGCTGTGTGGCGGAAACGCTCACCCGCCTGATCTACTCGTAGGATCGTCGGCCGGGACCGCTTCCACGCGGTATCCTCCGAAACCATGCCGGAGTCCACCGACCGCCGGCTTGCGGCGATCCTCTTCACGGACGTCGTCGGCTATTCGGCGCTCATGGCCGCGGACGAGGAGCGCGGGCTCCGGGTCCGCGAGCGCCATCGCGACGTGGTGAGACCCGTGGTCGAACGTCACCGCGGTGAGCCTGTGGAGGTACGGGGCGACGAGTGCCTCTCCGTCTTCCCGAGTGCTCTCGACGCCGTGCGCTGCGCCCTGGACCTGCTGGACGAGGTGGAGGGCGAGCCCGATCTCGACCTGCACCTGGGCATCCACGTGGGCGACGTCGTGCGGGTGGGCGACGAGGTGTCCGGCGATGGCGTCAACGTGGCGCGAAGGCTCTGCGCTCTCACCGAGGGCGGCGGCCTGTGCGTCTCAGGCGAGGTGCGCCAGGCCGTCCGCAACCACCCGGACGTGGAGGCGCTGCCGCTGGGCGTGCGCGAGCTGAAGAACGTGGGGCAGCCGGTGGAGCTGTTTGCGCTCGGGCGCCCGGGACGCGTGAGGCCCACGGGGTTGCCACGTCTCCCGCGCCGTCGGCGCCGGGTCGCGGCGCTGGCCGCCGCCGCGTTGCTAGCGGCGCTCGCCGCGGCAGCTCTCTGGGCCGTGCGCGACGGCGCTCCCACGGCGCGCGGGCCGATCCGCTCCATCGCGGTTCTGCCGCTGGAGAACCTGACCGGCGATCCCGGGCAGGAGTACTTCGTCGACGGCATGACGGACGCGCTCATCACGGGCCTGGCCCGCATCGGCTCGCTGCGCGTGACCTCGCGTACGACGGTCCTCCAGTACAAGCACACGGATCGTCCACTCAAGGAGATCGCCCGCGAGTTGGGCGTGGACGCCTTGCTCGAGGGCACCGTTCTGCGTGACGGCGACCGCGTGCGCATCACGGCCCAGCTCATCGACGCGAGGGACGACGAGCACCTGTGGGCGGAGCAGTTCGACCGCGACCTGCGCGACGTGCTGAGCCTCCAGAGCGAGGTGGCGCGGGGCGTGGCGCAGCAGGTGGAGGCACGGCTCACGCCCCGCGAGGAGGAGAAGCTCGCGGAACGCGGCCCGGTGGTTCCCGAAGCCCACGAGGCGTATCTCAAGGGCATCTACTTCGCGCACAAATACACGCCCCCCGCGGCGCTGCGGGCACGAGGGCACTTCGAGGACGCGATGCGCCTGGATCCGGAGTACCCGCTCGGCTACGCGGGTCTGGCCGACGCGCTCTCCTGCTCGCCCATGCACACGTGGCTGATCTTCGGCGAGGGCGCGGCTGCGGCGCCCGCGGCCGTGATGGACCTGGCCTGGGACCTGGCCCATCGCGCGGTCGAGTTGGACGCCGATCTCCCGGAGGCCCAGACTGCGCTCGGGATCGTGCGCATCTTCCACGGTTGGGACTGGGACGGCGCGCTGGAGGCCATGGACCGTGCCGTCGAGATCAACCCCAGCTACGAGTTCGCGCGTCGCGCCCGCGCGCTCACCTACACGGAGCTGGGGCGGCTCGACGAGGCGAAGCGCGACATCGACCACGCGCTCGAGATCGACCCGCTGAACGCCCAGGTCGCCCACATGGCGGGCCAGATCTACGAGGTCCGCGGCGAGACCGAGCGCGCGGTCGAGTTCTATCGGGAGGCTACGGCCCTCGACGCCGGCAACCCCAACGGCCGCCACTCCCTGGGCCTTCTCCGCTGCCGAAGTGGCGCGGTGGACCAAGGCATCGATCTCCTCCGCGAGGCGCGCCGGCTCTCCTACGACGACCCGCTCGTGGTGGGTGACCTGGGCTGGTGTTACGCGAGCAGCGGCCGCGCCGAGGAGGCGCAGGCGCTGTTGGTGGAGCTCGCGGCACGCGGTGCGACGGAGTGGGTTTCACCCGTGGCGTTCGCACGCATCCACGTCGGGCTGCAGGAGACCGAATCTGCGTTGAGCCAGCTCGAGCGGGCGTACGAAGAGCGGGACTACCCGATTTCGGAGTTGGGCATGGACCAGCGCTGGGATCCGATCCGGGATGAGCCGCGCTTCCGCGAGCTCGTTCGAAAGGTGGGACTGCCCGAGCAACGCTCGTCCTAGGCTGCGCCCGGCCTGCGACCCTACCGGTTCGCCGGGTCTCAGGCCGCGGCCGGCCTGCGACCCTCGAGGAGCTCCAGGTCGGCGCGGACCGCCTCGGCCATGAAGTCCATGAACGCGCGCACGCGGGCCGTGGTGCGCAGGTCGCGATGGGTGAGGATCCAGAGGTCGATCCCCATCTCGGGCAAGTCCACGTCCACCCGCTGGAGGCCGGCCGCGTCGCCGACGAAGCAGAGCATGAACGCTACCCCGAGGCCCTCGCGCGCCGCCTCCAGCATCAGGGGTACGTGGTTGCTGCGCAGCACCACGTGCGCGTCGGGCAGCTCGCGGCGTAGCCACTGCTCGGGCATGAGGTCGGCCATGCTGTCGTCGAACGCGATCCAATCGTGGTCCTCGGCGCACACGCGCTCGGGGTGCCGTGCCAGGTAGTCCGGGTGTGCGTAGAGGGCGCCGGGGAGCCGCGTCAGGCGGCGACCCACGAGGCTCTCCGGCGGGTCGTTGGTGGCGCGAAGCGCCACGTCGGCCTCGCGGGCCGTCAGGTTCGCGGCGGCCCGATCGATCACCACCTCGAGCGCCACGTCGGGGTACGTCAGCATGAACGCCCCCATGTGGGGCATCAGGTGCGTGGCCAGGATGTCTGCGGTCGCCACGCGCACGCAGCCGGAGAGCCGGGTGTCGCGGCCCTGCACCCGGCGGTCGAGGCCGGCCACCTCCTCCTCCAGCCGCTGGGCGGTCGCCACCATGTCGTCGCCAGCCGCGGTGGTGACCCAGCCCCGGGTCACCCGTTCGAAGAGGCGCACCCCGAGGCGCCCTTCCAGGGAGGTGAGCCGCCGGGAGATGGTGGAGTGGGTCACCCCGAGCCGGCGGGCTCCACCCGAGAGCGAGCCCTCCCGGGCCACCGCCAGGACCATCCTCAGGTCGTCCCAGTCATCCATCCGTGCATTTTTGCACAGATGCTTTGAATTAACAGGGGTTTCTGAACGTTCAGACACAGCTCATATTTCCCGATGCGCGCCCCGAACCCACTCAAGGAGGATCAACCATGATCCATTCGACCGCGCGCATGCTGGCCCTGGCCGTCCTGGCCCTGCCGACCCTCATCAGCGCCCCGTCCGGGGCCGAGACTCGCGTGATTCCCGACTCGGTGGCCCGGCCGGCCGCCGAGATCGCCGCCGAGCGCATCGCCCCCGCGCAGCTGCGCGTGGCGTCCGGCGCTCCGTTTGCGCTGCGCAACGGCACCGACGCGCTGGCGCGCGTGGAGTTCAAGGTGCGCAGCGGCCAGGGCCTCCACTGTGCGGCCGACGCCTCGGCGCCGGCCAAGGGACGGCGCTTCCTGGTGAACGGCGGTGGCACGCTGGTGTGCAGCGGCGATCCGGGCACCTACACCTACACCGTCTACCGCACGCTGGGCGGAAAGCACCGGCGCAGCCAGGGCCGCGTCGAGATCGAGGCCGCGGGCGAAATCCACTAGGAGGCGCAGCCCATCTGGGGTCCGCCTCCTGGCCCGGGGGCTCCGCACCCATCGGCGCCGAGCTCAGCAGCGCGAGCAGCGCCCCGAAGCAGACGAACGTGGTGAAGCCGAGCGCGATCACGGCGCGGGGCGGCACCCGGCGCACCCATGCTAGGCTCCTCCCGCGCGCCCTTTGGAGGTCCACTCGCCATGAAGTACGAGCAGCGCAACCCGCTTCCCCTTCCCGCTTCCGGCCCCCTCGAGTCCGTGACCTCGACGATGGAGACGCTCTTCGACTGGGAGTACGACCTCTCGCGGGAGAAACTCCTGGAGCTCTACGAGAAGGGCAAGGCGGCCACCTGGAACGCCTCCGACCTCGCGTGGGACACCGAAGTGAATCTCGAGAAGATGCTGCAGGAGCGCTTCCAGGGCGGCGCCAGCGGCATGTTCAACGCCATGCTCAACCCGCCGCGCCCGCTGGCGCCGGAAGAGGGCATCGAGATGAACCTCAACATGAACGCGTGGATGCTCTCGCAGTTCCTGCACGGCGAGCAGGGCGCGCTGCTGGCGACGGCGAAGATCGTGCAGGGCGTGCCCGACGAGGAGGCCAAGTGGTACGCCGCCAACCAGGTGGCGGACGAGGCGCGCCACGTGGAGGTCTACCACCGCTACCTGACCGAGAAGCTCGGGCGCTCGTTCGAGGTGAATCCGCAACTCCAGACGCTGCTCGACCAGATCATCTCCGACTCGCGCTGGGACTTCACCTACCTCGGCATGCAGATCATGGTGGAGGGACTCGCCCTGGCGGCGTTCAGCATGATCAAGCTGCAGCTGCCCGACGAACCGCTCATCCAGGACATCACCACGCGCATCATGGGCGATGAGGCGCGCCACGTGGCCTTCGGTGTGCTCTCCCTCGAGGGGCTCTACGAGCAGATGACCGAAGCCGAACGACGTGAGCGCGAAGACTTCATCATCGAGGCCACCTACCTGATGCGCGATCGGCTGCTGATGGACCAGGTCTACGAGCGCATGGGGTGGGACGTCAAGGAGTGGACCCAGTGGGCGCTCAAGACCCCGTTCATGACGGGGTTCCGGCAGATGCTCTTCAGCAAGATCGTCCCCAACCTGAAGCGGCTGGGCCTGCTCACGCCCCGCGTGCGCGACGCCTACGAGAAGCTGGGCATCCTCCAGTTCGAGAACCTGAAGGACTCGACGGAGGATCCGGAGCCGATGCCCCCGGCCGAGTTGGTGGCCTTGCTCACACAGCTCCGCGAGGGTCCTCAACAGGCCTGATCGGCCCGATTTTGCTGCTATGCTGGGCCGCGCCCGGCCCCCCGGGGTTTCATTTTCTCCATGGGTGAGGGTGCTGAGGGGTCGCGCCCGGGATCGATGGAGCCTTCGACTCTCGAACACGCCAGCCAGGAGGTCGCACGCGACCCCGTTCACATCCAGGTGAGCGACCTCTACTTCGGGCACGGTTCGCGCTCCGTCTTCGAGGGCCTCGACGCGGGCATCCTGCGCGACAAGATCACCGTCGTCCTCGGCGGCAGCGGCGCCGGCAAGACCACGCTGCTTCGAATGTTCGGCTGCCTGCTCCAGCCCGACTCGGGCTCCATCCTCGTGGACGGGGAGACGGAGCTGACCCAGCTGCGTCGCGCCGGCGTGCGCGAGTACCGGCGGCGTGTGGGCATGATGTTCCAGGGCGGTGCGCTGCTCGATTCGATGAGCGTCTTCGAGAACGCCGCGCTGCCCCTTCGCGAGCACGCGCGGCTCGGCGAGGCGGAGATCGAGCGCGAGGTGGAGGACGTCTTCGCCTCCGTCGGCCTCGAGGGCGTGGAGGGTCTGTTGCCGGCGGAGCTTTCGGGCGGCATGCGCAAGCGCGCCGCGCTGGCCCGCGCGCTGATCACGGCGCCGGAGCTGCTGCTCTGCGACGAGCCCTTCTCGGGCCTCGACCCCGCAACGGTGCGGCTGGTCGAGTCGCTCCTGCTGGACGTGAACCGACGCCTCGGTGTCACGATGATCATCGCTTCCCACCACATCGCCTCCACCTTCCGCATGGCCGACCGCATCGTGCTGCTGGTGGAGGGCGGGGCCGTGACGGGGACGCCGGAGGAGCTTCGCAGCCAGCAGGACCCGCGCATCCACGAGTTCTTCGCCGGGGAATTGCGCTGATGAGTGCGCCCATCCAACGCCTGGGCAACGGCACCACGCGCTTCGTGGGTCACCTGGGCCACGTGGCCTCGTTCGCCGGGCAGATCGGGCTGGCCCTGGCGCAGCCGCCCCTGCGCCCGCGCCGCATTCTCGACGAGGTCTACGGCATCGGAGTGCTCTCGGTCAGCATCGTGGCGCTCTCGGGGCTGGTGGTCGGTGCCGTGCTGGGCCTGCAGGGGCACAACACCTTGGTGCGCTTCGGTGCCGAGGACTCCCTGGGCGCCGTCGTCGGCCTCATGCTGATCCGCGAGCTGGGGCCCGTGCTCACCGGCCTGCTCGTGACCGGCCGTGCCGGGTCGGCGGTGGCGGCCGAGATCGGCGCGATGGTGGTGACCGAGCAGCTCGACGGCCTGCGCATGATGTCCGTGGATCCGGTGGACTTCGTGGTGAAGCCCAAGGCGCTGGCGATGGTGATCTCCATGCCCCTGCTGGCGGGCCTGTTCACCGTCACCGGCATCCTGGGCGGCTTCCTGATCGGCGTCCTGGTGGTAGGCGGGGACGGGGGTCTCTATCTCACCAGCCTGGAGTCCGCGGTCCGCTTCCGGGAAGACGTGGGCGGCAGCCTGATGAAGGCCTTCGTCTTCGGACTGCTGGTGGCCCTCATCTCCACCTGGAGGGGCTTCACCTGCCGCCCCAACGCAGCCGGCGTGAGCGCCGCCACCACCTCGACGGTAGTGATCGGATCCGTAGCGATCCTGATCTTCGACTACTTCATCACGGCTCTTTGGAGGTTCTGACATGACCCAGTCCTCGCGCGACCTCGTCGTGGGCATCTTCGTCCTCGCCGGCCTCCTGTCGATCGCCTACCTCTCCGTCAGCGTGGGCGGCGCGTCGTTCCGAAGCTCGGGGGGGCTCGAGATCGTGGCTCTCTTCGACGAGGTGGGGAGCCTCAAGCCCCGAGCTCCGGTGGTGATCGGGGGGGTCAAGGTGGGCCGGGTGAAGGCCATCGGCCTGGACCGGGACCTGCGGGCCCGGGTCGTCCTGGACGTGGCCGAGGGGGTCGAGCTCCCGATCGACACCTCCGCCTCGATCCTCACGTCCGGGGTCCTGGGAGACCAGTACGTCGCGCTGGAGCCGGGGGCCGAAGAATCGGCGCTGAAGAGTGGGGACGAGATTGTTTATACTCAGGGTGCCGTGGTGCTCGAGCGCCTCATCGGTCGCGTCATTCAGAACCTGGGAGCCGCCTCGGAATGACCCATCGCCAAGGCCATCGAGTGGCCGTCGTCGCGCTGCTCGTCGTCGTCCTGCCCGCCTCTGCGTGCGTCACGTATCCCCGGGATTGGGATCGCAAGGAGCAGGGGAGCGATCCCTACGAGGACTCGAACCGCGCCGTTTTCGGGTTCAACGAAGGAATGGACGAGTACCTGCTCGAGCCCCTCTCCGAGGGCTGGGAGTTCGTCACCTGGCAGGGGCTGCGGCGTTCCGTGGACAAGTTCTTCATCAACCTGGGCTTCCCGCGGCGCTTCCTGACCAACCTGGGCCAGGGCCAGATCGGGAATGTCGGCAGCGAGCTCGGCCGCTTCGTGCTGAACACCACCGTGGGGCTGGTGGGCTTCTTCGACCCGGCGACCCACATCGGCATGGAGCTCTACGACGAGGACTTCGGCCAGATGTTCGGGCGCTGGGGGGTGAGCCCGGGCCCCTACTGGGTGCTCCCCGTGCTGGGCCCCTCGAACCCGCGCGATACCACCGGCCTCGTGTTCGACCTGCTCGTCGACCCGCGCACCCTCGCCAGCTTGACCCCAGTCTTCACACTGGCCTGGACCAGCGTGGTGCAGAACGTGAACCGACGCGCGTTGCTCGATCAGGACCTGGAGAGCGCACGCGAGAGTGCGCTCGACTTCTACATCTTCATGCGCGACGCCTACACCCAGCGGCGCCAGGCGCTGATCAACAACGAAGTCGTGGGCGGGGAGTTCGCGTCACCAGGCTCGGTGCCCGCGGATCTCTACGATGTTGATTTCGACGACGAGCCAGATCCCAAGGATTGAGACCCGTTCCGATGTTGTCCCTTCTATTCTCCGGACTCCGTTCTTCCTGCGCCTCCTCCCGTCTCCTGGTGCCGGTGCTGCTGCTGGCATTCGCTCCACAGGCCTCGGCGGCCCCCGCCAGCGAGGCGGACCAGGCCGCAGCACGGCGGGCCGTGGACGGAACGGTGGAGGACGTCCTCTCTGTGCTGCGCAACGGCGACCTGGTTCTCGCCCAGAAGCGCGACCGCATCGAGAACATCGCGTACGAGCGCTTCGACTTCGAGGTGATCTCGAAGCTGGTCCTGGCACGGAACTGGCGCCGCATGTCGGTCCAGCAGCGGGCCGACTTCGAGACCGAGTTCAAGCGGCATCTCTCCGTCACCTACGGCGACAGTCTGGATCGCTACAGCGACGAGGAGGTCGCGGTCACCGACACGCGTCCGGAGAACAACGGCGACGTCACCGTGCGTTCCCGCATCCTCGGTCGCGGTGATCCCATCGCGGTGGACTACCGCCTGCGCGGGCGCAAGGGCCGCTGGTACGTGATCGACGTGATCATCGAAGGTGTCAGCCTGCTGTCGAACTTCCGGAGCCAGACCCAGGAGGTCATCCGGGCGGAAGGCCCCGACGGACTGATCCAGATGCTGCGCGAGAAGAACGACGCGCGCTCCGGCAGCGCCGACGAGGCGGCGCAGGCCGCCGGCTCCTAGACCCTCCGTGCGCCTCACGTCCCTGCGCGGCCGCCGCGTCGTGGTGACGGGGGCTTCCAGCGGGATCGGCCGCGCCTTGGCGGTGCGCCTGGCCGGCGAAGGCGCCCGGTTGGCCCTGGTGGCCCGCCGGCGAGAGGCTCTGGACCAGGCGGCCGAGGCCGTGACTGCCGCCGGTGGAGAGGCCCTCGTGGTGGAGTGCGACGTGGGTGACCGCGAAGCCGTCTTCACCGCAGCAGGGCAGGTGGCCGAGACCTGGGGCGGCGTCGACCTGCTGGTGAACAACGCCGGGTACGGGCACCACCGTCCATTCTTGCGCTGGGACCTGGACGACATGGAGCGCATGCTGCGCGTGAACTACCTCGGGTCCCTCTACTGGACCAAGGCCGTGCTGCCGGGGATGGTGGAGCGGGGCGAGGGCTGGGTCGTGTTCGTCGCCTCGGTGGCCGGGCACCTGGCCTCGCCCGACGAATCCGCCTACGCGGCATCCAAGTTCGCCACGGTGGGTCTGGCCGAGGCGCTCTCCATCGAAGTCGAAGATGCCGGGGTGCACGTGCTCACGGTGTGCCCGGGCGTGATCGACACGCCCTTCTTCGACGACGAGGCGCTGGCGCGCATGCCCAAAGCGGCGCTGCGCCAGATGGTGCAGCCCGAGGGCCTGGCCGACGCGGTAGTCCACGCGCTGGCGCGCGGCCGCCACCGCCTGACCTACCCGCGGCTCCTCGCTGCGGCGTACCCCATCCGCGAGGCCTTCTTCCGCTTCTTCCGCTGGGGGACCAAGCGCGCGGCTCTTCCCAAGGATCAGTAGAACTGGGTGGCCCAGCGCCTCAGCAGGGCGATCGGCCCGTCCCCGTCGCAGAGCAGCGGGCGCTCCAGGTGGATCTTGTTCTCCCAGATGGGAATGTCCTGGCCGTACTGCCGGTCGATCTCGGCCATGAAGCTGCGGGCCACGTTCGCCTCGGTTTCCCGGTCGCCCATTTTCTTGACCATGAAGTGCAAGGTGGTCTCGCAGGTCGCCTCGTCCACCGGCGCACCGGTGACCACGACGAGCGTTTCGATGAGACCGGTGAAGCGCGACGTTCCGATTCCGAAGCCGTAGGAGGCGATGGACACGTTGCCGCCCACTTCGCCGCGTGGCGTGGTGAAGGTGAGGCGCGACTCCACGCGGAAGATGTGGCCGTCGATCTCGGCACGCGTCGGCGGGAGCTTGGGTGTGCCGTGGACGAAACGGAAGTGCGCGGGGTCCACGACGTTCTCGGCCATCTCCTGGGCGTGGGTGCGAACGAGGTAGCGCTTGCGCACCGGCCGGGTCCACTCGTCGGATCCCCACTCGGGCACATCAGGCACCTCCCACGACGGCGCTGCGCCCTCCGCGTGGTGCCAGACCAGGATGGCACCGCTCCGCTCCACGCTGTGCCACGTGTGCACGCGTGCCCTCGGCGGGATCTTCTTCGCGTAGGGCACCTCCACGCAGGCGCCGTCGGGTCCGAAGCGCCAGGCGTGGAACGGGCAGCGCAGGGAGTCTCCTTCCACGCTGCCGCCGTGGCCGAGGTGTGCACCCAGATGCGGGCAGTAGGCGTCGAAGACCCGCGCCTCGCCATCTTCGCCGCGGTACAGGACGAGGTCGCGGCCCAGGTAGTGAAGGGGCCTCACCTCTCCGGCCTCGAGCTCATCGGAGTCACATACGGCGAACCAGCCGTTGGGGTAGGGAGGGAGCGGAATACGTTCGGTCACGGATCTCTCCGGGGTGGAGCGCGCGTATGTTAGCCTGCCGGCGGTGAGCTACGAGTCGAACGCACTGCGCCTGGACGAGCGTGTCGTGCTGATCACCGGCGGGGCGGGGGGCATCGGTGAGGCGATCGGGCGAACCTTCATGCGCGCCGGCGCTGCCGTCGCGCTCTGTGACCGCGATGGAGACGGCCTGTCTCGTGTGGCGGATGAGTTCCGCAGCGCGGGCGCGCGCGTGTGGGACGCCGTGTTCGACGTGCGCGAGGCGAGCGACGTGAACGCCTTCGTGGCCGAGCTCGCCGCGGACGCCGGGCGCATCGATGTGCTCGTCAACAACGCGGGGGGTGGCTTTCACGCGCCGTTCCTCGAGGTAAGCCAGAAGGGCGAGATGGCTCTCATCCGTGAGAACTTCACGAGCGTGACGGCGTTCATCCGCGCGGTGGTCCCGCGCATGCCGGAAGGCGGCGGGGCCATCGTGAACCTGACGTCGATCGAGGCCCATCGCGCCGCGCCGGGCTACGCCGTGTACGCGGCCATGAAGGCGGCCGTGGCGAATCTGACAGCCAGCCTGGCCCTGGAGCTGGGCGACCGCGGCATTCGCATCAACTGCATCGCGCCGGATGTGATCCCGACGCCCGGGATCGGCGAACCTCCCGTGCGCACTCCGCTGTCCCGTGCCGGACGCGTGGAGGATGTAGCGGCAGCCGCCCTCTACCTGGCGTCGAACGCATCCGCCTTCGTCACGGGCACGACGCTCCACGTGGACGGCGGAAACCGTGCTGCCGGCGGGTGGCGGCGCGCGGTTGGCGGGGGTTGGGAAGCATGACCCCGGGAGCCGCGGGGCCTGGGGACGCGACGATCCGCGACCGCGTCGTGCTGGTGACCGGGGCGTCGTCCGGGATCGGGCGGGCCACGGCCGTGTACTTCGCGGAGCGCGGTGCCGTTGTGGTGGGCGTCGCGCGCAGGGCGGACCGCCTGGCGTTGCTGGAAGCGGAGCTGCGGGCGTGCTCCCCGCGGTCGTTCACCACGGTGGCCGACGTGAGCAGTCGCGACGAGGCGGAGCGCGCTGTGGCCGAGACCGAGCAGCGCCTGGGTCGCCTCGACGTACTGGTCAACAACGCGGCGATCTCCAAGCACAAGCACGTCTGGCACACGAGCGCGCAGGAGGCCGAGGATGTGATGCGCATCAACTTCCTGGGCTGTGTGTGGACCGCCTTCGCGGCCCTCCCCGGCATGCTGCGGCGCGGGGACGGCAGCATCGTGAACGTGTCGTCCATTGCGGGTCGGGTGGTTCCCCCGCGCGAGGCGCTCTACGGCGCGAGCAAGGCGGCGCTCGACGCTTTCACGTTTGGCCTGGTGACGGACCTGGAGGGCTCGGGCATCCACGCCGGCTCCGTGGTGGTCGGTCCGATCGACACGGAGATCTGGGAGAAACTCGACGAGCCGGCGTCGTTCCGAGGACACAAGCACCCTCCCGAGCTCGTGAGCCGCGCCATCCTGGAGATGGTGGAGAAGAGACGCCACGAGGTGTTCGTGCCGCGCTGGAGCCCCCCTCTCCTGGTCGCGCGTTTCCTGCGCCGGGTGGCGCCGGGCTTGCTGCGCATGGGAATGCGGCGGATGGAGCCGGTGCCGACTGCGGTTCTGGAGGCTGCCCGCGCCCGCGCCGAGCACGGCCTCCCCCTCGGCTCCGACGACCGCGAAGCCTAGTTTCACACGGATCGCCGTTCGGCTCGGCAGAGCTCAGCGGGCCGAGCGGGTGCCGCCGGGTCACGGGTACTCGAAGAGAATCTTTACAGCGCCGCTCTTGCCCTGGTCATGGCAGGCGAGGAATGCCCCGCGGTAGTCGGCGAGGGCGAAGCGGTGGGTGAGGATCGGCGTCACGTCGAGGCCGTGGCTGCGCATCAGCTCGAAGTACCACTTCATCGCGTGCATGCGCCGGCCCTCCCACTCCTCCACGCCGAAGGCGTTCGAGCCGACCAGGGAGATCTCCTTGAAGTAGAGCGGTGTCCACTCGAAACGGCGCGGCGCCTCCACCCCGGTCACCGAGATGCGACCGCGGCTGCGGGTCACGCGCACCCCGACCTCGAGGGTCTCCGGTGCGCCGACGGTGTCGTAGACGACATCCGCCCCGCCGTTCAGCATGGGCAGGCCGCGCCACGGCGCCAGGATCTCCGCACCGGTGGCCTCCGCTACCTGCTCCACCAACGCACGGGTAGGTCGGTGGGCGAAGGTGCGATCGGCGCCCAGCTTCTCGGCGAGGTGCGCCTGGTGGGCGAAGCGCGCCACCGCCAGCACGCGCACGTCCGGGCGCAGTGCGCGCAGGATCGCGATGACCAGCAGGCCCAGGGTGCCGCACCCGTAGACGAGCGCGGTGGCGTCCAGCGGCGGCGGGCTGTGGAGGATGGAGTGGAGCGACACGGAGAACGGGTCGGCGAGGACCGCCGCTTCGTCGGACACGTCGTCCGGGATGGGGATGCACATGGATTCGTGTGCGGGAACCAGAGGCGCGAAGCCTCCAGTGGCGTGGCGGCTGTTGCCGGTGTGGATGCCGGCATCCAGCGTGCCGCGTGTGAAATTCAGGCACTGAGCGAGATCTCCGCGACTGCACCACTCGCAGGGCGGCAGGCCGCGCGGCTCGCAGGAGAGCCACGGGTTCAGCACCACGCGCTCGCCCACGCGCCGGCGCGTGACGCCGGGGCCGACGCGTTCGACGGTGCCCACCACCTCGTGGCCCAGCACCTGGGGGAACGAGATCAGCGCGGTCATCGCGTTGTCGAGGGCGCCGTTCAGGAAGACCTGCTTCGAGTCGCTGCCGCACACGCCACACAGCTGCGTTCGGATTACCACCCAGTCGTCCGCGAGAAGCTCCGGATCGGGAACGTCGCGCAGCTGGATCGGCGCGGCGCGGCTCACGAAGGCGCGCGGCGAGAGCAGCGCGAGGATTCGCGTGGCCGCCAGCCGCGGGAGGCTGTAGTCGAAGACCAGGGCCTTCACGCGAGGCCCCGGCTCATGACCGCACGAGTTCGATGCGCGTGTCGTCCGGATCCAGGACGAAGAGCGCGACGCCGATGTGGGTGTCCTCGAGCAGCCGTCCGCCCGCGGCCACGGCGCGCTGCGCAACGGCGTCGGGGTCGTCCACCGCGAAGGACAGGTGGGTCAGGCCCTGCCGGTTCATCGGGCGCGGCGTGTCGCCCGCGACGCTGCCGGGACGTGGATAGGCCAGAAGCTCGAGCGTGGTTCCGTCGCGTTCGAGGTAGACGGCTTGGAGCGAGACGTTCGGGAGGCCCACCAGGGTGGCCGCCGGTTCGCCCTCCATGGCCAGTCGAGGCCGAGCGGAAACCTCTTTGAATCCGAACACCTCCTGGTAGAAACGCAGAGAGCGCTCGAGGTCGCTGACGCACAGTCCGACGTGAGCGAGGGCGTGGACGAGCATGGGCGCAGGCTACCACGCATTGACGGATCTGACGGGGCGTCAGATACTAATGGGTTCCGGGAGGACTGCATGACCTTCGACCCCGTCACCGCGGAGGTGATCCGCGGCGCGATGGAGACGGTCGCCTACGAGATGGCGACCCACGTCGCGCTCACCGCGACCACTCCGATCCTGAACCAGAGCAACGAGCGCAACGCCACCATCCTCGATTCGCGCGGGCGTCTGGCAGCGCTCTCGGTCGGGATCCCGCAGTTCATGCTGTCGTCGACCCTGCCGATTCGCTTCGCCCTCGAGTTCTTCGAGCAGGAAGGCTTCAACGAAGGCGACGTCTTCATCGCCAACGACCCCTACCACGGCGGGGGCCACCTGCCGGACTACAACGTCTTCTCGCCCGTGGTGGTGGACGACGAGCTGGTCTTGATCGCTTCGATCCAGTGCCACCACGCGGACACCGGCGGCGGCATGCCCGGCGGCTACAACGCCGAGGCGATCGACATCTGGGCGGAGGGCGTGCGCTTCCCGGCGGTGAAGGTCTTCGACCGTGGTGTCGAGCGGCGCGACATCATCTACATGATGCAGGTGAACAACCGCACGCCGAGCTTCATCGGCGATCTGCGTGCCCAGATCGGCGCTTCCCAGCTCGGTGCGCGGCGGCTGACGGAGCTGGTCAAGCAGTACGGTGTCGGCTCCATCCGCGAGGCTGTCGACCACTCGATCGAGTACGCCGCGCGCCGCTTCCGCGAAGAGGTTTCGAACTGGCCCGACGGCGCGTACGAGGCCACCACCTACGTGGACCACGACCCGATCGGGAACCAGGACATCAAGGTCCACGTCAAGGTGACCGTGGACGCCGAACGTCTCACGGTGGACTACACGGGTTCCGACGAACGCCAGGAGCTCAAGGCCTACTCGAGCTTCGGCAACACGCGCGGCTACGTGATCGCCCAACTCGCTTCCATGATGGACCCGGCGATCCCCAAGAACGAGGGCTTCTTCGACTCCGTCGAGCTCATCGTGCCCAAGGGTTGCGTGCTCAACCCCGAGGAGGGGCGCACGGTAGCGGCGGGGACGCACCACCCGGGCGTCGAGGTGGGCGAGGCCCTCTGCATGGCGCTCGCCGAGGTTTTGCCCGAGCGCTCCTCTCCGCAGATCTACAAGCTGGGCATGCCGACGGTGATCTTCGGCCAGCATCCGGAAACGGGCGTGGCCTTCGTGGACCACTCGGTGGACGTGCTGGCGGCCTACTGCAGCGGCGTGGCGGGCCAGGACGGCTGGGGCTCCATGCCGTCTTCTTTCGGCAACTTGATCCGGGCGACCGCGGAGATCAACGAATCGATCTTCCCGGTCCGCCACGAGTGCTGTGACTATGCCACGGACACCGGCGGCGCCGGCCAGTGGCGGGGCTGCCCCGGATCACGGGTGGTGAAGCGCGTGCTCGTGCCGGCGGCCGTCACCACGTACATGGTCGGGATGAAGTACCCGATGCTGGGCATCAGCGGCGGGCACAACGGCTCGCCCAATCGCCTCACCACGTGCGTCGACACGGACCGCGCCGAGGAGGTGGCCATCATGGCCAACGGCTCGCCTCACGAGGCGGGCGACGCCTTCGAGTACGTGTACGGCGGCGGCGCGGGGTGGGGCGACCCGCTGAAGCGAGAGCCGGAGGCGGTGCGCGACGACGTGCTGGATGAGATGGTCTCGCGCGAGTCAGCCGAGCGCGACTACGGGGTGGTGTTGAAGGGAGAGGGCGACGCGCTCGAGATCGACTGGGACGCCACCCAGGAGCTGCGCGAGGCGCGCGCCTGATGGCCTACCGGATCGGCATCGACGTCGGCGGCACCTTCACGGACTTCATCCTGATCCGTGCGAGCGGTGAGGTCGTCCTGCGCAAGACCCCCACCACCCTGGAGGACCAGTCGATCGGCGTGATGACGGGGCTCGACGAGTTGGCTCGGGGTGAGGGGCTGGAGTGCGGGGCGCTGCTGGCGGATACCGACATCATCGTGCACGGCACGACCACCGCCGACAATACGATGATCGAGATGAACGGCGCCGTGACGGGCCTCATCACGACCGCCGGACACCGCGACGAAATCGACATCCGGCGCGGCTTCAAGGAAGACATCTGGGACCCCTCCGCGCCTCCGCCCATTCCGATCGCTCCGCGCCGGCGCCGCTTCGGGATCCCGGAGCGCGTCGACTTCCGGGGTCAGGTCGTGACGCCTCTCGACGAGGACGCGGTGCGGGCCGCCGCGCGCCGCCTGAAGCAGCAGGGGGTCGAGTCGGTTGCGATCTGCCTGCTCTTCTCGTTCGTGCGCCCTGCGCACGAGAAGCGCGTGGCCGAGATCCTGCGGGAGGAGTTCCCGGAGGCGCGCCTCTCGATCTCCCATGAGGTCATGCCGACGGCTCC
>CAXMOD010000068.1:0-30045 GCA_964194905.1 uncultured Desulfobacterales bacterium | reverse complement strand
TCCTGGCGCGCGCTGCCGCCGCTCCCGGCGGACTGGATCTCGCCGGCCTGGCCCGCGATGCGGCGGAGCTGGGCGCCGCCAGCGAGGTGGCGCTGCTCGGGGCGGACGGTCGGCTCCTGGCCGGATCGCTGAGCATCCTCCAGCCCGTCGAGCTGAAGGCGGTGTTGAGCGGGCCCGACTCTGGCGACGGCACCGGCTTCGACTCGCCGAACGCCTTCGCGTGGCAGCGTCTTTCCGACGGGCGGGTACTGGTGGCCGCCGTCGTGTGGGGTGACGTCGTGGCGGACTCGCGCGGCACCCAGCTGATCTTCCTCGGCGTGCTGCTGGGCTCGGCGCTGCTGGCGTGGCTCGCCGCGAAGGTGCTCTCCGAGGACGTCACCCGCGCCGCGGCGGCACTGGCGCGCCAAGCCGAGAGTATCTCCGAGGGCGATCTGGGCGGGGCCGAGATCCACGACAGCGAGGACGAGCTGGGCGCCCTGGGCCGAATCTTCGATCGCATGCGCGGGGCGTTGCGCGAGATCGTGTCGGGTGTCGTAGAAACGGCCACCCGGGTGGAGCATGCCAGCAGCGAGATTGCCGGCTGCGCCGACGGGGTGGGCCGAACCAGCGGCGAGCAGACCCAGGCGCTGCGCGACGCCGGAGGCTCGGTCGATCGCATCCATGCCGGCACGCGTGGGATCGCCGACTCAGCGGACTCCCTGGCCCGGGCGGTGGAGGAGTCGACGAGTTCCGCCCACGAGTTGGGCGCCGTCGGATCGGAGCTCTCCGACACCGCGGGCTCGCTTTCCTCGAAGGTGGACACGGTTTCGAGCGCGGTCGAGCAGATGGCTGCGAGCATTCGCGAGGTGGCTCGCAGCGCCGACGCATTGGCGGAGGCCACCGGCGAGACGTCCGGCAGCATCGAGGAGATGGCCTCGTCGGTCCGCGAGGTGGAGACCCACGCCGGTGAGACCGCGCGCCTCTCGCAGAGCGTGGTGAGCGCCGCAGAGCGCGGACGCGAGCGCGTGGCCCAGACCACCTCGGGCATGGAGACCATCCGCCGCGAGACGGAGACCGCGCGCGTGGTGATCGGCTCGCTCGGCCAACGCGCCACGGAGATCGGCGGCATCCTCGAGGTGATCACGGACGTGGCGGACGAGACCAACCTGCTGGCGCTCAACGCCGCGATCATCTCCGCCCAGGCCGGCGAGCATGGCCGCGCCTTCGCCGTCGTCGCCGATCAGATCAAAGCCCTGGCGGACCGCACCCTGGCCAGCACTCGCGAGATCGGAGAGCGCGTACGCGCCGTACAGGACGAGACCCACAACGCGGTCGCCGCCATCGAGCGGGGCGTGGAGAGCGTCGCCGGCGGCGTGGGGCTGGCCAACGAAGCCGGGGAGTCCCTGGAAGAGATCACCGGCGCCGCCCGCGAGAGCGGGGAGCGTATCGAGGGGATCGTCGGCGCCATCCGCGAGCAGAGCAAGACAGCCGCCCACGTGGTGGGGCTGATGGAGCAGCTCCAAGGCGGCGTGGAGCGCATCCGCAACGCCAGCCGCGAGCAGGACCGCGGCAACGAGCTGATCCTGAGCGAAGTGGTGGACATGCGCCACGCTTCGGATCGGGTGATGGGTACAGCCCGGGAGCAGCAGTCCGGAGCGGCGCGCATCCGCGACGCCTTCGAGGAGGTCGGCAGCGCGGTGGAGCGGATCCGAACCGCGCTCGGCGAGCAGGTCGAGGCCTGCGCGCACTCGGCGGAGCTGTTCGAGGGCATGCACGGGCGCACCGCCAGCACCGACGAGGCGGTGGAGCGCATGGTGGGCGCCACCCGCGCCCTGACCTCCGACGCCGGTGACCTGCGCGAGCGAGTGCGGCGCTTCCGCCTCGACCCGGAGAACGCATAGCAGCCCGCCCGGGGCGGCCAGGGGCCTCCCGACCCAAAGGGTCAGTCTCCTAGCCGCGGCCTCCGTCGGCCTCTATCCTGCGGCCGTGGTGCGCGCCGCCTTCGCCATCCTGTCGATCGTCGTCTGCCTGGGCATTCTGGGAGGGTGCGGCTATCGCATCGTCTCCTATCCGGAGCGCAGCGACGTCACCGGCGTCGCGGTCCAGAACTTCGACAACGAGTCCTTCGATTACGGCTACGAGTTCGTTCTGGCCGACGCCGTGCGCAAGGAGTTCGCCCGGCGTGGCGCCTGGAAGCTGGTGAACGACCCCGAGCAGGCTGGGATGGTGCTCAGCGGGGCGATCCGGCCCATCAACACCAACCGGCGAAGTTTCTCGACGGTGGTTTCCACCATCGAATACGAGGTCGGGGTGGTCCTGCGCCTGAACGTCGAGAGACCGGGGGACGTCAAGCTCGGTTTCGATTCGCGCATTCTGCGAGAGCGGGAGCTCTACCTGGCCAGCGCCGACATCGAGGTGACCCGCCGCAACCGCGACGAAGCGCTGCGCCGCGTGGCCACCAGCCTGGCCCAGCGCATCCACGACGTGATGTACGAGGTGGCGCCTGCGCCCGCCGTCTCGGCGGCGCCGGACACGACCGGGAGCGTCGCTCCCGCGGCCGCTGAAGAGCTCGGCACGACCGAGCAGCCCGACGCGGGCGAGGAGCCCGGCACGACCGAGGAGGCCGGCACGACCGAGCAGCCTGGCACGACCGGGGAGCCCGACGCGACCGAGGAGCCCGGCGTGGGCGAGGAGCCCCACGCGGGCGAGGAGTCCGGCACGACCGGGGAGCCCGGCACGACCGGGGAGCCCGGCACGACCGGGGAGCCCGGCACGACCGAGAAGCCGGGCCCGACCGGGGAGCCGGGCCCGACCGGGGAGTCCGGCCCGACCGGGGAGCCCGGCACGATCGAGGAGTCCGCAGGTGAGCTACCGCCCGTGCCGCCGCCGCCCACAGACGACTCGGTCGCCCCTGAGAGCCAGGAGCCGGTCGAGAGCGAAGGCGTTGGCGAAGGCGCCGACTGGATTCGGCCCGGCCAGGCGCCGCCGCCCCCGTTGCAGGCGGAGGACCCGGTACCGGGCGGGGACGACTCCGAGTGAGCCCCGACGAGCTCGTCGCCGAGCTCGACGCCGGGCGCCTGCGGCCCGCATACCTGCTCTCCGGCGCCGAACCCCTGCTGCGCGATGACGCGCTGCACGCCATCCGCGCCGCCGCGCTGGCCGACGGCGCGGCCGACTTCAACTGCGACGTGCTCGACGGGGAGGCCACCGCCCCCGGCTCGCTCCAGGACGCACTCGACACGCTGCCGGTCATGTCGGCGCGGCGCCTGGTCGTGTTGCGCGAGCCCGTGCATCGTCGGGCCGGGTCGAAGGCTCTCCAGGACGCCCTCGCCGCCCGACTGGGCGAGGTGGCCGCCCGCGAGGACCTGGTGCTGGTGGTCATGTGCGAGCGCGCCGACAAGCGCTCGCGCTGGGTCAAGGCGTTCCGCGATCCGCTGGCGATGGTGGACTGCGAGGCGCCGCGCCGCGCGCGCGACGTCGTCGCCTTCGTGCGGGCGGAGGCGGAACGCCAGGGTGTCTCCCTCGACGGGGGCGCCGCCCAGCTGCTGGCCGAGCAGGTGGGCCCCAACCTGCTGCTGCTGCGCCAGGAAGTAGCCAAGGCCGCGCTGCTGGCCGAGCCCGGCGAAACCCTCGACCGTGCGCGCGTCGCCGAGGGCGCCTCTGACGTCGCGGAGCAGCCGATCTGGGATCTCACCGACGCCATCGGCGAGGGCCGTACGGGCGACGCGGTGGCGACCCTGCGGCGTCTGCTCGATCGGGGAGCGCCGGCGCCGGTGGTGCTCGGCGCCCTCGCCTCGCACATGCGGAAGCTCACCCGCGTGCGCTGTGGGGGGTCGGTTGCGGGTCCGCCCTTCGTCGTGCGCAAGCTGGAGAGCCAGGCGCGTCGCTACCGGGAGGCGCGCCTCGTGGCCTGCCTGGAGGCGATCGCGGAGGTAGACGAGGTCCTGAAGGGGCGCGGATCACTGCCCGCCGACCTGGCCCTCGAGCGCCTGGTGATGGGCCTCTCGGCCTGACGCTCAGGAGCCCGCGAGAGCCAGCCGACGCGCCAGCCGCGACACGCGGCGATCGACCGCGCGGCGGTCCATCGTGCCGGCGCTGACGGCCTTGCGCAGCTCGCGTTCGGCCGCGCGGAAGCGCGCCTTGGCCGCCTCCGCGTCGCCGCTCTCGATGGCGCCGAGGAATTCCTTCACGGCGGTCCGCGCGCGGCTCTTCACGGTGCGATTGCGCTCGCTTCGCTTGGGCGTCTGGCGCGCGCGCTTCGCTGCGGACTTGTGGTTGGCCATGGGGGCCGAACCATACTCGTGGACCTTCCGCCTGTCGACCTTCAGGGGCCGTGCACCGAGGGTGTGGGGGCCTTCGGAGCCTCCGAAGCGGCGGTTCAGGCGGGCCCCGAAACGACCGATAGGCCTCGCGGGGCCCCTTGGCCCCGGGAGGGGACCGGTCTGACTGCCCGACCGCTCGCAGTCACACTTGGCGTGGCGGCTCTGGCCGCCGTGGCGCTGGTACCCGTGCGCGCCCCGGCGGCAGAGGAGCTGCCTGGCTTCGTACGGGCCTGGGGGCAGGTGCACCTCCCGCTCGAGGAGCGCGTGGAGGCCACCCGGACCGCGGCCCTCGAGCTGGGCCTTCGCAACGTGGAGCCCGGGGCCCGTGCCCTTCTGGTGAATCCCCCGCGGGGCACGAGCCGCTTCGATGCCGCCCGCATGGCGGTGCGCCTGGCGCCCGACCTGCCCGCCGCCCACATGGCGCTGGCCCGCGCCCTCTGGGTGGACGAGCTGTCGCCGTTCGCGGGGACCGCGGCCGCGGTCGACGCCGTGCTGGCACTGGGTCGCAACCTCGAGGCCTCGCTCTGGCTCCACGCCGCCGCCGGCTACGCGGCCGCACTCGCCCTGGCGGCTGGCTCGATCTTCTTCCTCGGTCTGCTCGTGTTCGGCGTGGCGCGTGGCGCCGCCCACGACCTGGGGGACCGGCTCTCGACCCAGACGCCCCCCGCGTCGCGCGCCGCCTTCCTGGCGTCGGTGCTCCTGCTGCCCGCCGCCCTCGGCGAGGGCGTCCTCGGCCTGTGCCTTGGTCTCCTGGTGGTGCTCGGCGCGTACGGCACGCGGCGCATGTGGATCTCGGCCGCCGTGGCGGTCCTGCTCCTGACCGGTTCGCTGCACGGGCTGTTCGACCAGTCCGCGCGTGCGCTGGTGGCGCTGGAGGCCGACATCGTGGCTCTCGCCGCCCACACCGCCGAGCACGGTCTCGCGACTCCCATGCACCTGGCGCGCCTCGAGCGCGCGGCGGAGACGGATCCGTTGGCCGCGCGCGCGCTGGCTACGGGCATGAAGCGAACCGGCGACCTCGAGGGAGCCGACGCACGCTACGCCGCGCTGCTGCAAGACGAGCCGGACGACCCGGTGCTGCTCAACAACGCGGCCAACGTGCGGCTCGCGCTGGGCGATACCGACGGAGCCATCGCCATGTACCGGAGCGCGCTCGGGCGCCATCCGTCGGCCACCACCTGGTTCAACCTCAGCCAGGCGTGGGGTGTTGCGCTCAACGTGATCGAGCTCGATGCGGCCCTGGCCGAGGCACAGGCCCTGGATCCCGGGCTGGTGCAGGACCTCTCGTCGATCCAGGAGCGGGCCGTTCACTTCGTCGCCGACGTCACGGCACCCTCCGATCTCCTGCGCGGCCGCCTGCTGGCCGCCGGAGATTCGCGAGGTGCCGCGATCGCCATGGCCCGTCCTGTGGCACCCGGGCGACTCGGGCGCGACCCGCTCACCACCGTGGCGGCCCTCGCTGCCGCGCTCGCATTGGGCATCGGCTTGCAGTCGCGCTTCCGACCCTCGCAGGAGTGCTCGCGCTGCGGTGCGCTGGTGTGCCCGCGTTGCCACGGCGCGGCCGCGTCGCGCGGCGTGTGCGAAGCCTGCGATCGGCTCCTCAATCGCAAGGAAGGCACCGACCCGACGCTGCGCTCGCGTCACGCCGAGCAGCTGGCGCGCCGCGAGGCGCGGCTCGCGCGCCTGGGCTTCGTGGCTGCACTGCTCGTTCCCGGGGTGGCGCCCCTTCGCCGCGGCCGCGTGTTCCTGGCCCTGCTCGCCTGCGTCGCGGCCGCGACGGTGATCGCCTTCGCCGGCCCGGTCGGCCGCCTCGCGCCGGATCCGCTCGCTGCCGGCGGCGCCGGCGACCTGATCTTCGTGGGTGTCTCCCTGTTGGCGGTGTCCGTCTACGTCGGCGTGGTTGCCCACTCGCTGCTGCGGCGGGAGGGCGCCTGATGTCTGCGCTGCGCGGCAACCTGTGCGACTTCGGAATCGCCGAGGTCTTCCAGCTGATCGGCCAGCAGCGCAAGACCGGTGTGTTGGAGATCGATCGCGACGGTCAGCGTGTGGAGCTCAGCTTCGACGGCGGCGCGGTGGTGATGGCCGAGCCGGTCACCGCCGTGCCCGATGGGGCGCTGGCCGACCTGCTGCTGCGCTGCGGGATGCTCACGCGCGACGTGATCGTCGAGCTCCAGCAGGAAGCCGCCACGAGCCTGCGTCGACTCTCGGCGATCGTGCGCGAGCACGGCGCCCTCGAGGCCGCGCCGCTGGCCCGGATCGAGGACCTCCTCACCCAGGAGACCATCTTCCAGGTACTCGCCTGGAGCGATGGCTCGTTCGCCTTCACCGCGCGCGAGGTGGAGCACGACCGGGAGGGTCGGCTGCTCGCCGCAGAGCAGATCCTGATGGACGGCCTGCGCATGGTGGATGAATGGAAGACGTTCGCCGATCAGGTTCCGTCCGAGAAGACGGTCTTCCAGCGCACCGGCCGGCTGGAGGACTGGGATGCGGTGCGCGAAGGCAGCGGTGCCCACCTCGACCGCGCCAAGCGCGTCTTCCAGCTGGTCGACGGCCGTCTGTCGGTGCGCCGCGTGATCGACCTCGCCCGGCTCGGCACCTTCGAGGTGACGCGGATCCTGGCGGAGCTGCGGCGCGCCGGGCTCGTGGAGCCGCTCGATCCCTCCCAGGTGCCCGAGCCGAAGGCGCCGCCGGTTCTCGAGGCGCGGCGCCCGCGGGCGCGCGACACGCTCGCGGCGGTGCTGCCCTTGCTGCTGCTCGCCTCGCTGGCGGTGACGGTGTTGCCTGCTGCCCAGGGCCGCGATGCGGAGGCGGGCTACGTGCTGAAAGGCGCTCCCCTCGCGCGGGCGCGCTCCGCCTACGAGACGGAGGGCGTGCGCAAAGCGCTCGAGGCGTATCAGTTCTCGAACGGTCGCTGGCCGGACAGCCTGGACGAGCTGGTGTCCGACGGCTTCCTCGAAGCATCCGCGTTGACGCCTTCCGCGGGACGCCCCTACTATTACAGGCGTTGGGAGGACGCGGCGGTTCTCCTGGCACCCAGACACTAGGGACCAGGACCTAGGCACCAGGTACACGCCACCCAACGGGGGCCCTCTGGCCGAGCACGACGCCCACACCCGCCAGACGCTCATCTTCGACGACAACCACTTCGCCGCCGAACTCTACGGCGAGGGCGACCGCACGCTCCGCATCCTCGAGAGCGAGCTGAGTATCGACGTCAGGGCGCGGGGCAACGAGGTGCGCCTGGTGGGCGAGGCCGACGCCGTGGCGCGTGCCCGCAAGGTTCTGGAGGAGCTCTACTCGTGGGTTCGCGCCGGACGCAGCGTGGGTCCGCGCGACGTGAGCTCCGCGGTGCGCACCCTGGACCAGGACCCCGACGTGGAGCTGGCGGACGTCTACGAGAACCTGCTGGACGCGGTCGGGCACCGCCAGCGCATTGCGGCGAAGAATCTCTCCCAACGACGCTATGTCGACATGATCCGTCGGTACGACCTGGTGCTAACGATCGGCCCCGCCGGCACGGGCAAGACCTACCTGGCCATGGCGATGGCCGTGGCCGCCCTCAACCGCCAGGAGGTGAGCCGCATCATCCTGGCACGGCCCGCGGTCGAAGCGGGCGAGCGCCTGGGTTTCCTGCCCGGCGACATGATCGAGAAGGTGAACCCGTACCTGCGCCCGCTGTACGACGCGCTCTACGACATGATGGACCCGGAGAAGGCGCTGCGTCTCATCGAGCGCGGTGTGATCGAGGTGGCGCCGCTCGCCTTCATGCGCGGCCGTACGTTGAACGATTCGTTCGTGATCCTCGACGAGGCGCAGAACGCCACCCGCGAACAGATGAAGATGTTCCTGACGCGCCTCGGCTTCAACACCCAGACCGTGGTGACGGGAGACGTGACCCAGATCGACCTCCCGACCGAGCGAACCAGCGGGCTGGTGGACGCCGTCCGGGTGCTCGCAAGCGTCGAGGGCATCGAGATCATGCGCTTCACCGAAGAGGACGTGGTGCGGCACCCGCTCGTGCAGTCGATCATCCGCGCCTACGATCGCCACCGGCCCCCGCCCGACGTCTCCGGAGACGGCGGGTCCAGCGGCGCGTGAGCGTGCTGGTGTCCGCGCCGTCCCGGCGGCGCGGATTGCCGCGGGTGGACGTCGCGCGCCTGCGGGCCTGCTCCGAGCGCGCGCTGGCCGCCCTCTGCCATGCGCGCTCCGAATTGTCCGTAGCCCTCGTAGACGATGCCGAGATGGCCGAGCTGAACGGGCGCTTTCGCGGGCGCCGTCGCGCCACCGATGTGCTCTCGTTCTCGCTGCTCGAGGGCGAACACAGCGAGCGGGGCGGCGCTCTGCTCGGCGACGTGGTGATCGGGCTGGAGACCGCCGCCCGCCAGGCCCGCCGGGCCGGGCGCAGCCTGGACGACGAGCTGGCGCGGCTGCTGGTCCACGGGGTACTGCACCTGGTGGGTCACGATCACGAGCGTCCCGCCGAACGGCGCGCCATGCAGGCGGAGGAGCGCCGGCTGTGGCGAGCGATCGCCTGAAGCCGCTGCCCTGGCTGGCGGGCTACGCCGTGGCCACGTTCCTGTCGTTCCCAGTGGGCGGCGGCGGCTTCGACGTGGGCGCTGCGGTCGCGTGGCTCGGGCCGGCCTGCCTGCTGCTCGGCCTGCGCGGGGCGCCGCCCGCTCGCGCCGCGCGCCTGGCCTTCCTGGCCGCTCTGGTGGGTCACACGGCCGTGTTGCACTGGATCTACGTCGTCACCGTCACCTACGGCCACGCCTCGCCGCTGGTCGGCGTGATCGCGCCGGCCGGGCTGGCCGCCTATATGGCGGCGCACACGGCGCTCTTCGGCGCCGCGCTGGCCTGGCTGCGGCCCTTCGACGCGTCGGGAGCGCGCCGCTGGGCCGGCCCCTTCCTGGTGGCCGCCCTGTGGACCGCGCTGGACCACCTGCGCTCGGTTTCCCTGAGCGGCTTCCCCTGGGCCACCCTCGGCTACGCACAGCACGCGAACCCCGCGCTGCTCGGACTGGCTCCGTTGGGCAGCGTGTACGCGCTCTCGTTCGCTACGGCGCTGGGCGGGGCAGGTCTGGCGCTGCTGTGGGGTGAGCGCGCGTCCCGGCCCGGCCTGGCGGCGTGGGCCGGCGTCTTGTTGTTGCACGGGCTGGGCCTCACCATCGGGCACGCAACGCTGCCGGACGCCGATGCACCGCGGGTCCGGATCGGCGTGATTCAGGGCAACATCGACCAGGGCGTCAAGTGGAACCCGGCCTGGGCGGAGCGCACCCTCGCTGTCTACGAGGATCTCTCGCGCCGGGCCGCGACCGACGGCGCGGTCTGGATCGTGTGGCCGGAGACCGCGGTACCCGGGTCTGTCTACACCGACCCGGCCGTGCGTCGTCGCCTGCGGACGCTGGCGCGTGAAACGGGCGCCACGCTGGTCGTGGGCGGCGTCGGTGTGGTGAGCCACGACGGGGGTCGGCGTTTCTTCGACAGCGCGTTCGTCGTGGACGCAGACGGGATCCGAGAGCGCTACGACAAGGCGCACCTGGTTCCCTTCGGCGAGTACATTCCGCTGCGCGACCTGCTGGGGCGCGTCTTCTCGGCGCTCGCGCGCGGCATCGCGGCCGCGGACGTTTCGCCGGGAAGCGGCCCGCGTGCGCTGGTGCTGCCCGTGCGCGACGGGAGCGCGGTGCCGTCCGGCGTGACGATCTGCTATGAACTCCTCTTTCCCGATCTGGTACGCGGCTTCGTGGGAGACGGGGCGCAGGTGCTCCTCGCCATCACGAATGACGCCTGGTACGGGAGGACGGGGGCACCGCATCAGTTCCTGGCCATCACCGCGCTGCGGTCGGCGGAGAACCGGGTGTGGACGGCCCGGGCGGCCAACACCGGGATCTCGGGCTTCATCGACGCGCGGGGGCGGGTGCGGGAGCAGAGCGGGATCTTCGAGCGGGGCTACTTGGTGGAGGACGTCCCGTTGCGGGCTGCACCGAAGGGGGGATCCTTCTACACGCGACGCGGGGACGTGTTCGCGTGGGTCTGTTGGATCGGAGTGGTCGCCGCGGCCGTGGTGCGGCGCCGGTCTCCGACGCCGGGAGGGGGAACCGAGGGATGAGCGAAATCGCCGTTGCCGAGTCCGGCGAGTTGCGGGACCGCCTGAAGGAGCTTTCGACGCGCTTCGAAGAGCTCCGGGGGCGTCTTTGACCTCGACGGCCTGAGGACCCGTGCCACCCGGCTCGAAGAGGAGTCGGCCCAGCCCGACCTGTGGAACGACCGGGAGCGGGCGGAGGGCGTGCTGCGCGAGAAGCGCCGTGTGGAGCGGGAGCTCGAACTCTTCGAGAGCCTCCAGAGCAGCCTCGAGGACGCCGAGGTGCTGCTCGACCTGGCGGACGAGGCCGACGACGCGGAAACCCTGCGCGAGGCGTCGGACAAGCTGGCTGAGATGGGCGAGCGCCTCGACGAGGCCGAGCTGCGCCGCCTGCTGGGGGGAGAACACGACGCCAACAACGCCATCCTCTCCATCAATGCCGGGGCCGGGGGAACCGATGCGTGTGACTGGGCCGAGATGCTCCTGCGCATGTACCTGCGCTGGGCCGAGCGGCGCAGCTTCAAGACCGAGCTGCTCGACGTGCAGGAGGGCGAGGAGGCGGGGATCCGAGGGGCGACGGTGTTGGTTTCTGGCGACTACGCGTTCGGCTACCTGAAGCCGGAGGAGGGCGTGCACCGGCTGGTGCGGATCTCGCCGTTCGATGCCCAGAAGCGCCGCCACACTGCCTTCGCCAGCGTGGGCGTGTTTCCGGAGCTCGACGACGCCATCGAAGTGGAGATCGATGAGGGCGACCTGCGCGTGGACACCTATCGCGCGGGCGGGGCCGGCGGCCAGCACGTGAACAAGACCGACTCCGCGGTGCGTCTGACCCACGTGCCCAGCAGGATCGTCGTGCAGTGCCAGAACGAGCGCTCTCAGCACAAGAACAAGGCCCAGGCCATGAAGGTGCTCCGGGCACGCCTGTACGAGCACATGCGGGCCGAGCGCGAGGCCGAGTTGGCCGCACTGGCCGGCGAGAAACGCGAGATCGGCTTCGGCAGCCAGATCCGCTCCTACACGCTGCACCCCCAGCAGCGCGTGAAGGATCACCGCACAGGGGAGGAGACCGGCAATACCGCGGGTATCCTCGACGGCGACCTGGACGCCTTCATCCGCGCGACGCTGCTGTTGCGTGCGGAGGAGGGCGCCGCAGCCGGGGGAGCACAGGCGTGAGCGAATACGAGCGCGAGGCGCGGCGAGCGCGGCTGGAAGCCCTGCGCAGCAAGGGGATCGATCCGTATCCCGCGCGCGTCGGTCCGCACACTCCGCTGGCGGAAGTGCGCGCCGCGTACGCCGAGCGCGATGGCGAGGCGCTGGAGGCGGCGGCCGTCGAGGTAGCGGTCTGCGGCCGCGTCATGGCGCAGCGTTCGTTCGGCAAGCTCGTCTTCGTGGACCTGCGCCAGGACGGCGAGACGCTCCAGGTCTCGGGTCGCAAGCAGACCCTCGACCCGGAAACGTTCGACCATCTGAAGAACGTGGACGTGGGCGACTTTCTGCGGGTGGAGGGCGGGCTCTGGCGCACGCGCACCGGCGAGCTCACCGTGGACGCACGGCGCGTCGAGGTTCTCTCGAAAGCGCTCCGCCCGCTGCCGGAGAAGTGGCACGGCCTGGCGGACCTGGAGACGCGCTACCGGCAGCGCTATCTGGACCTGCTCGTCAACGAAGAAGCGCGCACCATCGCCGTGGTGCGCAGCCGAGCGCTGCGGGCGCTGCGCTCCTACCTCGACGAGCGCGGCTTCCTCGAGGTGGAGACGCCGGTGCTCCAACCCCTCTACGGGGGCGCGATGGCGCGGCCGTTCGACACGCACTACAAGGCCCTCGACCAGCAGCTGTACCTGCGAATCTCCGACGAGCTGTACCTGAAGCGGCTCGTGGCGGGCGGGCTCGACCGCGTGTACGAGATGGCCCACAACTTCCGCAACGAGGGCGTCTCCTACAAGCACAGCCCCGAATTCACGATAATGGAGTGCTACCAGGCCTACGCGGACTACCGCGTCATGATGGAGCTGGTGCACGGGCTGGTGCAGCACATGGCACAGGAGGCGGTGGGCGGCTTGACAGTCCGTTTCCGCGAAGCGGACATCGACCTGTCCGGCGAGTGGCCCGCGATCTCGATGCGCGACGCCATCCTCGAGGCGACCGACGGCGACGTGGATGTGCTGGGGGGCGACTGGCGAGCGCAGGAGAAGGCGCTGATCGAGCGCGGCGTGGAGATCCGCGAGCAGCCGACCTGGGCCACGTTCGTGGACGAGGTCTTCAGCGTGCTCGTCGAGCCCGAGCTGGTGCAGCCCACGTTCGTCGTCAACCACCCGACGGAGCTCTCGCCGCTGGCCAAGCGTGTGCCTGAAGACCCCCGCATCGTCGAGCGCTTCGAGCTGTTCATCGGCGGCATGGAGATCGCAAACGCGTTCAGCGAGCTCAACGATCCGGACGACCAGCGCGCGCGCTTCGAGGAGCAGCGCAGCGCAGCCGACGCGGGCGACGAGGACGCCCACCCGATGGACGAGGACTACCTGCGCGCCCTCGAGCACGGACTCCCGCCGACCGGCGGTCTCGGCGTCGGCGTGGACCGGCTGGTCATGGTACTGACCGGCGCTGCCCACATCCGCGAGGTGATCCTGTTCCCCGCGCTACGCCCCGAGAGTGGGGGCGAGGACTCGTGACCGCTTCGTTCGCCGTGCCCCTTGCGGGGCTGTGGGAGGTGCTCACCTCGGCCGGCAGCGCCTTCGCTCTGACCTTCGTAGTGGCCCTGGCCCTCGGCATCGGCGGCGTCACGCTCTTCTTCTTCGGCTCCTCGGTGGTGGTGCTGCAGGGCTTCGCTCGGCGCGCGCGGCCCGGCTGGGCTCTGCTCGTCATCCTGCTGCTGGTCGCCGCCACCGTGGGCCTGATCGTTGCCGACGCCGAGGAGCTGCGCGAAGTGCTGCCCGCCGATGCGGGACGCCTCCAGGTGTGGGCGTGGGGCTTCGCGGCGGCCGCCGGGCTGCAGGTGGTGCTGGTGGCGGCGTCCGCCCTGCTGCTGCGCTGGCTCCCGGCCGGCACGCTGGCGCGGGCGAGCCTGGTGGTGCTCGGCGCCGGCTACGCGTTGGTGGTGGGCGGCACGGGCCGCGTGGCCTACACGCTGGCCCCCGCGCTCGCCTGCGCGCTCGGCGCGGGGATCGCCCACGTGCTGCGGCGTCGCGTCGGTGCCGCGGCGGGCGACGTGGAGCGCGCCCTGTGGATCCTGGCCGGGGTCCTGAGCGTCGGCATCGGACTCGCCTGGATCGGCGGGGTCAACACGGCCGTCGCCGGCGCCGGATCTGCGCTGCTGCTCGCCTTCTTCCTGCTGGTGATGTTCGGTCTGCTCCCTCTCGCCGCGGCGGGGTTCCTCGGCATGCGGCGCAGCGCGGAGTGGTTCATCGCCTCGCGCTACCTGGTGGCAAAGCGCCGCCAGACCTTCATCTCGATCATCAGCATCATCTGCGCCGGAGGCGTCGCCGCGGGCGTCTGGCTCATCATCACGGTGTTGTCGGTGATGAACGGCTTCCAGCAGGTGTGGCGCGAGGAGTTCGTGGGCAAGCGCGCGCACCTGACCGTGCTCACCCACAGCGGCCGCATCGAGGGCTACGACGAGGCGCTGCAGAAGGTGCTGGCGGTGCCCGAGGTGGTGGGCGCGTCTCCGTATCTGGACGCCGAGGGGATGGTGCGCGGCGACCACGGCCAGATCCAGGGCGTGCGAGTTCGCGGCATCGACCCCGCGCGCGTGAGTGGCGTCTCCACCCTGACCGACGACCTCATCACCGGTTCCCTGGACGACCTGCTCGTCGAATCGCCCACGCACGGCGACCCGGAGGGCGAGCCCCTGCCGGGCATCGCCGTGGGCAGCCAGCTCGCCTTCCGCCTGGGAGTGGGAGTGGGCGACCCCGTGCTCCTGGTGTCGCCGTTCGGCGGCCCGCCCACGCCGTTCGGGCCCGCGCCGCGCCTGCACCGCTACCGGGTAGCCGCCGTCTTCCAATCGAGCTTCGCCCAGTACGACGAGCTGGTGACCTACGTCTCGCTGCGCTCGGCGCAGGAGTTCCTGCGCGTCTCGGACGTTGCCCAGGGCATCGAGGTGCGGGTGCGCGACTTCTACCGCTCCAGCCGCGTGGGGGTGGACGTGCGGGGCGCGCTCGGAGAGGGCTGGTACGTGCGCGACTGGAAGGAGGTATTCCCGGCGTTCTTCCAGGCGCTGAAGACCGAACGCATCATGATGTTCGTGCTGCTCGCAATGATCATGGTGGTGGCGGCCTTCGTGATCGTGGCCACCCTCACGATGATGATCATGGAGAAGACCAGCGACATCGCGATCCTGAAGGCGATGGGCGCAGAGGACGACACCATCGAGCGCATCTTCGCCATCGAGGGGACGCTGATCGGCCTGGCGGGAACCGTGGTGGGCGTGGTCGCGGGCATGCTCGTGACGGCGCGACTCACATGGGTGCAACGCCAGGTGGAGGTGATCACCGGCGTGGATGTGCTGCCGGCGTCCGTGTATCAGGGCGTGTCGACGTTGCCGACAGACCTCGACCCAAGCCAGGTCGCCGCCGTGGCGGCCATCGCCATGGTGCTGGCGCTCGGCGCCACGCTGCTCCCCAGCCGCCAGGGTGCACGGCTCGATCCGGCGGAGGCGCTCCGTTATGAGTAGCCCGCTTCTCGAGGTGCAGGGCCTTCAGAAGTCCTTCCCGACGGGGGAGGGCGTGATCGAGGTGCTGCGCGGAGTCGACCTCCGCATGGACGAGGGCGACCGTCTGGCAATCCTGGGACAGTCGGGGGTCGGGAAGTCGACCCTGCTCCACATCCTGGGCACCCTCGACCGGCCGACCGCAGGTAGCGTGCGCTTCGGGGGCGAGGACGCCTTCGGGCGCCCGCCGGCCGAGATGGCGTCGTTCCGCAACCGCAGCCTCGGCTTCGTCTTCCAGTTCCACCATCTGCTGCCCGAGTTCGACGCACTCGAGAACGCCATGATGCCGGGGCTGCTGCGGGGGCTGGGCTTCGACGAGATGCGCGAACGCGCCCGCGGCGTGTTGGTGGAAGTGGGACTCGAGCAGCGCTTGCACCACAAGGTCGGCAAGCTCTCCGGCGGCGAGCGCCAGCGCGTGGCCTTGGCTCGCGCGGTGGTCCTGAACCCGCCGGTCCTGCTCGCCGACGAGCCGACGGGCAACCTCGACCCCACTACCGGCGAGCGCATGGAGGACCTGCTGCTGGAACTCAACCGCACCCGCGGAACGGCCCTGGTGGTGGTCACCCACAACGAACGCCTGGCGGCTCGCCTGGGCCGGGCGGTCGTGCTGCGGGACGGCCGCCTGGCGGAAGCGCAGCCGACGCCGCCGGAAGTGCGCGACTCAAAGCTCAAGTCTGCGTAACAAAAGAGAAATCGGCTCCAGCAGGGGCTTGCCACGGGTTCCAGCCGCCATTAGAATCGGGCCCGTCGAGGTGGGGTGAATCGGGCTGCTGCGCCCGCGGGTGCCGCTCGCCGTGTCCCCGACTCCGCGGAGGGACCCCTTGCACGCGATTCGTCGTCTGCTCGCCAGCAGCCTCGCCGCCCTGTGCCTGGTGGCGGCGGTGGCGCTGCCGGCTCGCGCGCAGGGTGGCGATCCGGTGAAGGTGGTGGTGGCGTTGCTCCCCTTCGAGGTGCACAGCGCCGGCGGCTTCGACTACCTGGAGACCGCCCTCGTCGATCTGCTGGAGACCCGCCTCGAGGCCAGCGGCAAGGTGCGCGTGGTCGAGTCCGTGATCGTGCGCGAAGCGATGGTGGGCTACGCCGCCGGCCAGATGGCCGAGGAGGCGCTGCGCACCATGGCCCGTGACGTGGGAGCGGACTACGTGGTGGCGGGCAGCCTCACCGAGCTGGCGGGGCAGTTCAGCCTGGACGTGCGGATCACGCCGGTGCAGAGCGCGTTCACCAGCAAGACGATGGTGTTCACGGCGTCCGGCGAGGACGAGCTGCTCGACCGGGTGAACGAGCTTTCCGAACGGGTGGTGTCGGTCGTGACGGCCACTCCCTCGGCCGTGGTGGCCGAAGTGCGCCTGATCGGCGCCGAAGACCTCACCGGAGGCGTGCGCGACGATCTCTCCACCCAGCCCGGTCGCCCCTACTCGAGTTCCGCCGTGCGCAGCGACCTGGAGCGCTTGCGCGGGCTGGCCGGGATTGCCGCCGCCACCGTAGAGACGGAGCGCGGGGACGACGGCGTGGTGGTGACGTTCCGGCTGGTCACTTCCCTCGACCTCCTGGCCGATCCGGAGACCGCCGACGAGACGGACGTGGTCGCGGAGGTGCGCATCCGAGGAAACCGGCGCATCGAGACCGACGCCATCCTGGCGCGCATCAGCACCCGCTCCGGAACACCCTACAACGCCCGGCGCGTGGCCTCGGACATCCGCGAGGTGTACGGGCTCGGCTTCTTCCGCAACGTGCGCGTCTCGTCCTCCGAGAGCATCGACGGTCGCATCCTCACGTTCGAGGTGGAGGAGAACCCGGTCGTGCGCCAGGTGACCATCACCGGCAACGACCAGGTGGACGGCGACCAGATCCGCGACACCTTGACGCTCACCACCGGCGCCACCCTCGACTATCCCCTCCTCTACGACAACGCCCAGCGCATCGAGGCCCTGTACCGCGCCGAGGGCTACTACCTGGCGGGCGTCGGCCACGAGATCGAGACGCTGACCGGAAACGCCGTCGCCGTCCACTTCACCGTCGACGAGGGCAAGAAGCTCCGCCTCATCCAGATCAACTTCGAGGGCAATACCGCGCTGACGGACGACGAGCTGCGTCGAGGGATGCGCACGAAGGTCTGGAAATGGTACTCCCACGCCACGCGTTTCCTGGACAGATCCGGCACCTACTCGGAGCCCGTCTTCCGCCAGGACCTGCGCGGCGTGGAGCAGAAGTACGCCGACCGCGGCTACGTGCAGGTGGAGGTGCTCGACCCCCGTGTCGATCCCCTGGTAGAGGGCCTCGTGGTTACGGTGGAGGTTCTCGAAGGGGACGAGTTCAAGGTGGGCAGCATCGATCTCGAGGGCGATTCGACGGCGGACATCGAGGCCCTCAAGAGCTCGCTGCTGCTGAAGGAGGGCGATGTCTTCAACCGCTCGTTCCTCAGCGGCGACGTGGAAGGCCTCACGCACCACTACACGGACCGCGGCTTCTACTTCGCCAGCGTCGATCCCGTCACCCAGCTGAAGAGCGGCGACAAGCGCATCGACGTGAGCTTCCAGGTGGAGAAGGGTCCGCTCTATTTCGTTCGGAAGATCAACATCGAGGGCAACACCACCACGATCGACCCGGTGATCCGTCGCGAGATGCAGATGGTGGAAGGCCAGCTCTACTCCGCGCGGTCCCTCCAGATCAGCGAGGCCCGCATCCGATCCCTGGGCTTCTTCGAGGAGGTCAACTTCGAGCCGACGCCGACGGACTACCCGGACCAGATCGACGTGGATGTGAAGGTGGTGGAGAGGCCCACAGGCTCGCTCTCGTTCGGCGCAGGCTTCTCGTCGCAGGACAGCTTCGTCCTCACCGCCAGCTTGTCCCAGACCAACCTCTTTGGCCTCGGCTACGGCGCGCAGCTGGCGGTGGACTGGGGGCAGCGGTCCCAGCGCGTGTTCGCCTCGTTCAGCGACCCGTACTTCCTGGGCAGCGACTTCAGCCTCGCCGCCACGGTGTTCTTCACCCAGGTGGAGTTCGAGTCGTTCGACCAGCAGCAGTTCGGGGTCGATCTCGTACTGGGTCACGCGCTGAACCTGGAGGGCAGCCAGCGCGGCTTCATGCGTTACAGCTTTGCCAGCCGCCAAGTGAATGAGGACGCCTTCTCGAATCAGGCGTCCGTGATCTTCCGCCAGAGCCTCTCCGAACAGGTCACCACCAGCCTGCTCGGTCTCACCCTGCGCGGCGACACGCGCAACGACCGCGTCGCGCCCACCGCAGGCGGCCAGTGGGCGCTGTCCGGCGGCGCCGCGGGCCTCGGCGGCTTCTCCCGCTTCCTGCGCATGGAGGGGCGCATCCAGCAGTTCTATCGGGCCCCGGAGTGGTGGCCGTTCTTCCAGGACCGCTCCACCTTCATGTTCGCGGCGCGCGCCGGATACTCGTTCCCGTTCAATGAAGTCACGGACTACAACAATCCCCTGAGCCTGGGCCTCATCGCCCCCAGCGGTGAACTCGACACACTGGAGAACATCGATCCCGACCTGACCCTGCCGCTCTCCGAGCGCTATTTTCTGGGCGGGCTGGGGCCGTTCCAGCTGCGCGGATTCCGGGCCCGCTCCGTCGGACCACGCCGGTCGATCCTGCGGCGCACGGGCTTCCTGGGCCTCGGCAACGAGTTCCTCGCGGTGGGGCGAAGCGTCGCAATCGACAGCGCCGGCAACCTGGACGCCGTGTGCGACGACACCTTCGGGTTCAACGGCGGCAACAGCAACGGGGTCTGCAACAGCATCCGGGATGAGGATATCGACGACTTCGACGACCTCGAAGAGACGGACGTGGTCGGTGGCAACAAGTTCATCTCGCTCACGGCCGAGTACCGATTTCCGATCTCGGACACGCTGGGTCTGATGGGCATCGTGTTCTACGACACGGGCAATTCCTTCGCGGAGAACGAACAGATCTGGGAGATCGGCAAATGGCGCCACGGGGCCGGCATTGGTGCGCTGTGGTTCTCGCCTTTCGGCCCGTTGCAGGCGTTCATCGGAATCCCTCTCGACGCCCTCGAGGTGGAGGACAAGCAGGTGTTCGAGTTCTCCGTCGGCGGGGCCAACTTCTAGCGCGGCGTGCCGCGCAAAGGTGGAACGACATGAAGCTTTCAAAGCCGCTCATTGGTCTCGGTCTGCTCGCCGTGCTCTCCTGGGGTACGGCCGCGACCGACGACCCGGTCACGATCGCGATCGTGGATCTCAACCAGGCGCTCAACTCCACGGACGAGGGGAAAGCCGCGCGCGAGGAGCTCGCGCGCAAACAGCGGGATGCCGAGGGCAGGGTCCAGCCGCGGATCGAGCGCTTCAAGGAGCTCCAGGAGGAGCTGAAGAGCAAGAAGTTCGTCCTTTCCGAGGATGCGCTCTACCAGCGTCAGCTCGACCTCGTCGAACTCAAGAACGAGATCGAGTCGGAGATGAAGGAGCTCGAGGGCAAGCTCAAGGTGGACGAGGAGCGGATCGTCGGACCGCTCCGCAAGAAGATGATCGCCGTAGTCCAGGCGCTCGGTCGGGATCAGGGCTTCACCCTGATCGTCGAACGTGCTGCGCCCGGCCTGCTCTACTCGCGCGAAGCGCTCGACATCACGGACTCCGTGATCGAGAAATTCAACCAGAAGAAGAGCTGAACACGGGTGAGGGAGATCCATCCGACCGCCGCGGTCGATCCGCGGGCCAAGCTCGCCCACGACGTTCGTGTGGGCCCCTACTGCGTGTTGGGGCCGGACGTGGAGCTGGGTGAGGGCGTAGTGCTGCACTCCCACGTGGTCGTGTCCGGCCACACCAGTGTGGGCGCCCGGACCCGCATCTCACCCTTCGCGTGCATCGGCGGCGAGCCGCAGGATCGCGGCTTCGCCGGGCAGACCACGCGCCTGGCCATCGGCCAGGACAATGTGATCCGCGAGAACGTCACCATCCACGTGGGAACGCCCGGCGGCGGCGGCTGCACGCGTCTGGGAAACGACAATCTGGTGATGAACGGCGCCCACATCGCCCACGACTGCCAGGTGGGTTCTTCCGTCACGGTAGGTGCGTTCTCCGGGCTCGCCGGACACGTCACGGTGCAGGACCACGCGGTGCTCGGCTCCTACACCGGCGTGCACCAGTTCACCCGCGTGGGCGAGAGCACGATGACCGCCGCCAACTCGATGGTGTCGCGGGACGCGCCGCCGTTTTCCATCGTGGCGGGAGACCGCGCGCGCTGGGTGGGGCTCAATGTCGTGGGCATGAAGAGACGGGGATTCTCGCCGGAGGCCATGAGCCGCGTCAAACACGCCTTCCACCTGCTCCTTCACTCCAAGCTGCGCCTCGATCCGGCCCTGACGCGCGTGCGCGACGAGCTGGGCGACTCGGTCGAGGTGGGGCGGCTGCTCGCGTTCCTGGAGACGTCCGAGCGCGGGTTCCTCCGCTAGGCTGGCTTCCGACATGTCTTTCACTGCGACCCTCGGTCTGTTCGCCGGACAGGGGCGGTTCCCGCTGGAAGTCGCCCGCGAGGCCCGCCGCCGAGGCGAGCGGGTGGTGGCCGTGGGGATCCGCGGTGGCGCGGATCCCGCTCTCGAGGCGCACGCCGACGTCTTCGAATGGGTGGCTCTCGGCCAGCTCCAGCGGCTGGTCGACGTCTTCGCCGAGCAGGGCGTGGAGCGTGCAGTCGTGGTGGGCAAGATCCCGAAGACCCACCTCTACGACCCGGCAGCTCTTCATCTGGACGAGCGCGCGATGGCCGCTCTGCGCCGTCTAGGGGACCGCAAGGACGACAGCATCCAGGGTGCGCTCGCCGGTGAGCTCGAGCGTGAGGGCATCACGCTGCTGCACCAGCCCGATGCCGCGCCGGATCTGTTCGCCGGGGCCGGGCCGCTCGGCAGCGTGCAACCGAGCGCGGCGCAGTGGGCCGACGTCGCCTTCGGCTGGGCGGTCGCGCGGTCACTCGGCGAGCACGACATCGGACAGTGCGTCGTCGTACGCGACCGCGCCGTGGTGGCGGTGGAGGCCATCGAGGGCACCGATGCCACGATCGCGCGCGCGGGGCAGCTGGCGCCCGGCGGCGGACTCGTAGTCGTGAAGGTGACCAAGCCGGGCCAGGACCCGCGCTTCGACATGCCGGCGATGGGCCTCGACACCCTGAAGGTGCTCGCCGCGGCCGGCGCCGGGGCGATCTTCTTCGAGGCCGGACGCACGGTCGTGTTGGATCGGCCGAGTGTGGTGCGCGAGGCCGACACCCAAGGCATCGCCGTCGTGGGCGTGCCGCCCGAGGGACCGTCGTGAAGCCGGTACGCCTGGCGGTGGTCGGGGCGGGCTACATGGGCCGGCTTCATCTGCGCCATGTCGGCGAGCTGGGGCGCGCGGACGCGGGCGTGGAGCTGGCGGGTGGGGTCGAGGTGGACGCCGAGCGGCGCGCGGCCGCCGCCGACGGACTCGGCGCGCCCATGTGGACACACCACCGGGAGCTGGTGGGCCATGCGGACGCCGCCATCGTGGCGGTGCCTACGGTCAGCCACTTCGACGTGACCCGCGACCTCCTCGACGCGGGAGTGGACGTGCTGGTGGAGAAACCCGTCGCAACGCACCTGGAGGAGGCGGAGGCCCTCCTGGACCTGGCGCGCCGGCACCGCCGCGTGCTCCAGGTGGGGCACCTGGAGCGCTTCAACCCCGCGCTGCAGGCGGTGATGACCCACACTCATCGGCCGTTGTTCGTGGAGGCGCACCGTCTGGGGCCCTTTCCCGAGCGCTCCACCGATGTGGACGTGGTCCGCGATCTCATGATCCACGACATCGACTTGATCCAGCGTCTGGTGGGTGAGGAACCCGAGCGCGTCGAGGCTGTCGGCGTGCCGGTGCTGACCGACAAGGTGGACATCGCCAACGCGCGTCTCAGCTTCGCCGGCGGCTGCGTCGCGAACGTCACCGCCAGCCGCGTATCCCCGACCCCGATGCGCAAGATCCGGTTCTTCCAGCACGACGGCTACTTCTCCATCGACCTCCTCGAGCGTGCAGCAGTGATCTTCCGCCGGGTGGCGCAGGAGGGGCAGGATACGCCGCGGATCGAGATGGAGAAGCTCACTCTCGATCTCGAGGATGCACTGGCAGCCCAGCTGCGTGCGTTCGTCGTGTCGGTGCGCGAGCGCAAGGATCCGGTGGTGTCCGCGCAGGATGCGCTCTCGGCGCTCCGCACGGCGCTGCGGGTGATCGAGGCCATGCCCGACGTCGACGCGTTGCGATGACGACCGTCCTCGTGTCGGCTGGCGATGCGTCGGGGGAGCTGCATGCTGCGGCCTTCGTGGAGGCGCTGCGGGCTCGCCGGCCGGACCTGCGCGCCATCGGGATCGGCGGCGCGGAGATGGAGAAGGCGGGCGTCGAATTGACGGTGCACCAGAGTGAGTTGGCAGTCGGTGGCCTGGTGGAGGTCCTCGGCAGCCTCAACCGGATCGTGGGCGCCTGGCGCAGGCTCACCCGAGCGTTGCGCCGCGAGGCGGTCGATCTGGTCGTACTGGTGGACTCGCCGGATTTCAACCTGCCGTTCGCTCGGCATGCGCGACGGGCGGGCATCCCCATCCTCTACTACGTGAGCCCGCAGGTGTGGGCATGGCGCCGCGGTCGCATCCGCAAGATCGCGCGGCGCGTGGACCGCCTCGCCTGCATCTTCCCGTTCGAGCCGGAGGTGTACGCGGGCACGGGCCTGGACGCGGAGTTCGTCGGGCATCCGCTGGTGGACCGTCTGGGTGAGCCCAACTCGGAGGCGAAGCGCGACGAGGCACGCCGGGCCCTGGGCCTGGACCCGGAGCGGCCGTTGGTCGTGCTGCTGCCCGGAAGCCGGCGCTACGAGCTGCGCCACTGCCTCCCGTTGCACCTGGCGGCGGCCCGCGCGCTCCACGCTCGTGATCCACGGCCGGCCTACGCCATCGCGCTCGCGCCGTCGCTCCGGCGCGAGCAGGCGGAGCCGGAACTGGCGCGGGCCGGCCTGCCGTCGGGAATGTGCGTTGACCTGGTGCAGGGTCACACGCACGCACTGATGCGCGCGGCGGACGTGGCGGTCACCAAGCCGGGAACCGCGACGGTCGAGCTGGCGCTCCTCGAGGTACCCATGGTCGTGCTGGCCCGGGGCAACCCTTTGTCGGCGTTCATCGTCCGCCGGCTCATCCGCGTGCCCGCCTGGGCCATGCCCAACCTGATCGCCGGCCGCCCCATCGTTCCCGAGTTCCTGCAGGAAGACACGGACCCCGAAGCCGTGGCGGGGGCGTTGCTCGCGCTACTCGACGGGCCGGCGCGGGCGGCGCAGGTCGCCGCGCTGCGCGAGGTACGGGCACGGCTGGGCGGGGGAGGCGCCGCCGAGCGGGCGGCCGAGATCGCCGAGGAGATGCTGGATGGGTCCGCTGGCGCATAGCGGCGCGGCCCTGGTCGCACTCGCGGCTGCGTTGCCCGGCGCAGCGCTGCTGGCCCTGCGCCCGCGCCTGCGCGCGGGGCTGCGCCAGCGGCTCGGAGCGAGCTTCGAGACGCCGCCGGCGCCCGGTGCGGTCTGGGTGCACTCGGCCAGCGTCGGCGAGGTGCTGGCGGCCTCCCGGCTGATGGAGCGCCTGATCGCGAACGGCCACCCGCTCTGCGCCAGCGCTCAGACGACGTCGGGGCGCACGATGCTGTGCGACGCCTTCCCGGCGGTTCCCGCTACGCTCGCTCCCCTGGACCACCCGTGGTCGGTGCGCGTCTCCCTCGGCCGTGCGCAGCCGCGTGCCCTCGTGATGATCGAGAACGAGCTGTGGCCGTTCTGGATCCGCGCGGCGAGAGAGCGCGGGCTGCCGGTGGTCTCCATCTCGGCGCGCTTCTCCGAGCGGTCTCTGCGGCGCTGGCAACGGGCCGGGCGCTTTGCGCGCGAGACGGGGCGCGGGCTGCGGGCGGTGGGCGCACGTACGGAGGCCGACGCCGAGCGTCTGGTGCGCTTCGGGGTTCCGCCGGAGCGCGTGCGCGTGACCGGCGATCTCAAGCTCGAGCCGCGCGACGCTCCGCCGCCGGCTTCCGCCCTGCTCGCCGCCCTGGGCGAGATCCCGCTGCTGGTGGCCGCGAGCACCCACGCCGGGGAGGAGGAGGCGGCGCTCGCTGCCTTCTCGGCGGCGCGCGCCTCGGGTCGGCCGGGCCTCCTGCTGCTGGCGCCTCGTCACCCCGAGCGCTTCGACGCCGTCGCCGACACGGTGCGCGCCGCCGGCCGGCCCGTGCGGCGGCGCAGCCGGCTGGGCGACCTGCCCCTCGCCGACGGCGACGTGCTGCTCCTGGACAGTGTGGGGGAGTTGTCGTCGCTCTTCGGGCGCGCGAGCCTCGCCTTCGTGGGCGGATCGCTGGTGCCGCGCGGAGGACACAACGTGCTCGAGCCCGTGCAGGCGGGCTGCCCGGCGGTGATGGGTCCGCACGCGGACAACGTGAGCCACGCTCTGGCCCTGCTCGTGCCCTCGGGCGCCTGCGCCCAGGTGGACGCCCAGGGGCTCGCCGGGGCGTTCGAAGCGGCGCTCGCCGACCCCGCCGCGTCCCGTCGCCGCGGCGCCGCCGGACGCGAAGCCCTCGCACCCGCGCGCGGCGCCAGCGAGCGCAGCGCCGCGTTGGTGGAGGAGGTGCTGTCGGCATGAGGGGTGCCTGGCTCTACCGGCGCGAGGAGAGCACCCGGCGGCGGATTGCGCTTGCGCCGCTGCTCGTGGCGTCCTGGCTCTACGCGCTGGGCGCGCGCTTCCATCGCAGCGTGTGGACGCGCTGGCGCAAGCCCCGGCGGCTCTCGTGCCGCGTGGTCAGCGTGGGTGGGATCACCGTCGGCGGTTCGGGCAAGACGCCCACCGCGGCGTGGCTGGCGCGCGAGTTGCACCGGCGCGGGACCAAGACGGCGCTTGCCACGCGCGGTTACGCGCGTGCGGGCCGCGAGCCGGTGCGAGTGGTCTCCGACGGCCGTCACGTGCGCGCGAACGTGGTGGCCGGCGGCGACGAGCCGCTCCTCCTGGCCGCCCACGCCCCGGGGGTTCCCGTGCTCGTCGGTGCCGATCGCGCCGTCGTGGGGCTGCGTGCGGTGGCGGTGTTCGGCACCGACACGTTGGTCCTGGACGACGGCTTCCAGCACCACCGCCTCGCGCGCGACATGGAAGTGGTGGTCCTGGACGGGGCGCTCGGCTTCGGAAACCGCAAGGTGCTGCCCCGCGGTCCGCTGCGTGAGCCTGCGAGGGCGCTTCGCTTCGCGGACGTCGTCTTGGTTGTGGACGGTCCGTTGCATCCGGACGAGGAAGAGCTGCTCGGGCGCTTGGCGCCCGAGGCGCCGCGCTTCGCGGCGCGCAGGCATCCCACGGCGCTGCGGCCCTTGGCGGGCGGCTCGCTGGAATCACCGGCGGTGCTGCACGGCCGTGACGTGGGCCTGCTGCTGGGCATCGCCAACCCGGATTCGGTGCGTCACACGATCGAGGGTCTCGGCGCTCGCGTCGGCGCCGTTCGAGCCTTCCCCGACCATCACCGCTATCGCCCGGGCGATCTCGACGGCCTGGCCCGCGAAGCGCCGCTCTGGGTCACGACGGAGAAGGACGCCGTCAAGATCCTGCCTCCGTGGGCGGGGGACGCCGACGTGCGGGTGCTGGCCATCGACCTGCACGTGCTCGAGGGGGAGCGCCTGCTGGCCCTGGTGGAGGCGCGCCTGCGCTAGTGCATTCGCTCCAGACAGGAGGCTCGGGATCGACTGGAGAAGGCTCTCCTGTGCAGCTGAGGGAGCGTCTGGATCGGCTCGGGAGGAGCGGGAGCGCCAGCGGAGCCTCGTCGCCGATTTCGACGTTTGGTCCGCCGCGACCATCGCGGCGGCGCTACTCGCGCTACCCTCCGCGCCGTGAGATTGTTCTTGATCTACGTCCGCGACGAGGACTTCTACACCGTCCTGCCGTCGAACGGAGACCGGTCGCGCGAAGGGAACGGGTATGGCCGGATCGACGTCCTGGCCTTTCCACCGCTCGGCATCGAAACCCTCGCGCCCGTCGTGCGGCAGCACGGCCACGACGTGAGAATGTTTGACACCTGCCACCCGCAGATGAAGGAGCCGCAGATCGCTCGGCTGGTCGCCGAAGAGCGCCCCGATGCGATTGCCATCTCCTTCCTGTCGACGACCTCCTACGACGCCGCCAAGAGCATGGCGCGCTGCCTAAAGAAAGTCGCTCCGCACACGCCCCTGATTGCGGGTGGCGTATTCGCCACGATGAATCCGACGCAGATTCTCGCCGACTGCGAAGCGATCGATTGCATCGGTGCGGGCGAAGGCGAGGAGCTGCTTCCGGCGTTTCTCGCGAATCTCGACGATCCGGGCCAGGTGGCGAGCCTGACCTGGAGGTCGGGCGAAGAGATAGTGCAGAACCAGAGTCAGCCGATCCTCCGGGACCTCGACAAGTACCCCTACCCGGACCGCGAGTCGTTGCCGATCGACTACGTCGAATCGATGCCGCTGGACGTGCCGGCAGTGCTCTCACGGGACAAGTTCTGCACGATGCAGACGTCGCGCGGCTGCCCGTTCCCCTGCATCTACTGCGACATTCCCGCACTCGCCAACGGCAAGTGGAGGGATCGCTCCCCCGCGCACGTGCTCGGAGAGATGCAACAGCTGAGCGATCAAGGGTACAGGTCGATCACTCTGACCGACGACCACTTTCTGCTGAAGCGCAAGCGCATCACCGAGATCTGCGAGGGGATCATCGAGCGCAAGCTCGAATTCCGCTGGGGCTGTGAAGGCCGCGTCGATTCGGTCGCCGTGGACCGCTTCGAGCTGATGGGCAAGGCGAACTGCGACCTGCTGATGTTCGGCATCGAGTCCGGCAGCCAGAAGGTGCTGGACCGACTCAAGAAACAGCAGACCCTCGAGCAGATCGAGCACGCGGTCAACGAGTGCAAGAAGCACGGCATCGGGACGGCGCACGGGTTCTTCCTCGTCGGCTCGCCCGACGAGACCGTGGAGGAAATCCTCGAGAGCTTCCGCTTCGCCGCTCGACTCAAGCTCGACACGTTCGGCTTCAATCGACTGTGCGTCTACCGCGGCACTCCTCTGTGGCACGAGTACCTGGCCCGGGGCATTATCGATGACGAGCGCGACTGGTACAAGTGGTTCAAGTGCTCGGACGTCGACCCCACGGTCCTGCCGAGCGAGGTCGTGAACAAGGCGCGGCAGAAGGGCTACAGGCTGCTGTTCGCCCACCGCATCTTCTCCCGGCCCATCGGCACCTTCAATCTGCTGCGCCGGTTCAGCCGCTACATGCGCAAGCGCGACATCCTGAAGCTCCTCTGGAGTCCGTTCCGCCGCAAGCAGCTGTTCCGCAAGCCGGAGCTGCCCGAGAGGGCGATCGACGAGGGGTTCGCCGTGTCGACTCGCGAGGAGACGACGGCCGCCTGACGGTTTTCCCCGTGGGCGTCTCTGCGGGGGCCGGCGCTAAGCCTGCGCGTCGTCCCGCGGCACCGATGGCGGCTGCTTGATGTAGATGTCGACGCGCACGATTCGGCCGTCGCGGTCGAAGTCGAAGAAGAGCGCTTCGGGGAACTCCGTGGACACCCCGTGGACGTCGAGCGTCTCCGAGAGTTCCACCACGGCCGACGTGTCGGAGAAGCGGCGCAGGCGGCGCAGTGTCAGCGCGTAGTTCGGGAGGCTGGGGATCACCCGCGCCAGGTACGCCACGTAGGCGTCGCGTCCGCGCACCGTGTCCAGATAGGGCCCCGTGCGCTCCACCGATGGGGCCAGGCAGTCGGACAGCGCCCCCCAGTCCCGGGCGCGCAGCGCGTCGAAGTAGCGCTCGAGGACGTCCATGGTTCCGTCTCCTAGCGGCCGGTCAGGGCGATGCACTCCACCTCCACATGCGCGCCGACCGCCAGGCCGCTGGCGGTCAGGGCGCTGCGTGCCGGCGGGTGGACGGGGAAGAATGTGACGTACACCTCGTTGAAGGCGGACCACTCGCCGATGTCGGCGAGGAATACCGTGCACTTCGCAACGCGGTGGAGGCCCGAGCCGTTGCGCTCGAGGATGGCGCGGATGTTCTCGAGCGCCTGGCGCGCCTGGGCGCGGATGCCGCCCGGCACCACCTGGAGGCTGCCTGGCCGGTTGCCGATCTGCCCGGAGACGAACAGGAGGTCCCCGGCGCGCACCGCGTCGGAGAAGGGCAGCCCCAGCGCCTGCGTCTCCTGGGATGTGAGGAACTCCAACTCGCCGGGGCCCGCGCAGGCGGGGGCGAGCAGGAGCGCGACGACGACGATGGCACGCACGCGAGCCAGTCTGTGCGAGGGAGCGGGCCGCCGTCAAGCGTCCGGGGAGCTTGGGTAGTGCAGTGCGTGGAGCCGCAGCCGGCGCAGCTCGCGGGGCAGGTGCGTGAGTAATGTGCGCCCGAACTGGTGGTCGTTCCCTACGTACGCCTCGAAGAAGTGGCGCACCCCATCGGGGCCCAGCCGATCCAGGAGACGGCGCTTCACCACCGAGCGGTAGAGGCGCATGAGCTCGCGCATGCGCCGAGCGGCGCTGACCTGGTCCACGAGGTGCGCCTTGTCCAGGTCGATGATGATCGCGCGCGGTTCCCCCGAGCCGGTGCGCAGGAGAAGGTTGCCCAGGTGGAGGTCAGCGTGCTGTGCGCCCGCGTCGTGGAGGCGGCGCACCGCGAGCCCGGCCGCGCAGGCCGCCTCGCGCAGAGCCCGCGAGTCCGGCGCCGTCTCGAGGAACACGCGGGCGTCCACGGTGTCCTCCTCCACGATCGTCCCGACGGCGGCCTGCCAGAGCAGTCGGGCGCTGCGCCAGCCCAGGACCAGCACGGGAGTCGGCACTGGCGCGCCCGCGGCGCGCAACGTGGACGTGACTCCCACTTCGGCGAGGGGGCGACGCAGCGTGAGCCAGTGGTCGCCCAGAATCGGTCCCAGCATGCCCCCGTGCAGCGAGCGGCGCAGCAGCAGCGTTTCGCCGCTGGCGAGGGGCAGGCGAACAGCCGGCCCGCGTCCGCCCTCGGACGCAGCGCCCCGCCAGGCGCGCTCGCGCGCCGCGGGATCCAGCAGGTCGAGTGCGCGAACCGGCTCGTCGAAGCGCGGGTTCACCCACAGCAGCGCCCCGTCGCGCTGGAGCCGCCGGAACCCCGGGATGTTCCCGGGCATCGCGCCCGCCTCAGGTCTCTCCGCGCCGTGCGCGGTTCAGAAGGGGAAGCGCCACCATCAGGAACACGATGTTGGGGAGCCACAGCGCGAGGACGGGCGGTACGCTGGTTTCTTCGCCAAGGAACTCGGCCATGGAGAGCAGCGCGTAGTAGGCGAACGCCAGGGCGACGCACACCAGCGCGCCCGCCGAGCGTGCGCCGCGCACGCGGCGGAGGCCCAGCGGTACCGCGAGCAGGGCGAAGACTACCGGTGCGAATGGGATCGCGTAGCGACGGTGGATCTGGGTCTGGTACGCCCTGGCTCGTTTCTCGGGAAGCTTCGCGATTTCCTTGAACTCGGAGGCGTTCTTCACCAACTGGTAAGTCTGCGACAGCTGTGCCATGGACATGTCGCGCGGCCGCAGGCGCGCGGCCTCGTTCTCCATGAGGTCGCTCACGTCGAACTCGTAGTCGAACGTGGTGAAGGCCAGGCGGTGATAGCGACCCGCCTCGTTCGGCTCGAAGTGCATGTCCCCCCTCTGGAGGCGCAGGCGGATGGCTGCCTTCTCTGCGTCGTAGAAGAGCTGTCCTGTCTCCGCGAACACCGTGAAGGGACGCCCTGGGTTGGTCTTGTCCCAGATGACCACACTCTCCAGCGCGCCGTCCGGAGCCGCTCCGCCCGCGTACACCACACGCGTGTCGAAGGCGTGGAAGTGGCCCGGATTGATGGTCAGGCTCCGGGTGGCCGCCTCCTTGATCACCACCCGCAGCTTCTGGCGCACCTGCGGTTCCACCTCCTGCATGAGGTGCGCTGTGACCGCCGAAACGCCGAGGGCGAGCCCCAACACCGGTGCCATCAGCGAGCCCATGCCCAACCCGC
>CAXMOD010000067.1:0-5909 GCA_964194905.1 uncultured Desulfobacterales bacterium | reverse complement strand
CGCGCCCCCCGCCGCCGCCCGCAGCGGGCGTTTCACACCTCGCGCTCGTCGGCGACCACCAGGCCGTCGCGCAGGTGCACGCGCCGGCGACCCTTGCCGATCACCAGCATGTCGTGGGTGGAGAAGAGGAAGGTGACGCCTCTGTCGAGGTTGAGCCGCTCCATCAGGTCCATGAGCTGGCCGGCGGTCTTCGAGTCCAGGTTGGCCGTCGGCTCGTCGGCCAGCACCACCTTGGGCTCGCCCACGATGGCGCGCGCGACCGCCACACGCTGCTGCTGGCCACCGCTCATCTCCATCGGCCGCTTGTCGGCCAGCTCGGCGAGGCCCACCTCCGCCAGGATGGAGTCCGAGCGCTCCTTGCGTTCGTGGGCCGGAACGTTCTGGAGCTCCATGACGAACTCCACGTTCTCGCGCGCCGTCAGCACGGGAATGAGGTTGTAGGCCTGGAAGATGAAGCCCAGCTTGTGCAGGCGCAGCGCGGCGCGCTCGGCGGCGGAGAGTGCAGCGAAGTCCTGCCCGTCCAGGAACACGCTCCCCGAGGTCGGCGTGTCGAGGGCACCGAGCAGGTTGAGGAGCGTGGTCTTGCCGCAGCCGCTCGGGCCGTAGAGCACGGTGAACTCGCCCGGCTCGAGCGCCAGGTCCACGCCGCGCAACGCGGGCGTCTTGACGCCGCGCGTCTCATAGATCTTGTGGACTCCCCGCGCCTCCAGGATCGCCATGCTTCTCCTCTCCTACACGTGCCGCAGTGCTTCGGCGGGACGCGCCCGGCTGGCGCGAACCGCGGGCCAGAGCCCTGCGAGGATTCCGGTGACCGCCGCCACCACCGTGGGCGCCACCAGGTCTTTCGTGCGCACAACCGGTACGATGGTGCTGGGAACGCCCATGGAGTTGAGACCCTCGCCCCAGCGCGACAGGTCGATGCCGTCGCGCAGCAGAAAGAGGCCCGTGGCGGAGAGGACGAACCCTGCCACCAGACCGACGCCCACCAGGAAGAGCGACTCCCAGGTGACCATGGCCACCACGCGCGGGCCCGACATTCCGATGGACGTGATGACGCCGATCTCGCGGGTGCGCTCGAAGACCGACATCAGCATCACGTTGGCGATGCCGAAGGCCATGGCGATGAAGACCGCCGCGTAAACGATCCACGCCATCTGGTCGAACATGTCCACGAAATACACCAGCAGGGGCGCCAGCTGCTCCCAGTTTCGCACCTCCACCCCTTCGCCCAGCTCTTCCACCAGATGGCGCTGGAGGCCCACCACGCGGTCGCGGTCGGCCGTGCGCACGGCCAGCTCGGAGATCGCGTCGCCCATGGCGAAGAGCCGCTGCGCTTCCTCGAGCTGGAGGTAGACCGTACTGCGATTCAGTTCGGACGAGGGGGTCCGGAAGAGACCGCGCACACGGAACGCCTCGCCGGCCAGGTCACCGCGGACGTCGGTGGCCGAGAGCACCACCTTGGAGCCCAACCTCACGCGCAGCCGCTCGGCCAGCGCCTCGCCGATCAGGATGCGCCGCTTCTCGCCGTCCAGGTACGCGCCCTGGGTGACCGAGTCGGCCAGTACGGTGATCCTGGCCTCGCGCTCCGGGTCGATCGCCAACACCGAGACGCCGGCGCTGGCGCGCGGCGAGGTGAGGAGTCCATCGCTGCGCACGCGCGGCGCCCACGCGGTGACGTTCTCGGCGACGTCCAGCGCGGCGATGCCCATGCGCCCGCCGTCGTCGAGGCGGCGGGCCAGGCCCGGGTCGTCCTCGTAGCCGCGCGCGTGGATCTGAAGGTGGCCCAGGTCGGTGGCGATGGCCGTCTCCACCATCTGGACGACCATGCCGAAGTTGATCGCCATGCTGAGCACGGTGCCGGCAATGCCGACGGCGATCGCGATCACCACCACCACGGTGCGGCGCCCGTTGCGCCACACGTTGCGCCAGGCGATGCGGCGCAGGAAGGCGTCGCGCTCGAAGGCCAGCAGCACGGCGCGCACGAAGACCCCGTCCTCGCGAAGGCGGCGCTGAAGGTCCTTCATCACACGCTCCTCAGCGCGTCCACGGGGCGCCCGCGCGCGGCCTTCAGCGCCGGGTAGAAGGCCGCCAGCGCCGCCACGCCCAGGATGGTGATGCAGGAACCGATGGGGTTCATCGGCTTCAGCTTCCAGGTCATCACGGGATCCATGCCGAAGAGCTCCGTGGCCTGGGCCAGGTCGCCGCCCAGCGGGATCGGATTGGCCTGCAGGTACAAGACGATCGGAATCCCGATCGCCAGCCCGATCAGCAGACCCACCCCGGCGAGCAGCAGCGACTCCACGTACACCAGCCTGAACACGGCGCCCGGCCTGAGGCCCAGGGCCAGGAGCACGCCCAGCTCTCGGGTGCGCTCCAGGACCGACATGAGGATGGTGTTGAGGATGCCGAAGCCCACGACCACCACCAGGATGACCAGCATGATGTACATGCCCGCGTCGTCGATGAAGATGAACTGCACCAGGTCGGGCATCAGCTTGTCCCAGGTGCGCACGTCCACCTGGGCATCGCCGTCGATCGCGGTACGCAGCGACGCGGCCACCGCGGCGGCGTGGTCGGCGTCCTTCGCCAGCACCGCCACTTCGCTGGCCCGCCCCTCGTAGGCGAAGAAGGCCTGGGCGTCGGCCAGGCTGATCACAGCCACGCTGCGGTCCATGGTGATGTCGGGGAACTTGATTACCCCCACCACCGTGAAGAGGTCGTAGGCGGTCTCCAGGGAATACGACTGGGAGAAGAGCAGCAGCACGTCGCCCAGGTCGGCGTCCAGATTGTCGGCCAGGCGCTCGCCCAGCACGATGCCCCGCGAGGCCTCGGCGGAAACGAAGTCACCGCGCTTCAACCGCCCCGCCAGGGTGGTGACGCTGCTCTCGCGCTCCGGGTCCACCCCCAGCACGCCGACGCCGCGCGCGTCGGTGTCCTTTGAGAGCAGTCCGAAGGAGATGACCCGCGGCGCCCAGCCGAGCACGCCCGGCGCCCCGTCGAGCTCGTCGAAGAGCTCCTGGTCGAGCTCCAGGAACTGGTCGAGGGTGCGCTCCTCGAAGTAGCCGCGCCCGGCGGCCGCCACGTGGCCGGACTGCAGGCGCACCGCATCCTCGATCATCTTCTCGTGGAGACCTGCGGCCATGGCCACGAACACCACCACCAGCGTCACGGCGAATACCGTGGCGGCCACGGTCAGCCCCGTGCGACGCCGGTTGCGCCACACGTTCCGCCACGCGAGCCGCAGCTCCAGCATCAGCGCTCCGTTCTCTTGAGGTTGCGTGTGGTGAAGATCGAATCGTCGAAGATCTCGTCGAAGCGGATCGTACGAATCTCCAGCGTGGTGCGGTGGCCGTTCTTGTCGAGCGGCTGCATCGACCAGCGGTGCGGGAACCAGCGCCCCTGCGACTCGCGGATATCGCCCAGCTCGAAGACCCGCAGCTTGACGCCGTCCTCGTCGTAGAACTCCTGGCGCAGCGGCGAGTAGTGCTCCTGCTCGATCCAGGAGACGATGCGGCCCCACACGACGGGCGCGTCCTCGTGGGGCAGGAACTCCACCACCCAGGCCCGCTTGCCCTCGTGTCCGGGCGGGGCGGGATCCACTCCCAGCAGGTTGTGGTCGTAGTCGTCGAGCTGGCTCGACTCGCGAACCAGGTCGTCGTTGGTGAAGTCACTGCCCATCCACGACTGGAGCATCATCGACGGAGGGATGCGCATGGTGCGCTCCACCCTCGGCACGAACATCCAGAGGTTCGGCCGCTTCATCAGGAAGCCGGTTCCGGCGTCCTTGGTCGGCGCGAGGATGCGCACGAAGGAGCGCTTGTTGCGCCGGTCGTCCCAGTTGCGCATGGTCACCACGCGCGGAGCAGGCAGGCGCGGCGACTCGATGGTCATGGTCGCCTCCATGTAGGCGCTGTCGCCGCGCAGTACGTTCTCCTGCTTGCGGGCGATCTCGGTCGCGTCGGGCCCCTCGGAGAGCGGCGGGAATTCGTCCGCGGCCGACGGGATCCCGGTACCCAGCAGAAGCAGAAGCAGCGGCACACGAATCCATCTCATGTTGCGATTCCTCGTGCGAGCGCGGTCCAACCCGCGCGCCAATGACGGCGCACCTCGAAGTCCGGGTCCACCAGAGTCTGGAGCAGGAGCCCCTCGACGAGCGCCGTCAGCGACGCGGCCAGCGACTCCGGATCGACCGGACGCAGCTCGCCGGCGTCGATCCCCCGGCGGATCCACTCGCCGAGCCGTCCGCGCGACTCCCGGTAGATGGCCGCGAAGCTCTCCTGCACCTCGCGGTGCACGATGAACTCCGCCCACGCGCGCAGCAGCTCGCCGTGGGAGGTCAGGGTCTCGATGGACAGCTCGCCCACCCGGCCGAGAAGCTCGATGGTGCCGCCGTCGTGACTCGTCGCCAGGGCGTCCCAGGCCTGGACCAGTTCCAGCGCGTAGGCGTCGGAGAGACCGGCGAAGACCTCGCTCTTGCTCTTGAAGTGCCAGTAGAGGCTGCCCTTGGAGAGACCCGCCTCGCGGGCCAGGTCATCCATGGTGGCCTCGTGATAGCCCTTCTCGGAGAAGCAACGCAGCGCGGCGGCCAGGATCTGCGCCCGGCGCGCCTCGGGCGAGGCGTGGCGGCGGGGGCGGGCTCCGGTGGCCGGGGTCAAGAAGACTCCTACTAAACTGACCAGTCAGTCTATTCAAATTCCTAGTCGCCGCAAGCCCCTGCCGCCAGCCGACCGCGATCGCGGTAAGGTGGATGGGAGTGCCGGCAAGCGGGAGGCCGGCACCCGGGCGGGAGGGCCCCCTTGTCCGAACGATTCCACGGCCGCGACTACCTGGAATTCCAGTACGGCGACGCCGATCGCCTGCGCACGCGCCACGAGACCCACGCACGCTTCAGCGAGAACCGCGGCCACTACTTCGACTGGCTGCTTCAGCACCTCATTCCCCGACCCCACCTGGTGCTCCTGGACCTGGGCTGCGGCCACGGTGCCCAGCATCCGCGTCTGCGCCAACAGCAGATGCACATCATCGGAGTCGACCAGTCCCCGGGCATGCTTCGCGAGGCGTCGGAACAGGCGCGCCGCGCCGGTCTGGACGTGCGCTTGTGCCGCGGCGACGCGACCCGCATCCCCCTGGCCGACGCGAGCGTCGACCGCGTGATGGCCAACCACATGCTCTACCACGTGCCCGACCCGCGCGCGGCGCTGCGCGAGATGCGCCGCGTGCTGCGCGAGGACGGCCGCATCGTGATCGGCACGAACGCCGGCGACAGCGGCCGCCGTCTCATCGACCTGCACGACCAGATGGCCAAGCAGCTCGGCTACGGCGCTACCGCCTCCGTCTACAGCAGCTTCCACCTCGGCCACCTGCCGCTGGTGCAGGAGATCTTCCAGTCAGCCAAGCTGAAGATGCGCAGCGACGCCTTCGTCTTCCCGGACGTGCCATCCGCCCTCGCCTACTACGCCAGCTCCCTGGTGGACCACATCGACCCGCTGCCCGAGGACGGCAGCCACCGCGAGCGCCTGCTCCAGGTGATGGCGTCGGAGATCCAGAAGATCATCGACACCGAGGGCGTCTTCCGCGTGCCGAAGAACGCCGGCTGCTTCGTCGCGGAGGTGTAGGCGAAGCGAGTCGTGAGCCTCTCGGATCTCGGCAATCTCGGGGAGTTCGTCGGGGCGATCGCGGTGATCGTCTCGGTCCTCTACCTGGCCTACCAGATCCGGCAGGGGGCCCGCGCCACCCGGGCCGATATCTACCAGGGACTGCCCCTAGCGGTGGCTCACGAGCTCCAGGCCACCGGCCGCGATCCCGAGGCCACGCGCATCTTCATCACCGGACAGACCCGACCCGAGGAGCTCGCGGGATTCGAGGTCAACCAGTTCCGCCTGCTGATCGTCGCCGTCTTCATGCGCTTC
>CAXMOD010000066.1:0-2104 GCA_964194905.1 uncultured Desulfobacterales bacterium | reverse complement strand
CTGCGATGGGGCCCGGGCTGAGCCCCGCATTGACCGATCGGCCCTATTCCCCGTAATTTGACCGATCGGCCCTATTCCCCGTAGGATGGGCCAAGGCCCCTTGGGCGGGGGGCTGCGGAGGCTGCTGTGCCCGTTCTGCCGCTGATCGACCTGCTCATCATGGTTGGCTGGACCAGCCTGATGGGAGCTGGCCTGCTCAAGGCCATCTATCTATCCACGATGTACCGACCCAAGGTCCTGGGCCTAGGACCAGCAGACTTCCTCGTTTTTGCAGCGGTTTGTCTGCTCTTCGCAATCGCGCTGGCGGCGCGGACGTGGGTGAAATACCACGAGCCTCGGCTGATGGCGACGCGTCGCTCGCGGGCGCAAAAGCCGGAGGAGCTGGACGCCGACGTGGCATCGATTCGCGCCGCGACCACGCGCTTGACCGCGGACGGCTCCTAGAGCTCAGCTCCGGCTGGGGACCAGGCGCAGAGCGGAGAGGGCGAGCTCCCGGTACAGCGCGGCGCCGCTTCGCACGATCTCTTCGGTCTTCTGCATCACGCTACGCATCATCACTCTCCTCATGGAGGGTAGTTGCCGCGAGTTGCGCATGCGTGGCACGGAATCGGAGGATCAGTCCCCGTGGGGCTCCTCTCGTCCGCCCGGCGACCGGAGCTCCAGCACCCTCATCAAGTGCTCCACCTCGATGGCGTCCAGCGTGGCGACCTCCCGGAAGAGCGTGCGGTCGTCGAAGAGCCGCATGGCGTCCTGTCGGGTGCGGCGATTGCGGTCGGGGTGACCGTACACGAGCACCAATGGCACTCCCGCCGCGCGTGCCTCGCTCACCAGCGCACGGACTTCGGCGGCGTCGGTGGGCACCCGCAGCCACGGGTCGTACGCCGCCATCACGATGTCGCCGTCCACGTTGCCGAAGGCGGCCCGGATGCCGCGCCCCGGTCCGGGACCGAGCCCTCGCTCGAACAGCTGCGCCACCTCCCGCGACGGCGTGTGCGGGCGTGTGAGGTGGACCTGCGTCTGTGGCCACGCGAAGAGCTGGAAGGCGACCAGCCCCGCCGCCATCCCGACGCTGCGCACGCGCGCGCCGCGCGCTCCTCGGAAGTGCAGGCGCTCGAGGAGCACGTCGAGGCCGAGCACCGCGAAGCCCGTCGTGACCGGCAGCCAGTAGGCGCCGAAGCGCGGGTACCACTGGTCCTGGTTGATCCAGTTGAACAGCAGCGCGAGTGGGATGCCCGAGGCGAGCCCCAGCGCCACCCAGCGTTGGGCGCCGTCGAGCCGCCACAGTCTGAGCACACCCAGCGCGAACAGGATGGGCATCACGCCGAGCACGACGGCGTAGCGCCAGGGCGCGTCCGCCAGGCTGGGGTAGAGGCCGGGTGCGCGCTCCGGAACCTCGGGCTCGCGGGCCTCCATGCCCACCGACGCGAGACTCCACAGGTGACCGAGGGCCGGCAGGGTGAGGTGCGCCGTCTCCACGTCGCCGATGAAGATCCCGCGCCATTGGCCCGTCTGCGCGAGGTTCGGCGCCATCAGCTGCGCCACGAGCATCACGGCCGCGGCGTTGACGACGACCAGCCGTCCCAGCTGCGCGCGCTTCGTCCGAGCGGAGCCGGGTCCGCCCAGCACGGCGATCGCCGCACCGAGGGCGAGGGTCACCACCAGGTAGGCGGAGAACAGATGGCTCCACAGCATGGCGAAGACCACGGCGCCGTAGCGCCACCAGCGCGACCACGCGCCGCTGTGCAGAGCGCGCGTCAGGAGCAGCGCCGCCAGCGCGGCCAGGCCGATCACGAAGCTGTAGGAGCGTCCGTCGGCGCCGAAGCGGATTGCCCAAGGGTGGATGGCGAGCAGGAAGGCGGCCCCGACGCCGGCGCGCGGAAAGCCCCACTCCGCCAGGAGCAGGGCGAGCACCAGCACGGATGCGAGCGCCGCCACGAACGCCGGCAGCCGCACGATCCGTTCGTCGAACGCGGGCGGCGCGCGCCCCGAGAGGCCGCGCCACGTCTCGAGCGTGAGGCGGCCGGCGACGCTGTAGAGGACCTGGTTGGTCGGCTGCCAGTAGACCCAGAGTGTCTCGGCCCAGCTGGGCGTCTTGGCCACGAGC
>CAXMOD010000065.1:0-17926 GCA_964194905.1 uncultured Desulfobacterales bacterium | reverse complement strand
GCGGCAATGCGCACCCGGACCTCGATCCGTTCCAGATCGAGGAGGGCCAGCTCGTCGTCCTCAACGAGGCATTCAACGTGGTGGAGCCGGCCGGCTTCACCGCGCGCGGCGAGATCTGCTCGGTGGTCGACGTCCTCGAGGACCAGCGCGTCATCGTACTGGGCCACACGGACGACCAACGGGTGGTGAGCCTGTCTTCGCCCCTGCGCCACGAGCGCATCAAGGTGGGCGATGCGCTGCTGGTCGACACGCGAACCCAGTACGCCTTCGAGAAGATGCCCAAGTCGTCGGTCGAAGAGGTGGTGCTGGAAGAGGTCCCGGACGTCACGTACGACCGGATCGGCGGCCTCGAACAGCAGATCAACGTGCTGCGCGACGCCATCGAGCTTCCGTACACCCACCCGGACGTGTTCGCGGAGCACAAGCTCTCGCCGCCCAAGGGCATCCTGCTCTACGGGCCTCCGGGCTGCGGCAAGACGCTCATCGCCAAGGCGGTGGCCAACAGCCTGGCCAAGAGCATCGAGGCACGCACCGGACGAGAGACGACGGCCTACTTCCTCAACGTGAAGGGCCCCGAGCTGCTCAACAAGTACGTCGGCGAGACGGAGCACAAGATCCGCGAAGTCTTCGGAAAGGCGCGTGAGAAGGCCAACGAGGACGTCCCCGTCGTGATCTTCTTCGACGAGATGGACTCGCTCTTCCGCATGCGCGGCTCCGGGATCTCTTCGGACATGGAGGCCACCGTGGTGGCGCAGTTCCTGTCCGAGATCGACGGGGTGGAGTCCCTGAAGAACGTGATCGTGATCGGCGCCAGCAACCGGCAGGATCTCATCGATCCCGCCGTGCTGCGTCCGGGCCGCCTGGACCTCAAGGTCAAGGTGAACCGGCCGGACGGCCCGGCCGCCCGCGAGATCTTCACCAAGTACCTCACCACCGACCTTCCGTTCCACCGGAACGCCGAAGAGCGGTACGGGAGCGATCCGGCGAAGATCGTGGATGGCATGATCGTCGACACCATCGACCGCATGTACTCCACCGGTGAGGAGAACAAGTTCCTCGAGGTGACCTACGCCAAGGGTGAGCGCGAGATCTTCTACTTCAAGGACTTCTCGAGCGGTGCGATGATCGAGAACATCGTCGCGCGCGCGAAGAAGAAGGCCGTGAAGCGGGTGATCGACCACGGCGAGCGCGGCATCCAGCTCTCCGACCTGACCGAGGCGGTGCAGGAGGAGTTCAAGGAGAACGAGGATCTCCCGAACACCACCAACCCGGACGATTGGGCTCGCATCTCGGGCCGCAAGGGTGAGCGCATCATCAACGTCCGCACGCTGATGTCCGGCATCACCCGCGACGAGCGCCAGATCGAGAACATCACTTCGGGGCAGTACCTCTAGGGCCCGCTCAGGCGGACCCTCCATCGGGGAGTCATGGCAGTACCCAAGGTGATGGGGACGGAGATCGAGTACGGGATCACCGTTCGCAACGATCGCGACTTCGATCCCATCTCGAGCTGCGTGCTCCTGGTCAACGCGTACCGCGAGGACCACGACGCCAAGATCCTGTGGGACTACGACCAGGAGAATCCCCTGGCCGACGCCCGCGGGTTCCAGGTAGAGGGCGAGAAATACACGCCCAACCAGCAGGAAAACATCGCCCGCAACAAGACCCTGATCAACGGCGCGCGCTACTACGTCGACCACGCCCACCCCGAGTACTCCTGCCCCGAAGTCACCAACGTCCGCGACCTGGTCATCCACGAGAAGGCCGGGGAGCGGATTGTGGAGATCAGCCGTCGCGAAGCCCAGGCGCTCCTGCCCGAAGGCGCCGAGATGCTGGTCTACAAGAACAACAGCGACCGCAAGGGCAACAGCTACGGCTCCCACGAGAACTACCTGATGGACCGCCGTACGTCCTTCAAGCAGATCGTGGAGCACCTGATGCCGTTCTTCGTGACGCGCCAGGTGTACTCGGGCGCGGGCAAGGTGGGCAGCGAGAACCGCGCCCAGCCCTGCGAGTACCAGCTGGCCCAGCGCTCGGACTTCTACGAGACCGAGGTCGCGCTCGACACGATGGTGAAGCGACCCATCATCAATACGCGCGACGAACCCCACGCGGACCGCGAGAAGTACCGCCGCCTGCATGTGATCGTGGGCGACGCCAACATGAGCGAGTACACGATCTACCTGCGCAACGGCGCCACGGCGCTGGTGCTGTCGATGATCGAAGACGGCGCCATCACGCGGGATCTCACGCTGCGCGACCCGGTGCGCGCCATCAAGGAGGTCTCCCACGACCCCACGTGCAAGCGCGAGATCCAGCTCGACCGCGGCGCCAAGGTGACCGCCGTTCAGCTCCAGAAGGAGTTCCTGGATCTGGCCCTGACCTACACCGCGTCGCGCGACGTGGACCCCATCACCCGCGACGTGCTCGACAAGTGGCAGCACGTGGTCGAGGCGCTGGAGCGAGACCCCATGGAGCTCTCCCGCGAGATCGACTGGGTGATCAAGAAGTCGCTGATCGAGAGCTTCATGGAGCGCAAGGGCCTGGACTGGGAGTCGTCTCAGACGCAGATGCTGGACCTCCAGTACCACGACATCCGCCCGGACAAGGGGCTCTACAACCTGCTGGAACGACGCGGCCAGGTGGAACGCATCACAGACGATGCGGCGATCACCCGAGCCATCCACCACCCGCCGGAGGACACCCGGGCCTACTTCCGTGGGATGTGCCTGAAGCGCTACGCTCCCCAGGTGTTCGGTGTGAACTGGGATTCGATCTCGTTCGCCATCGAGGACGAACCCATCAAGCGGATCCTGATGGCGGAGCCGCTTAAGGGCTCGAAGGTCCACGTGGACGATCTTCTCTCGACTTCGCCGACGGCTGCGGAGCTGGTGAAGAACCTGCGGGCCTAGCCCGCCGACCGGGAGGCAGCATGGCCGATACGACCCAGAAACAAAAGGGTGGCGGAGGCGATTCGCAGGACAAGAGCTCCGGCGAAGGCGGCCAGAAGCTCAAGAAGAAGGGCGAAGAGCTCAAGGCGGAGATGGACTCGCTCGTCGACGAGATCGACGAGGTCCTGGAAGAGAACGCCGAAGAGTTCGTCAAGAACTACGTTCAGCGCGGCGGCCAGTAGGAGGCTCGGGAAGCATCCCACGCCGATTCGTGGAAGGGGGATTGGCGGTGCCGTTCCGCAAGACGTACAAGGGCTCCAGCTTCAGCGAGATGCTCGAACTCGATCATCCGCATCTCAAGGTGAACTTCGCCGAACTGGCCACGAAGGCCGGCCAGGCCATCGTGGAAGCCCCCCACGGCACCACCGTGCTGGCGTTGCGCCTGGCCGACGGCGTGATGGTGGCCGGCGATCGGCTGGCCACCGCCGGCTACCAGGTGGCCTCGCGCGAGGTGGAGAAGGTGTTCGCCACCGACGCGCACTCGCTCATCGCCATTGCCGGCGCTGCGGGCCCGGCCATCGAGATGGCGCGCCTCCTGGGCATCGAACTCGAGCATTACGAGAAGATCGAAGGCGAGTCGCTGGAGCTCGAGGGCAAGGCCAACAAGCTCTCCCAGATGATCCGCCAGAATCTGCCCGCCGCCATGCAGGGCCTGGTGGTGGTACCGCTCTTCGCCGGCTACGACACGCGCCGCAAAGTCGGCCGGCTCTGGAAGTACGACATCACGGGCGGCCGTTACGAGGAGACCGAGTTCGACGCCACCGGCTCCGGTGGGATCTTCGCCAAGGAGACGCTGAAGAAGGGCTTCCGCGACGGGCTCTCCCGAACCGACGCGTTGCGCCTCGGCCTGGAGGCGCTGCGCGCCGCGGCCGACGAGGACCGCGCCACGGGTGGCGTAGACCTGGAGCGCGGCATCTACCCGATCGTCAAGGTGTGTACGCCCGAAGGGATCGAGGACGTTCCCGAATCCGAGATCGCCGACGTGCACCGCGCGCTCGTCGAAGCTTCCCGCCAGTGAGGGCCGCGCCATGTCCATGCCGTTCTACGTCTCTCCCGAACAGCTCATGGCCGACAAGGCCGAGTACGCTCGCAAGGGCATCGGCCGCGGCAAGTCGCTAGTCACCCTCGAGTACGCGGACGGCGTCCTGCTGATGGCGGAGAACCCCTCCGCCAGTCTCTCCAAGATCGGCGAGATCTACGACCGCATCGGCTTTGCAGGGGTCGGCAAGTTCAGCGAGTTCGACCAGCTGCGGAAGGTGGGCGTTCGCTACGCCGACGTGAAGGGTTACGCGTACAGCCGCGACGACGTGCGCGGCAGGGCGCTGGCCAACGCCTACTCGCAGACCATGGGCGACGTGTTCACGACCCAGATGAAGCCGCTCGAGGTGGAGATCGTGGTCGCCGAGGTCGGCGATCCGCGCTTCGAAGGCCACGAGTTGAACTCGATCTACCGCGTGCAGTTCGACGGCAGCATCACCGACCACGAGGGTTACTGCGTCATCGGCGGCAGCGTGGAGAACCTCGAGGGTCACCTTCACGCCAACTACGCGCCCGAACAGCCCCTCGGGGATGCGGTGAGGCTGGGACGCAACACCCTCGAGCGCGGAACCAATGGGGAGCGGGTGCCGCCCGAGAACCTGGAAGCGGCGGTGCTCGATCGCACCCGCAACGGCCGCAAGTTCCGGCGCCTGTCTGCCGATGAGTTAAAGGGTATCTTGGACGGGTAGTGCCCCGGCCGCCCGGGGCCGAACTGTCTACGGACGGAAATCGTGCAGAAGCGGATCTTCGGGCTCGAGAATGAGTACGGAATCATCTTCACCCCGGACGGGAGGAAGACGCTTCCGGTCGAGAAAGCGATTCGCTTTCTCTTCGAAAAGCTCATCACGACCGAGCACTTCCTCAACGTCTTCCTCGAGAACGGCGCCCGCTTCTATCAGGACACCGGCTGCCACCCCGAGTACGCGACGCCCGAGTGCGCGTCGCCGAAGCAGCTGATCGTCTACGACAAGGCCGGCGAGCGCATCCTGGAGGACCTCCAGGACTACGCGGAGGAGAAGATCCGCGAAGAGCGCGTGGCCGGAAAGCTTTCGATCTTCAAGAACAACACGGACTTCGTCGGAAACAGCTACGGCTGCCACGAGAACTACCTCGTCGACCGCGACGTCGACTTCTACTACCTGGCGGAGCAGCTGATCCCGTTCCTGGTGACGCGCCAGATCTTCACCGGCGCGGGCAAGGTCTTCCAGACACAGGAAGGCGTGCACTACTGCATCAGTCAGCGCGCGCAGCACATCTACCAGAAGATCTCCGGCACCACGACCAACGACCGGTCGATCATCAACACGCGCGACGAGCCCCACGCGGACCGCGAGAAGTACCGCCGCCTGCACGTGATCGTGGGTGACTCGAACATGTGCGAGTACACCAACTTCCTGAAGATCGGCACGTGCGCCATCGTCCTCCAGATGATCGAGGACAACTACATCAACAAGGACTTCACCCTGCGCAATCCGGTGAAGGCCATCAAGGACATCTCGTACGACACCACCTGCAAGCGCCGCCTGCGCCTGGACAACGGCCGCGAGTATTCGCCCATCGAGATCCAACGCGAATACTGCGAGATGGCCCAGAAGTACATCGAGCACTACCCGGTCTCGGAAGAGCTCAAGGAAGCCGTGGAAAAGTGGCAGTACGTGCTCGACTGCCTGGACACGGACCCGGACAAGCTCTCGCTTGAGATCGACTGGGTGATCAAGCGCCGCATGATCAACTCGTTCCTGGACAAGCGCGGCCTGTCCTGGAGCGATCCGCGCGTGTTCATGCTGGACCTGCAATACCACGACATCCGGCTGAACCGCGGCCTGTACTACCTGTTGGAACGACGCGAAGCGGTCGAGCGCATCGTCTCCGACGAGGAAATCATCAAGGCGAAGACCGAGCCGCCTCCGGACACGCGCGCCAAGATGCGCGGCGAGTTCATCAAGCTGGCCCGGCAGAACTCCATCCAGTACGACCTGGACTGGTCGAATATCCGGTTGGGCAACCTGCTCAACGTTCGGGTCATCTGCAACAACCCGTTCGAGACGGACACCGAGAAGGTGGCCGAGCTGGTGCGCACCATCCAGAAGACCAACCTGCGCAAGACCAGCCTCTCCAAGCTGGTGATCCAGTCGTAGGCGCTACACTGCGGCGATGGCCGAACCCGTCTCCTCCATCTCCGAAGTCGATACCCGCCCCGAGCCGGAGAGCGAGACCCCGCAGCCTCCGAACCGGGGCCTGCCGCGCTGGCTGGTCGCCGCCGTGGTGCTGCTGGGCGTCTTCACCGGCTGGCTGGCCTGGCAGACGACCCAGCTCAAGACCCAGAACATCGCGCTCCAGGGCGAGGTGACCGCCCTCCAGCACCAGGTGGAGGGCTACCGCGCCCACCTGGAAGGCGCGCGCGAACGCACCTCCGACCTTCGTACCCGCATGGACGAGCTGGACGCCTTCCTGGCCCGGGACCCTTCGAACTGACGTAGACTGGTGCCCATGGCACCCAAAACCATCATCGGGATCGTGTGGCTCTACTGCGCCCTCGCCTTCGTGGCGCCCGTGCCGCTGGAGGGGATCGCACGCGGGGTCTTTCTGCTCATGCTCGTGGCCCACGTCGTGGAGTGCATCGTCTTCCTGCCGCGCATGCGCGCCGCCGGGGGCTCACTCGGCCACCACATCACCCAGGTGATGCTGTTCGGCGTGCTCCACGCGCGCACCCTGCCGGAGGCAAACGCGTCCTAGCCCCACCGTCTGCTGCGGGACGGCGCTACTGGCCGGGCAGGTCGCGCTCGGTGGAACTGTAGGTGTAGGTGGTGAGGACGCCTCGCTGGTCGAACTTCAGCACGAGATCGCGCGCCTTGGCGTCGCCGAAGAGCGAGTAGCGGTAGTCGCCGTAGGTCCAGGTGCGTTGGCCGTCCTCGAGCCCCGTGCGCCAGGGCTCGCCGAGGGCTCGCCGCACCTCGGCTTGGGTGGTGGTCCCCACGGCCAGCGTCGGGATCGGGTCGGCGGGGAAGTCGCGCCCGCTGGAGAAGCAGCCCGAGAGCGCGAGGAGCGCGATCAGTAACAGTTGCGCGGGTCGGCGCATTGGATCTTCTCGTGCTCGCAGCCCACTCGGTTGTCGCCCCATTCGCAGGGCGACTCTCGGATCTCGTTGCTGTCGCCGGCGCAGCTGCCCGTGAGGAGCAGCGCGGCCAGACCAAGTGCCGCCCAGAACGTTCTCATGTTTCCCCCCGACGGGAATTGACGCGCCAAGGCTCGATCACAATATGCCGTCAAACCACGTCGCGTACGTGCGCCAGGTCACCATCCTCGCTTCGTTCGGCAGACCCCAGTCTACCCCCTCCGCTTCAAGTCCGATACGACGTCCGCCCACAGCTCGGGATCGGGCGCCCGGTTGTGGGTGAGGCTCACCCCATCCGCGATGCCGTCCAGGCGCTGGTGCAGCGCGGCCGCGATCTCGCCGCGGGGCGCCACGACCGCAATCGTCTCGAGCACGTCGTCGTCGATGAGGTCGGCCATCTCGTCCCAACGGCCGAGTTTGGAGAGCCGGTTCAGCTCGCCGTGAAGGTCGCCCCAGCCGTGGCAGTCGAGGGTCGGTCGGTAGGCGGGCGTGCTGCCGTAGAAGGCGAGCTGCTTGCGTGCGGCGAGCTTGACATGTGCGAAGTCCTCGTCGCGATCGGCGGTCACCACCAGGGTGGCGCAGACCACCTCGAAGTCGGTCCGGGCGCGGCCGCTCTTCGCAAGGCCCCGCTCGAGCGCCGGCAGGGTGTTGCGGAGCAGGGACTCGCGGCTGCTGAACGGGTGCGCGAAGAAGCCGTCGGCCGCCTCGCCGGCCACCTCGGTCATGCGCGGACCGAAGCCCGCGGTGAAGACGGGCGGTGGCCCGAAAGGGTTCGGCCCCGGGTCGAAGGCCGGAATCATCAGCGTGTGACGATAGAACTCGCCCCGGAAGTCGAGCTCGGCCTCACCCTCCCAGCGCGCGAAGATGGCCTTCACCGCCAGCGCCATCTCGCGCATGCGCGCGGCCGGCTTCGACCAGGGCATTCCGAAGCGGTGCTCGATGTGCGGCCGGACCTGGGAGCCGAGACCCAGGACGAAGCGGCCCGCGCTGAGCGACTGCAGCCCGTAGGCCAGGTTGGCGAGATTCATCGGGTTGCGCGCGAAGCCGATCGCGATGGCCGTGCCCAGGCGCAGCCGGGTGGTGTGCTCGGCGGCGACGGCCAGGGGCAGGAAGGGGTCGTGCTTCGCCTCGAAGGTGAAGCCGCCGTCGTAGCCGATCTCCTCCAAGCGCGGGAACCCGGCGCGGACGTCGCGCGGGTCCTCGAGGGGCGCGGTGGTGTAGACGTGCACGGATGCGGACCTAGCCGTCGGCGGCGGGGGTCCCGACGCACGGCGGCATGGCGTCCACGCGCTCCATCGGAAGCCCGGGCGCCCGCCGGGCCATGCCGCGCAGGATCTCGCAGCGGGCAGCGTCGTCGCGGATGCGCGGATCCTCGAGTGCTTCCTGCACCAGCGCCTCGACGCTGAATCGCTCGTCCTCCATGCGGATGCCGCCGCCGTCGTCGGTGTCGAGCACGAGGAAGCTGCCGCCGTCGACGCCCCACGGCTTCCAGGGCGGCAAGCTCCCGTCGCGACCCCGGCCCGGGTCGCCCTGCCAGGCCAGCTGCGCCCAGTAGGACATCATGCCTGTGCTGAGTTCCACCCGGCCCGGCTCCGACTCCGCGTCGAACAGGAAGCCGCCCGCGCGCCCCAGCTCGAAGCGGCCGAAGACGAACGGGATCTCCAGCGCGTGGGCTGCGCCGAGCAGCGTCGGCAGGTCCCACCACAGCGGGCTGCGCAGCTCGTCCCAGTCGAAGCGGTAGGCCCACACGCTGGGGCCCTGGGCGTTTCGCATGGCCTCGGCGGGGCCGTCCACGCCGAGCGCCTTCCAGCTACTGCTCCCGTAGTAGGCCGCGCGGTCGTAGGCCTGTGCGTCTCGGGGCCAGAGAGGAATGCGGAAGATCGTGCGCACCCAGCGCGGGTCGAACGACATGAAGAGCTTCGTCTCGTCGCGATTGGTTCCTACGATCGTGGGTACCTGGTTGTAACGCCCGTCGGCCAGCACCTCATGGAAGGGATCTTCCGGCAGCACGAAGCCGTCACGGAAGATCTGGGGCATGTCGAGCATTCCGGTTCCGCCGTGGCCGTCGTAGAGCTTCAGGATCCGCGCCGGGGGAAGCGCGCGCAGCGACTCGGGTGTCGCCTCGGAGCCCGACTCCCGCTCCCAGCGGGCGACGATCTCGCCGGAGCTGGCGCGATGGCCGGGCTCGGGCGCGTCGTGCGGGTTCTCCGCCTCCGCCGGGGTGTGGCTGTGCAGGCCGCCGCTCTGCACGACGGCGCGGTGGAAGAGGCCGCGCGCCAGCGGCGAGACCAGCAGCGTGTAGACGTTGGTGCCGCCCGCCGACTCGCCGAAGATCGTGACGTTGCGCGGGTCGCCCCCGAAGGCGGCGATGTTCTCGCGCACCCACTGGAGCGCCCGGACGAGATCGAGGGTGCCGTAGTTTCCGGAGCGGTCCTCGGCCGTACTCCCCTCGCCGCGCAGGGAGGCGTGACGGAACCACCCGAAGGGACCGAGCCGGTACTGGGTGGTCACCACGATGACGTCGTGGGACCTCACGAGATGGCTCGGGTCGTAGACCAGTGCGTCGCCGATCGAGTTGCCACCGCCGTGGATCCAGAGGAAGACCGGCCGGCGCTTGCGACCCCGGGGCACCCCGTCCGGCGCAAAGGCCGGCGCGAAGACGTTCACGCTGAGGCAGTCCTCGTCGCCGGTCGGCTCGCCCCCCTTGGCACCGTCCCAACCCCCGCCTGGGAGGGCGATCTGGGGGCAGGCGGAGCCGAAGGCCAGGGCCTCGCGGACCCCGTCCCAGGGCTCGGGAGGGCGCGGGGCCCGCCAGCGCAGCGGCCCCACCGGCGGCTCGGCGAAGGGGATCCCGCGCCACGCGTGGACGCCTCTAGAAGCCACGAGACCCACTACGTCGCCCTCCAGAAGGCTGCGTCGGGTGGCCGGCTCGGCGGCCCCAGGAAGCGGCGGGTCCGGCGAGCGACAGGCCGCCAGGAGACCCGAGGAGAGGAGCACGCACAAGGCGGCGCGCAGGCGGGGGCGAGCTCGCATGCGGCCACTCTACCCCAGGGGTCGCTTCGGCGGCCCGGCCGAAGGTCCGGTGACGACGCTCACCAGGACCGCGGCTTTCCTCTTTCTGCTGGCCCTTCTCGCTCAATTCCTGCGCCCGGATCGCCGATGGGTGGAGTGACCCGCGCACTCCCTGGATCACAGGAGTTCACCGGATGATCTTCGACTCCATCGCCGGACTCTTCTCGAACGACCTCGCCATCGACCTCGGCACGGCCAACACCCTGGTCTACGCGAAGGGCAAGGGGATGATCTGCTCGGAGCCGAGTGTGGTGGCCGTGACCTCCGATGCACACGGCCGTGCGGAGCGCGTGCTGGCGGTGGGCCACGAAGCCAAGGAGATGGTAGGTCGCACGCCCGGCAGCATTCGCGCCATCCGCCCGATCAAGGAGGGCGTCATCGCGGACTTCGAGATCACCGAAGCGATGCTCCGCTACTTCATCCAGCGCGCGCACAACCGAAGCAAGCTGGTGCGACCGCGCATCGTCATCTGCGTGCCGCCCTGCATCACTAGCGTGGAGAAGCGCGCAGTGCGCGAGTCGGCACTCTCGGCCGGCGCCCGCGAGGTGTTCCTCATCGAAGAGCCCATGGCCGCGGCCATCGGCGCGGGCCTGGACGTGACGGCGCCCGCCGGAAACATGGTGGTAGATATCGGCGGTGGCACCACGGATGTGGCGGTCATCTCGCTGGCCGGAATCGTGACGTCGCGCTCGATCCGCACCGGCGGCGACAAGATGGACGAGGCCATCATCAACTACGTCAAGCGCAAGTACAACATGCTGATCGGCGAGCGCTCTGCCGAGGGTGTGAAGATGGAGATCGGCTGCGCGTCGCCGCAGACCAAGACCATGTCGATGGAGCTGAAGGGCCGCGACCTCGTGAACGGCATCCCCAAGGTGGTGGTAACCAACAACGAAGAGATGCGTGAGGCCCTGCTCGAGCCCATCCACTCGGTCATCGAGACCGTGCACCTCACCCTGGAGCGCACGCCGCCGGAGCTGGCAGCCGACATCGTGGATCGCGGCATCATGCTGGTCGGGGGCGGCAGCTTGCTGCGCGACCTGGACGTGCTGCTCCGCGAAGAGACGAAGCTTCCCATCCTGCGCAGCGAGGATCCCTACACGGCCGTCGCCATCGGCGCCGGCAAGGTCCTCGACAACCTGCCGCTGCTCAAGGAAGTGGCCATCAGCTAGTAGTCGATCTGGAAGCGCGCCTCGACGATGTTGGCGAAGCCCTCGCCGAGGCGGTGGGCCAGGACGTAGTTGGCCGCCAGGCGCACGCGCGTGTAGGGGAACCAGCTCACGCCGAGGGTGCCGTTGATCTGGCGCCCGCCGCTGATCTTCTCATCTTCCAGATTCAGCATCGAGATCCGGGCCGCCACCTCCACGGCTCCCCAGTGGTCGTTTCGCGGATCGAAGCGCTGCCGCGGCACGATGCGCCCGAACGCGCCGGCCCGGCGGCCGTAGTGCCGCACGTCGTCGGTGAGGAGCATGCTCGCCTGGATGTAGCCGCCCCAGAACTCCAGGATGGGAAGCAGGGGCCGGTTCACCCGGGTGTAGAGGAACTCCGCCTGGACCGTGCGCCGGCCGTCGCTCCAGGCCACCTCGAGGCCGCCGCGGTCCAGGCTGTCGGCGTCGAGGATGGGGCCGGTGTCGAGCAGGACGGGCGCAATGGTGGACTCGGGACGCGTCGCGAAGCTGATCACATCCGTGATGTTGAAGCGGCGGGCGTACGAGAAGCCGAGCAGCAGCATCTCTTCCTCGTTCTCGTCCTCGCGCCAGATGGGAAGACCGGTGACGCGCAGCGCCAGGTCGTAGGTGCCGTCGAAGCCCTGGTTCTCGTCCGCCTCCTGGAAGTCCTCCACCTCGAAGAAGGCACCCGCCGCCCAGCGCAGCCTGCGGTCGAAGTGGGTGTTGGTGAGCAGGAAGCCCGAGCCGCGCTTCGGGGTAAAGAGGTTGGCGAGGCTACGCTCCAGGAAAGGGAGCGCGAAGTTGCTGTTCTTCTCCTCCAGCGAGAAGGGTTGCTTCATGAAGCCCACCTGGAACGTGCCCAGAGGACCCAGGTCGCGGATGCCCCAGAAGACGTCGCGCATCACCCCCTCGTTCACGTCCACGTCGGCCTTGGCGAAGAAGCGCTCGAGGAAGACGCCCTGGGCGTAGATGCGAGCCTGGCGGACCTCTGCGTCGGCGTCCCAACCGGACCGACCGACCACGTCCTCGAGTCCACTGCTGAGGTGGAAGAAGCCGGCGTCCAGGAGCAGGCGACCGCCGAACTGGAACGCCATGTAGCCGTCGTCGCTGGTCAGCTTGAGACCGTCGCGCCAGCCGATGGTCCAGCCCTTGCCGGGGAGGAGCCCCGGGATGTGCGCCGTACCGGCGTCTTCGGGCCGCCCCTCCCATTCGATGACCTCGTGCTCGAGGCCCCTCTCGGCCGCCTCCTCGGAGGCGGCCTGGACCCGCTCGCTGCGAGGCTGCGCGTCCGCGGCGGGAGCGGGCTGCTGCGCCCAGGCGTTCGTCGCCGCGAGCACCAGGGCCAGGAAGAATAGGACCGCTCGCATGCTCAGTCCGGCGAGAGCGCCGCCAGCGCGAGCTGCATGGCCAGCTGCATGTCGCCCTCCACCTGGATGGTGCCATCCATGAACGCCTGTTGGGGGTCGATCTCGCCGGAGCGTAGCTTGCGGAAGCCCTCGGGCTCGACGCCAATTTTCGTGGTCGGCTCCTCAGGCAGCGGCTCGCTCCCGAAGTGGGTGAGGAGCGTGAAGCCGTCCTCGCCCTTCAGGGTGAACTGGAGCAGACCGTTCATGCCGGCCAGGTTGTCGATGCGCAGGCGGGTCAGCTTCATCGCGCCCGAGAGGCCCGAGAGGCCACCGAGCAGGTTCAGGGGCGAGTCGCCGGCCTCGGCCACCAGCGCCTCGAAGTCGTCGCGATCCTGCATCAGGGTGAGGAAGGGAGGCTGGTCTGCACTCTCGCCCGGTGTCACGGCGCCGCCGTTCACGTTGAGGAACCACGTGCCTCCGCCCTCTCCCCGCACGTCGATGCGCATGCTGGCGTTCACGGACTTCATCGAGTCGAGCACACGCGCAGCTTCGGCGTCGCCGCCCGCGGCCGCACTCTCCTGCTCGGCAAGGACGCGATTGAACTGCGCCGGAACCCGCTCCGTGTAGTACTCCTGCGGGGTCACTTCTTGCTTCTCCTTCGGCGCTGATAGTGGTTCACGTTGGCTTCGTGCTCCGCGAACGTTCTCGCGAAGACGTGGGTTCCGTCGTTCCTGGAGACGAAGAAGAGGAAGTCGGTCGGCGCGGGCTCGAGCACCGCGCGCAGCGCCGCCGCGCCGGGGCTGGCGATGGGCCCGGGCGGAAGGCCCTCGATCTTGTAGGTGTTGTACATGTTGGCGCCGTCTTCCAGGTGCTCGCGCGTCAGGTTGCCGTCGAAATCCACGATGCCGTAGATGGTGGTGGGATCGCTTTCGAGGCGCATGCCGCGTGTCAAGCGGTTGTGGAACACGCCCGCGATGAGCGGGCGCTCCGCCGCGGCGCCGGTCTCCTTCTCCACGATCGAAGCGAGCGTCACCCCCTGGCGCATGTCGAGACCCCGTTCCTTGGCGAGGGGAGCCAGGGGTGCCCACACCTGGAGGAACTGGTCCACCATGGCTGCGGCGACTTCGCGCGTGGAAAGGCCGCGCGGCAGCTTGTAGGTGGTCGGAAAGAGGTAGCCCTCGAGGGTGGGCCCGGCGACGCCGAGCGCTTCCGCGTGGGTCGGGTCCAGCGCGAACGCGAGGAACACGGCCTCGTCGACGAGCCCGGCCTCGGCCAGACGCGCCGCGATCCCGCCGGCGCGCAGGCCTTCGGGCACCACCACCTCCCACGTCTTCACATGGCCCTCGGCGAGAAGCTCGAGGATCGCCTGGCTGGAAGCCGCCGCAGAGAGCTCGTACTCACCCGCCTGCAGCTTGTGAGCACGGTCGCGCAGGCGCGCCAGCAGACGGAACGCTCGAGCGTTGCGCACGAGGCCCGCCGCTTCCAGGTCTCGGGCGATGGCGGCAAGGTGCGCGCCGCGCGCCACCTGGAAGAGCTGGGGCTCCGCCTGGGTCTGCACCGGCGCGAGCTCGCCCCGGAAGTGCAGCGCGGCGCCGGCTATGGCGACGGCGGCACCGAGCAGTGTGACGCCCAGCGCGATTGCGAGGAGCCGGCCACGACTCACCCGTCGTCTCCTCCGTCTTGCTGCGCGAGGGCCTCGCGTCGCTCCAGCCAGGTACGCAGGAGCAGCGTGGCCGCCACGGCATCCACGACCGCGCGACGCTTCTTGCCCTTGCGACCGCTCTCCCGGAGCGCGCGCTCGGCTTCCACCGTGGTCCAACGTTCATCGAGCAGCTCGACGGGAACTCCGGCGGCCTCGCCCACGGTCCGGGCGAACGCTGCGGCGGCCTCGGCCTCGGGTCCGCGGCGCCCATCCATGTGGAGCGGCAGGCCCACGACGATGCCCACCACGCCGCGCTCCCCAACCAGCTTGCAGATGGCCTCCACATCGCGGCGCTCGCCGCGGCGTTCGAGCGTTCCTTCCGGAAACGCGATGCGGGCGTCGGGGTCCGAAACCGCCAGGCCAATGCGGCGGGTCCCGTAGTCCAACCCAAGGAATCGACCCGGTGCGGCCATCGGCCGCGAGGCTAGCAATTCAGGCTTCGTCGGAAACGATGCCCTCGAAGCGGGCCTCGTCGCGCGCCTTCAGCTACGCGCTGCGAGGCGTGATCTTGCCCACGGAGTCTCCGGAGCGGCGCGAGAGTGCGCTCGAGGCGGCTCGCTTCACCTGGGCGTCCGCGCGGCCGGAGACGAGGCGCTGGAGCAGCGCGGCGGCTTCGGTACCGGGCACGCGGCCCAGGGCCGCTACCGCCGCGAGCTTCAAGTCGCGCAGGCGACGGCGGCCGAGGAAGCTTCGCTTCGAAATGAGTTCGTCGAGCACTGGGATCGCGGCGGGCTGCCCCAGCTTCCCGAGTGCGCGCACGCACTCGCGGGCCAGGACCTCGTCCCCCGTGGCGAGGGCGCGGCGCAGCGCGTCGGTCAGCACGTCGAGGGCGCGCGGCGAACCCGTGGCCCCCAGGCAGAAGGCGGCCGCCGACGCCAGCTCGGGTCGCGACCCGCGCACCGCGTCAGCCAACGGTGTCACCGCCGACGGACAGCCGATGCGGACCAGCGCCTTCGCCACTTCGCGCACCAGCTCGAGCGGCGTAGCGAGATCGTGCAGCAGCTCCGCCAGGTAGGGAACGCAGGCCGGGTTCTGCATCTCGCCGGCCAATCGCGTGGCCAGCCGCACGCGGCGGAAGTCGTCGCTCAGCAGGGAGTCCTTCACCTCGGGCAAAGCCTTCTCGCCCATCGCGATGAGCACGGCGTTGAGCTGCCCGCGGCGCTCCGGATCCTCCTCACCGAGCAGCGCGTCCAGCAGCGTCGGCATGCAGTGGGCTCCCAGCTGGAGCAGGATCTGCGTGGCGCGCACGCTGGCGCTGGGGGGCGTGTCGCAAGCGCGCCTCACCACCTCCTGGAGCCTGTCGCCCGTCGCGATCTGGAAGAGCGCCTCCTCGGCGAGTGCGCGCTGGCGCTCGCCGCGCTGCGACTCGACGGCGTGGTTGGCCAGCACCATGATGGCGCGGTAGCCCTCCTCGCCGGCCGCGTTTCCGCCGAGACGTTCGGCGTGCGCGCTCACCGTCTTCAGCAGCTCGCCGTAGCGCACGTCGTCGCGGCACTCGTCGAGGACGCGTAGCTGGGCCATGAGCTCGGCGCCCGCATCGGCTTCCGGCTCGGGCCGCAGTGCACCGTCCACGCCCTCGTCCACGGGCTCCTCGAGGATGCCGCGCAGCCTCTTCAGCGGATCGACGCCGGTGGTCTGCACCTTCGGCGCCGGGAGATCCGGGTCGTCTGCGGGGTCGACGGGTACGGTGGGCGGTCCCACGGGCGCGACGGACGCAGCCGTCGCTTTCACCGGAGCGGGTGACGCGGCGACCGGAGCAGTCACCTCGTCGTCCGGCACCGGCGGAGCGGTCGCCGGCGCGGGCTCGGGCAGCTCGTTGACATGCACGCCGTCGGCGGACATGGATCCCAGCACGTGCTCGAGGCCGCCGGCGTCCATCAGCTCGTCACCGTCGAGCGCCAGTGCGCCGACCAGCGCATCGAAGGCCTCGCGGGTGAGGTCGGGGCCGACGGCCAGGCTCTGCACACCGCGGCGGGTCAGCTCACGCGCGAGCTCTTCGAGCGACGCGTGCCCCGTTGCGGCGGGGTGCCCGGCCACGCAGAACAGCTCACCTTCGATCTGGAAGGCGATCGAACCCGCGCGCTCGAGCCCGGCACAGAACGCGTGAAAGCTACGGTCGAGTGCGGCCTTCCCGGCCGGGTGACCCGAATCGTAGAAACGGCACGCCTTGACGGCGCGGCCCAACTCGATGAGCAGGCTGGCCGCATCGGTATTGCCGAGACTGGGGGCCTGCGCCCCTCCTTCGCTCATCCCCTCACGACCCCCGTCGGCGGACCCGCGGGCGGCGGATCCCGAGGTCTCATCGTCACGAGGGGCCCTCGCCTTGATGCGCAGGTACATCCGCACGCCTGGGGGCAAGGTCCAGCGAAAACAGGGACTTTGGAAATGACTTTCGTTTTTTCTACGCCCGGTCTATGATTGACGCCACGGACCGCGCGAGGGTACCCTCCAAACGCTCGGCACTCCCCCCAGCCGGCATCACACGTCCTCCGTGGTCCCCGAGGCCATTGGCGGCGAAGTGTCTGAAAATGCATCGGAATCTCCGCTCCGGCCGGCGCGCCGGCGGGTGGTTCTGGCGGTCGCTACGGCCGGCGGAGCCGGCTTCGTACCCGTTGCTCCGGGCACCGCGGGGGCGCTGGTGGCCCTGCCCCTGGCCATCGTGCTCTTCCACCATCCACCCTGGATGTACGCCCTCGTGACCATCGCCCTGCTGGGGGGCGGCGTCTGGGCGGCCGACCACGCCGAGCGCAGCTTCGGGCGCAAGGACGACGGCCGCATCGTCATCGACGAGGTGGTGGGCCAGCTCGTGGCCCTGGCCCCGCTGCTCTGGTTCCGCGGCGAGCGCTTCGACCGCACCACGGGCCTCGTTCTGGTCGTGACCGGATTCGTCGCATTCCGCTGCTTCGATATCTGGAAGCCGCCGCCCGTGCGCTGGGCCGAGCGGCGATTCGCGGGGGGACTCGGGGTGATGCTGGATGACGTGGTGGCGGGATTGCTGGGAGCAGCGGTGGTCTGCGCGGCATCGGCCGTGGCGCGGGCATAGAGGTCGACGTGAAGGCAGAGGTACTGACCATCGGAGACGAGCTGCTGCGCGGCGAGATCGTGGACTCGAACAAGTCCTTCCTCTCCGACCGCCTGCTGAGCGTAGACGCGGACGTGCGCTGGCACGCCTCGGTGCTCGACGATCCCGACGACATGACCGACGCCTTCCTACGCGCAGCCGAGCGCGCGGACGTGGTGCTGGTGTCGGGCGGGCTCGGCCCCACGCGCGACGACCTCACCATCGAGATTCTCGCCGAGACCTTCGAGCGCAAGCTTCTCGTCGACGAGACGACCCTCGAGAACCTGAAGGCCTTCTTCGCGCGCTTCGGCCGCCAGATGGCCGCCAACAACGCCAAGCAGGCGCTCTTCCCCGAGGGCTCCGAGATCCTGCCCAACCCCATCGGCACAGCGCCGGGCTGCATGCTGCGCACGAACGACGCGGTCTTCTTCTGCATGCCCGGCGTGCCGCGCGAGCTCTACAAGATGATGGA
>CAXMOD010000064.1:0-15770 GCA_964194905.1 uncultured Desulfobacterales bacterium | reverse complement strand
GACTGCAATCGGCGCAAGGGTGGGCGCACGCCGGGCCAGGCGGGCCTGCGCCTGAAGCGGGTGCCCGGGCGTCCCCGTTGGACGCCGCTGATGAACCTGATGTTTTCCAGCGTTCGCTACCGTGAGTGGCGGCCGTTCCTGAATGTCGTCGATGCGTCGTACTGGAACACCGAGCTTGCGCAGTAGCCCGCCAGTAATGCCAATCACGGGAGGGGGGTCCGTGATCGAACCGAGCCGAGGTGCGGATTCCGCACCCGCGCGCGCTACCGGTCCCGCGCCGGATGCGGCGCGCATGATCGCGGTGGGCGGCGGCAAGGGCGGGGTGGGCAAGACCTTCATCACCGTGAACCTGGCCGCCTCGATCGCCCGTGAAGGCTACGACGTCGTCGTCGTGGACGGCGACCTCGAGGGCGCCAACCTCCACACCTGCCTTGGCGTGCCCAGCCCGGCGGTGAGCCTGGCGGACTTCGTAGCGAACCGGCAAGAGGAGCTCGCCAAGCTGTTGGTGGAGACCCCCGTCCCCAACCTGCGCCTCATCGCCGCCACCCACGCCAACCTGGCCGCTGCGCAGCCCGGCCACTTCCAGCGGGTGCGCCTGCTCTCGCGCCTGCGTCAGCTGCCGGCCGACCTGATCCTGATCGACCTCGGCGCCGGAACGCATCCCGCGGTGATGGACTACTTCCTGGTGGGGGACGACGGCGTGGTGGTGTTCTCACCGGAACCCACATCCATCGAGAATGCCTACTCGTTCCTGCGGGCCGCCTTCTACCGCCGCATGCGCCTCGCCATGATGACCCACTCCGTGCGCGCGCTGGTCACCCAGGCCATGGACCAGCGCAACGAGCGCGGCATCCGCAAGCCGTCCGACCTGCTGCGCGAGATCGAGACCGTCGATCCGGGCGAGGGCGCGCGCTTCGTCGAGACACTGCGTCGCTTCCGACCTCGCCTTCTGGTCAACGAAGTGCGCACGGCCGACGAGATCAAGCTCGGCTTCTCGGTGCGCAGCGTGTGCCGGAACTACTTCGGCATCGACTCGGACTACCTGGGCTACGTGAACCACGATGCCGGCGTTCGCCAGTCCGTCGTGGCGCGTCGCCCATTGGTGGATGTGGACCCGGGCTGCGATGCAGCGGTGTACCTGCGTCGCATCGCCCGCAAGTTGATCGAGACCCTCGGGCCTCCCGAGGGCGCGGCCAGGAGAACGCCGTGAAGCTGTTCGATTCCCGAAGTCACTACGAAGTGCTGGAGATCTCTGCGGACGCACATCCCGAGGAGGTGGAGCGGGCCTACCGCATCGCTACCGCCACCTACGGCGAGGAGTCCCTGGCGACGTACTCGCTTCTCGATGAGGAAGACGTCCGGGTGGCGCGCGAGTGCGTCGAGCTCGCGTACGAGGTGCTTTCTGATCCCGTGGCGCGCCAGCGCTACGACGCGGAGCGTGGGCTGGATCTCGACGACGGCGAACAGCGCGTGGCGGCCGAGGTGCCCCTGGTGGACGAGCTCCTCGTCTCGTTGGAAGACGAGGCGCCGGCGCCGTCGCCGCGCCCGCGCGAGCCGGTGCTGCCGGCGCTCGAGGGCTTCGCCGATGTGGACGAAGAGGCCGGTGGCGTCTACGACGGACCGCGGCTGCGCCGGGCGCGCCTCCTGCGCGGCGTGGAGATCGACCAGATCGCCGACGTCACGAAGGTGAATCCGACCTACCTCCGCTTCATCGAGGACGAGCGCTACGACGACCTTCCCGCTGCTGTCTACGTGCGCGGCTTCGTGACCGCGTACGCGCGCTGCCTCGGGCTCGAGCCCGCCGGAGTGTCGCTTTCGTACGTGGAGCGCATGGAGCAGCACCGCGGCGAGGGAGAGGCTCGCAAGGGCTGGGGGAGGTAGGCGTGGTGCGGATCGCCGACGCCGCGCGTGCGCGCCGGCTGGCGCGGGCGATCCTCTCCGATGTCCTGCTCTACAACCCGGAGGCCGTGCGCCTGGGCATCCAGCGCGACGATCTGTTCGATCGGCTTCAGGACCAGCTCCAGGAGGCGCGCGCGTACTTCGAGGAACGCGTCGAGCCCGAGCTGCTGCAGAAAGAGAACTTCATCGATCGCGCGGTGGTGGACGTATTGGTCTGGGGGAGCCGGCGCGTACACTCGCGCATATGGTGACGTTGGTGGTCGGGGAGGAGGAGGGCGGGAGTCGCCTCGACCTCACCCTGGCCGACGCCGCGGGGGAGCCGCGCTCGCAGGTTCGCCGCTGGATCGAAGCGGGACACGTGCGCGTCAATGGCGCGCCCGCGCGGCCCTCCCTGAAGGTGCGGGCCGGCGATGTGATCGAGGCGCACCCGCCGGAGCCCGTGCGCTCCACGCTCGAGCCCGAGCCCATCGCGCTCAGTGTCTTGTACGAGGACGCTGACCTGATCGTGGTGGACAAGCCCGCCGGCCTGGTGGTGCACCCGGCGCCCGGCCACCCGGGCGGGACCCTGGTGAACGCGTTGCTGCACCACTGCGGAGATCTGGCCGGAGTGGGCGGAGTGCTGCGTCCGGGCATCGTGCATCGTCTGGACCGCGGGACGAGCGGGGTTCTCGTGGCTGCCAAGAACGACGCCGCGCACCGCGCGCTCGCCGAGCAGTTTCGCGAACACACGATCGAGCGGGTGTACCGCGCCCTCGTGCGCGGGGTTCCCGGCCTCGACGAGGGCCGCATCGACCGCCCTGTCGGACGCCACCGCCGCGATCGCAAGCGCATGTCGGTGGCCACGGGCGCGGGCCGCGCGGCGGTCACCGTGTGGCGCGTGATTCGTCGCTTCCCGAAGAGCGGCATGAGCTGGCTGGAGATCCGACCCGAGACGGGGCGCACCCACCAGATCCGCGTGCACCTGGCATCAGCGGGCATGCCCATCGCCGGCGACCCGGTCTACGGACGCCACAATCGCACCCGGATGCTGACGCGGCCGGGTCTCCACGCGGCGGTGCTGGGCTTCGTCCACCCTACGCGTGCCGAGCGCCTGCACTTCGAAGCCCCCGAGCCCGAAGACCTGGCGGACGCGCTGGCTCGACTCGACGCGCGGGAGGCCGGCGCATGAGCTGGCTGCGCGATCCGCTGCTCGCCGAGGTGCCCCACGGCTTCGGCACACGGGATGCGGCCGAGCCGCCGGCCCTGGTACGGCCCCGCCAGGTGCACGGTTGCAGCGTGGCGCGCGTGCGCGGCGACGCGGCCGAGCCGCGTGACGCCGACGCAATCGTCAGTGAGCGTCCCGGCGCGCCGGTAGGCGTGGTCACCGCCGACTGCGTTCCCATCCTGCTCGCCTCGGCGGACGGCACGTGGGTGGCCGCCGTCCACGCCGGTTGGCGCGGGCTCGCCGCGGGTGTCATCGAGGCGGGCGTCGCGGCGCTCGGCGACTCCGGCGCCCGCGAGACGCGCGCTGCGTTGGGGCCGTGCATCGGTGCGTGCTGCTACGAGGTGGACGAGCCCGTGCTCGCACCGCTGCGCCTCCGCTACGGCGCGGCGCTGGAACGGGCGGTCCGGAGCGTTCGTCCCGGTCACGCGAGGCTCGACCTCGCCCTGCTGGCACGTCACGCGCTCGAGTCGGCAGGCGTCGGCCCGATCGGCGACGCCGCCCTGGTGTGCACCCGCTGCGATGCGCTGCGCTTCCACTCCTACCGCAGGGACGGTCCCCGCAGCGGGCGACTGGTGCATTGGGTCGGGGGCCCGGCTGCCGCTCTTGACACCCCACAGTCCCCGGCGTAGGGTCTCCCGCAATCGGTCATTCGACCGGGGATTTTCGTACCCTCCTTTTTGGATCCAGAAAAGCTCAACTCCCGAGGCCGACCTTCCGAACGAAGGGCTGACCCGGACCCAGGCTCCATTCCCAGGCCCCGATCGCGGGCCGGACCGACGAACGCCCCCGCGTTCCGATACGCACTGCCCATCTCAGACGAGGTCACCGTGTCCCAAGGCAATCGAAGTTCCGGACGCTCACGCGGCAAGGGCCGCCGCCCCCGCGGCAACGGCTCGCGCGGAGGCAACCATCTACCGCGACTCGGAGCGGACCAGGACTTCTCACCGCTGGACGACGACTTCGACAACACCGACATGATCTACACAGAGGACGATGACGACGCCCGCGAGCGCATGTACGTCACGGACCTCAAGGGCAAGAGGATGGAGGAGTTGACGGAGCTGGCGGAGGAGCTGGCGGTCGAGAACGCCGCCGGTCTGCGCAAGCAGGATCTCATCTTCGCGATCCTGAAGGCCCAGACCGAGAAGGAAGGCAAGATCTTCGCGGAAGGAGCGCTCGAGACGTTGCCCGACGGCTTCGGTTTCCTCCGTGCACCGGACCAGAACTACCTGCCCGGCCCGGACGACATCTACGTCTCCCCGTCGCAGATCCGCCGCTTCGGGCTGCGCACCGGAGATACGATCAAGGGGCAGATCCGGCCGCCCAAGGAAACCGAGCGCTACTTCGCGCTGCTGAAGGTGGAGAGCATCAACTTCGAGAGCCCGGAGGCCGCCCGCCACAAGATCCTCTTCGACAACCTCACTCCGCTCTACCCGCTCGACAAGTTCAACCTCGAGGCGAAGTCGGGCGGCTTGACCACTCGTATCATCGACCTGATCGCGCCCATCGGGAAGGGCCAGCGCGCCCTCATCACGTCGCCGCCCAAGGCGGGCAAGACGATGATCCTGAAGGACATCGCCAACGCCATCGCCGAGAACCACCCGGAGGCCTACCTCATCGTGCTGCTCATCGACGAGCGGCCCGAGGAGGTCACCGACATGCAGCGCAACGTCAAGGCCGAGGTAATCTCCTCCACCTTCGACGAGCCCGCCACGCGCCACGTTCAGGTGGCGGACATGGTGATCGAGAAGGCCAAGCGTCTCACCGAGCACAAGCTCGACGTGGTGATCCTGCTCGATTCGATCACACGCCTGGCGCGCGCCCACAACACCGTGGTGCCGCATTCCGGAAAGATCCTCTCGGGCGGTGTCGACTCGAACGCATTGCACAAGCCGAAGCGCTTCTTCGGCGCAGCGCGCAACGTCGAGGAGGGCGGCAGCCTCACCATCGTCGGCACGGCTCTCATCGACACGGGCTCACGCATGGACGAGGTGATCTTCGAGGAGTTCAAGGGCACCGGCAACAGCGAGCTGGTACTCGACCGCAAGCTCTCTGACCGGCGCACCTACCCGGCCATCGACATCAACCGCTCCGCCACCCGCCGCGAGGAGTTGCTGATGGACGACGAGACGCTCAACCGCATGTACCTGCTGCGCAAGGTGCTGTCGCCGCTCTCGCCGGTGGACTCGATGGAGTTCCTGCTGGAGAAGATCAAGGCCACGGACTCCAACGGCGAGTTCCTGGCCTCAATGAACAGCTAGCGCTTCCTAGTTCTTGGCCTTGCGGAAGACGGCCAGCAGCTGTTTTCCGCCCAGGAGCATGGACCACGTCTGGGTGTGGCCCGCGAAGAGGTCGTGCTTGCGACGAGGCTTCTCGAGGCGCGCGAGTGTTGCGATGAGCGCCGCCAGCGGAGCCAGCCAGCGCTGACCCTTCTTGGCGCCGAGGGTGTGCGACCGGACCAGCTCGAGGCCCGCGTTCTCGGCGATATAGGCGAGCCGCGTGAGGGTGAGCGGGTTGATGTGGCCGCGGTCGTGGGGCGCACCGTCGTAGTAGTGAGACACCCGCTTGGGCGCGCGCGCCAGCGACCCCGTCAACAGGAACTTGAGGCGGCGCTCCATGTTGAGGTAGTTCGGCGTCACCACCACGAGCTCACCATCGGGGCCGAGCACCCGCGCCAGCTCGCGGAACAAGGCGAACGGGTTCTCCAGGTGCTCGACGCCGTCGCCGCAGTACACGAAGCCGAACGCCGCGTCGGCGAACGGAAGCCCGCGTTCCAGGTCCAGGGTGCAGAACGGTGCACGTCCGCGGTGTCCGGCCGCGTCCAGGTCCGCGCCGAACGCCGCGAACCCCAGGCGCGAGAGCGCCTCGGCCAGGCGCCCGGGGCCGCACGGCACGTCCAGCGCGCGGCCGCGCGGAAGGGCGTCGGCGACAGCCAGCGCCTCCTCGAAGGTGCCGCGGTAGCTGTGCTGCGTGGCCTCGATGGAGTCGAGCAACTCGGCGTAGCGGTGGTCCGCCATCGCGCGGGAGAGTAGCAGGACGGGTACCCTTGGCCGCCGTGAAGGTCTTCCTGGACAACACCCGCAGCGCGCTCTCGCTGCACCACGGCGTGGGAAATGTGGGAACCCACTTCTTCCGTGCGTTGCGGCGTCACGCACCCGACGTGGAGCCGGTCTTCCTGGTGCGGCGCGGTGCATCCGTAGCGCCGGAATCCCGCGCTCAGCTACACGCCTGGGGCTGCGAGCCGCTGCGCCGCTACGACCCCCGGTTCTCCCTCTACCTGCCGCTCCAATCCAGGGTGCTGCACAGCACCTACCACAAGCTTCCGCGCTTGCCGTTCCGCATGCGCATCGTTCACGTGCACGACGTGTGGACGTTGCGCCCGAACCGGTACCAGTCGCAGCGTTTTCAGGAAGGTCGTGCGCGCAAGCTGCGCGCGGTACTCGAACGCGCCGACCACTACACGACCCTCACCGCGGCCGTGAAGGACGAGCTGGTGGGCGTTCTGGGTGTGGGTCCGGCCCAGGTCACCGTCACCGGCTACGGCGTACCGGCGGCACTGGACGACTCGCCCGCTGCGGTGCCCATCTCCCCGCTCGAAGCGCTTGCAGTCCCCGGCGGAGAGGCCGAGCCGTTCGTGCTGTGCGTGGCGCGCCTCGAGGCACGCAAGAACTTCGAGCACACCGCGCGCGCCGTGGCTGCGCTCCCGGGGTTGCGGCTGGTGGTGGTGGGCGGGCCGGGCTACGAGGCCGCGCGCATTCGCGACGAGACCCTGGCTCCGCTGCGCAAGGAGGGACGCCTCGTACACTTGGAGCGTGTCTCGCCCGAGCAGCTCACCTGGCTCTACCGCCACGCGCACGCCTACCTGCTGCCGGCGTGGGAGGAGGGCTTTGGCATCACGCTGCTGGAGGCGCTGGCCGAGGGGGCTCCCGTCATCACCGCGGACCGCTCCGGGTGCGCCGAGCTGGTGGGCAAGGGCGGCGTATTGGTCGACCCGCAGGACTGGGAGGCCTCGGCCCACGTGCTCCAACGGCTCCTCATGGAGCCGGACTTCCGCGCCGAGCTGGCCGGGCGGGCCCGGGAGCGAGCCGCCCGGTTTCGCTGGGAGGATGTCGCCGGCCGCCTGTCGGCTCTCTACGCGTCCTGAGGGGGTCTGTGGGGGGCTTCTCGTTTGCACCCCAGGGGCAGGAAGGCTACCCATTTCCCCTGTGAAGCGGACGGGTTACCAGTCGGCGCGAGGACATCGCTAGGGCCCTTGGGCCCCCTAGCGACCAGCACCCGACCGCCCGCGACCTCGCACCCCCCGCAACCCCTCCCAGATCGGAGCGTTCGGAACGCGTCCCCCGCGGAACGGCGGGACGAGGCAGGTCATGGCTGAGCTGCTCGAACGGATCGAAGAGGTGGAGGCGCGCGGAAGCGAGCTCGAGGAGAAGCTCGCCTCCGTGACGGGCGCCGATGCGGCGGAGTACGCGCGCCTGGCCAAGGAGCTGGGTGGGCTGCGGCCTCTGCGCGAGGCGGGCGCTCGCCTGCGCGAGACGCTGGGCCAGCTCGCCGATGCGCGCGCCATGCTCGACGACGACGACGCCGAGGTGCGGGAGCTGGCTCGCGCGGAGCTCCGCGACCTGGAGGTGGCGCAGCAGGAGATCGAGGCGGAGGTCAAGGAGCTCCTGGTCCCCAAGGACCCCAACGACGAGAAGAACGTGATCGTCGAGATCCGCGCAGGAACGGGCGGCGACGAGGCCGCGCTCTTCGCCGGCGACCTGCTGCGGATGTACAGCCGCTACGCGGAGACCCACGGCTGGAAGGTTGAGCCGCTCTCGCTCTCCGAGACCGACGGCGGCGGCGTGAAGGAAGGCATCGTCTCGATCAGCGGCGAGCGGGTGTACAGCCGTCTCAAGTGGGAGAGCGGAGTGCACCGCGTGCAGCGCGTGCCCGTGACCGAGTCTCAGGGGCGCATCCACACCTCGACGGCTACGGTCGCGGTCCTCCCCGAGGCCCAGGAAGTCGACCTGGCGATCGACGCGAAGGACCTGCGCATCGACGTGTTCCGCTCGTCGGGGCCCGGCGGCCAGAGCGTCAACACCACCGACTCGGCCGTGCGCATCACCCACGAGCCGACGGGCGTGGTGGTCACCTGCCAGGACGAGAAGAGCCAGCACAAGAACAAGGCGCGGGCGATGAAGATCCTGCGCTCGCGACTCCTGGAAGCGGAGCAGCAGCGCCAGGCCGACGAGCGCGCAGACGCGCGCCGCGCTCAAGTGGGCACCGGGGGCCGCAGCGAGCGCATCCGCACCTACAACTTTCCCCAGTCGCGCATCACGGACCATCGCGTGGGCCTCACGATGCACAAGCTGGAGATGGTGCTCGAAGGCCAGCTCGATGAGTTGCTCGACGGCGTGGGCACCGCGCTGGCGTCACGCGTTCAGGGGAATGCGTCGTGAGCGCGTCGGATCGCGTCTGGACGGTGCTCGACCTGCTGCGCTGGACGACGGACTTCTTCGCGGCGCGCGGGCTCGACTCGCCGCGCCTCGACGCAGAGGTGCTGCTGGCCTTCGCGTTGGAGAGCGATCGTCTGCGCCTCTACGTCGAGTTCGACAAGCCGGTCCAGGAAGCCGAGCGCGCGCGCTTCCGCGAGCTGGTGCGCCGGCGTGCCGACGAGCGGGTGCCGGTTGCGCTCCTCACCGGAGCCAAGGAGTTCTGGTCGCTGTCTCTCGCCGTGACGCCAGACGTGCTGGTGCCGCGTCCGGACACCGAGACCCTGGTGGCAGCGGTGCTCGAACGCCTTCCGGACACCGAGGCCGAGCTGCGCGTGCTGGACGTGGGCACGGGGTCGGGCGCCATCGCGCTGGCCCTGGCGAGCGAGCGGCCCAAGGCGAAGGTGCTGGCCACCGACGTGTCGGCCGCGGCCCTCGAGCTGGCGCGCGCCAACGCCGAGGGCCTGGGCCTCGCGGATCGGGTGACCTTCGCCCAGGGCGATCTCTACGCGCCGGCGGGCGACGCGCGCTTCGACTGCGTCGTCTCGAACCCGCCCTATCTGGCCGAGGCCGAGCGCGCGGGGCTGGCGCCGGAGCTCTCCCGCGAACCGGAGAGCGCGCTGTTCGCCGGCGCCTGCGGCGACGAGGTTCTGCGACGTCTGGTGGAAGGTGCCGCCGAGCGCCTCGCGCCCGGCGCGTTGCTGGCCTTCGAGCTGGCGCCTGCGCAGCGCGCGGCCCTCCAGGCGGCGCTCGGCGACGCGGGCTTCGTCGGCGTGCGCGTGCACCGCGACCTGGCGGGGCTCGACCGGGCGCTCTCCGCATTGCGGGGGGAGGCCTAGATGGATCGCATCCTGATCCAGGGCGGTTCCGTGCTCTCCGGCGAGGTGGCGGTGTCGGGCTCCAAGAACTCGACGCTGGCATTGATGGCGGCGGCCCTCTTGTGCGAGGACGGCGCGACGGTGCTGCGTGGCGTGCCGCGGGTGCGCGACGTGGACGGCATGCTCGAGCTGCTGTCGGCGCTCGGCGCCGCTGCGGCCTGGCTGCCGGGCGACTCGGGCGACTTGCGCATCGACGCCACACGTATCGCCGAGCCCGAAGCACCCTACGACCTGGTGCGCAAGATGCGCGCCTCGTTCATGGTGCTCGGTCCGTTGGTTGCGCGCTGCGGGCTGGCGCGTGTCTCCGAGCCGGGGGGCTGCGCGATCGGTGTGCGCCCGGTGGACCAGCACGTGAAGGGGCTGGCGGCTCTCGGCGCCAAGATCTCCCTGGATCACGGCACGGTGGAAGCGCGCGCCGACGTGCTGCGCGGGGGCCGCGTGCTCTTCGACGTGGTGAGCGTCAACGGCACCCAGAACGTGATGATGGCCGCCGCGCTGGCCGACGGGGAGACGGAGATCGAGAACGCCGCCCGTGAGCCGGAGGTGGTGGAGCTGGCCGAGGCGATGACCGCCATGGGCGCCTGCATCGAGGGCGCTGGCAGCGACCGCATCCGGGTGCGGGGCGTTCGCCGGCTCACGGGGATCGATCACCGCGTGGCGGGCGACCGCATCGAGGCGGGAACGCTCCTCGCCGCTGGCCTCGCCACGGGAGGCGACGTGACCGTCACCGGCGTCGAGCCGATCCACGTGGAGGCGGTAACCTCCAAGCTGAGCGAGGCCGGTGCGGACCTGGAGACCGGGCCGGGCCGCGTGCGTGCGCGCCCCGGCGACGGCCTGCGCGGCGTAGACGTGGCGACCGCTCCCTATCCCGGCTTTCCTACGGACATGCAGGCCCAGCTGATGGCGCTGCTCAGCCTGGCCGAGGGTTCGAGTGTGGTGACGGAGAACGTCTTCGAGAACCGCTTCATGCATGTGCCCGAGCTCCAGCGCATGGGCGCCGACATCTCGGTCCGTGATCGCTCCGCCCACGTGCGGGGTGGCGCGCGTCTCGGAGGCGCTCCCGTCATGGCCACCGACCTGCGCGCCTCCGCCTGCCTGATCGTGGCGGCGTTGGCCGCCGAGGGCACGACTACTGTCAACCGCGTCTACCACATCGACCGCGGCTACGAGCGCATCGAGGAGAAGCTGCGCGGTCTTGGGGCAGACATCCGGAGGGAGAGCTGATGGCCAGTCGCTCCAGCAAGCCGATTCTTTCCGTCTACAAGTCGGGTGAGTCGGGCTTCAAGCGCGCATTCAACAAGCTGGTGGATCGCCGCCTGGATGAGGATGCGTCCGTCGAGAAGACGGTGCGCAAGATCATCGAACAGGTGCGCGATGGCGGCGACGACGCCCTGGTGTCGCTGGTCCGAAAGCACGACGGCGCCAGGATCGAGAACCTGGAAGTCACTCGCCGGGAGTGGGAGGACGCCGTCGAAGAGGTGGATCCCGCCGACCGGGCAGCGCTCGGCAAGGCCGCCATGCGCGTGCGGGAGTTCCATCGCAAGCGCATCGCCTCGAGCTGGGAAGTGAAGGAAGAGGGCGGCGGTTTCATGGGCCACAAGGTGCGCCCGCTGCGGCTCGCCGGCCTCTACGTGCCGGGCGGCAAGGCGGCCTACCCGTCTTCGGTGATCATGAACGCCACGCCGGCCTCGGTGGTCGAGGTGCCGGAGATCATCATGGCGACGCCGCCCGAGCCCGACGGCTCGATCCGCCCGGACGTGCTGCTCGCGGCGAAAGTGGCCGGCGTGCACCGGGTCTTCCGCATGGGCGGCGCCCAGGCGATCGCGGCCCTGGCCTACGGGACCGAGTCGGTGCCGCGGGTGGACAAGATCGTGGGCCCCGGCAATCAGTACGTGGCCATGGCCAAGCGCCTGGTGTTCGGACAAGTGGGCATCGACGGCGAGGCGGGCCCGACCGAGGTGCTGGTGGTGGCTGACAAGACCGCAACGCCCGCCTGGGTGGCGGCGGATCTGCTCTCCCAGGCGGAGCACGAGGAGCAGGCCTGCGCCGTGCTGATCACCACCAGCCGCTCGATCGCGACACGGGTGCAGGACCAGCTCGCGCGTCAGCTGAAGACGATGGAGCGCTCCAAGATCGCGCGGCAGGCGCTCGCGAGCGGCGGCGGCATCTTCGTGGTGAAGACGCTGGCCGAGGCGATCGAGCTGTCCAACGCGTACGCGCCCGAGCACCTGGTGCTGGCGGTGGACGACCCGGACGCGGCGTTGCGCCTGGTGGAGAACGCGGGCACCGCCTTCCTGGGCCACTACACGCCGGTCGCCGTGGGCGACTACCTGGCGGGTCCCAACCACGTGTTGCCTACCGGTGGCACTGCGCGCTTCTTCTCGCCTCTGGGGGTGGACGACTTCCTCAAGCGCACGGCATTCGTGCGTTTCGATCCGCCCAAGCTGCGGGAGCTGGGAGCCGATGTGATTCGTCTGGCGGAGCTGGAGGGACTGCCCGCCCACGGGCAGTCCGTGGAGCTTCGTCTGCAGAAGATCCGGCGCGCGCGACGCGAACGCGAGGCGGCGCGCGCCGCGGAGGTGGAGTTGTGAGTCGAAAGTCCGTCGTTGACCGAAAGACCCGTGAGACCGAGATCCGTCTGGCGCTCGAGTTGGACGGTACGGGCCAGTACCGGGTGGAGACCGGAGTTCCGTTCTTCGACCACATGCTGGAGTCGTTCGCCAAGCACAGCCTCTTCGACCTGGAGCTGCGGGCGAAGGGCGACCTGGAGGTGGATCTGCACCACACGGTCGAGGACGTGGGCATCGTGCTGGGCCAGGCGCTGCGCGAGGCGCTCGGAAGCGCCGAGGGTATCCGCCGCTACGGCAGCTTCGTGCTGCCCATGGGCGAGGCTAAGGTCGAGGTGGCGGTGGACGTCTCCAACCGCCCCTACCTGGTGTACCGCGCAGAGCTGGCCAACGATCGCATCGGCGACTTCGACGCGTCGATGGTGGAGGACTTCCTGTGGGCGTTCGCACAGAACGCCGGCCTCGATCTGCACGTGGAGAAGCGCTACGGGCGCAGCCCGCATCACGTGGTGGAGGCGGTGTTCAAGGGCGTGGCCCGCGCGCTTCGCGAGGCCGTGGAGCGCGATCCGCGCGTCGAAGGCGTTCCCTCGGTCAAGGGTACGCTGTAGGACGAATCCTCATGCCCGCCCCCCTCACCGCGGCAGTCGTGGACTACGGCTTCGGCAACGTGCGCAGCGTGGCCAAGGCCCTGGCGCGATCCGGCTTCGATCCGGACGTGACGGCGGACCCGTCCACCGTGGCGCGAGCCGACGCGGTGGTGCTGCCGGGAGTCGGGAACTTCGCCGATGCAGCGGCGAGTCTCGCGGCCAAGGGCCTCGACAAGGCCGTGCAGGACGCCATCGCCGCCGGACGCCACTACCTCGGGCTGTGTCTCGGCCTCCAACTGCTCTTCGAAGAAGGCGACGAGCACGGAACCACGCCGGGTTGGGGTCTCCTGGAGGGTCGGGTGGAGCGCTTTCCTGAAACCACGACCGAGGGCGCGGCGCTGCGCGTTCCCCACATCGGTTGGAACACGGTGCGCTTCACCGGCGACCACCCGCTGCTCGCGGACCTCCCCGAGGAGGACTGCTACTACTTCGTGCACTCGTACCGCGCCGTCCCGGCCCAGGAAGGGTTGGCGGTGGGCCGTGCGGACTACGGCGGGCCGGTGTGTGCGGCCGTGGCCCGAGAGAGGATCTTCGCCGTGCAGTTCCATCCCGAAAAGAGTCAGCAGGCGGGTCGCCGCCTGCTCGACTCGTTCGCCGGCTGGGTGGCGCGATGTCGCTAGTGCGTGCGCTCGCCGGCGGAGTCACGACGTCGGTCCTCGTGATGGGTCTGCTGGCTTGCTCCACTGCGCCTCCCGTGCGCACCGAGACCTACGGCACGGGCAGGGCCGCCCGCGAACTCGACATCCGCAAGGTGGCCATTGCCCCGTTCCGGGCCGCGGACTCCTATCCGCGCGCGAACGCGCGCAGCGCCCCCGCGCTCGAAGCGGTCGCGCTGGTGGAACGCTACGTGACCGAGGCGCTCCTGGCGCGGGGCGTGCAGGTGGTGCCGGCCGGCGACGTGCGCACCGCGCTCAACCTGACCGACCCGAAGCAGGCCGTGCCGCCGGCGCGCATCATCGCGATGGTGGCTGCCCGGGAGTTCGGCGTGCCCGCCGTGATGACCGGCACCATCTACCGCATGCGCGAGCTGGCGCCCGACGCCATGGGTGCTTCGCGCGCGGCGAGCGTGTGGTTCGAGGTGGTGCTGGTGAAGGCGCCGGGCGCGGCGCGTCTGTGGAACGCGAGCTTCAACGAGACCCAGAAGCCGCTCAACGAGAACATCTTCAACGCAAGCAAGTACCCGGGCGGCGGCATGCGCTGGCTGCGCGCCGATGAGCTGGCGCGCTGGGGCGCCAGCGAGCTCGCGCGCGAGTTTCCGGCCGGGATTGCTCCCCCTTCCACCCGCTACCGGTGATTCCCCCATGGGCTTCGAGCTCATCCCGGCCATCGACCTGCTGGGCGGCCAGTGCGTGCGCCTGTCCCGGGGCGACTACGACGCCGCGACGGTCTACGACTCGGATCCCGGAGCGGTGGCGGCGCGCTTCAGCGCTGCCGGCGCGAAGCGCATCCACGTCGTCGATCTGGACGCTGCGAAGAGCGGCGCGCGGACCAACGCCGACGCGGTGCGCGCCGTGGTGATGCAGGCGGGTGGGATTCCGGTGCAACTCGGCGGTGGCGTGCGCAGCCTGGCCGATGTGGAGGCCGCCCTGGGTCTCGGCCTGCGGCGCGTCGTCATCGGGACGGCGGCGCTGCGCGACCCCGAGCTGGTACGCGAAGCCGCACGCCTCCACGCGGGACGCATCGTGGTGGGCGTTGATGCACGCGACGGCCGTGTGGCCGTGGCAGGATGGCTCGAGACCAGCGAGACCACCGTGCTCGAGATGGCGCGTCGCTTCGAGGACGCTGGTGTGGCGGCGTTGGTGCACACCGACATCGCCCGCGACGGCATGCTGGAAGGGCCCAACCTCGAGGCCACCGCTGCGCTGGCGGATTCGGTCTCGATCCCGGTGATCGCTTCGGGAGGGGTCGGAGGTATCGACGACGTGCGCCGCGCCGCGAAGCTCTCTGCGCGCGGAGTCGCCGGCATCATCGTGGGCCGAGCACTCTACACCGGCGACCTGGACCTGGGTGAGGCCCTGGAGGCGGCGGCGTGCTCCTGAAGCGCATCATCCCGTGCCTCGACGTGGCCAGGGGCCGCGTGGTGAAGGGCGTCCGCTACGTGGACCACGTGGACGCAGGCGATCCCGTCGAGGTGGCCCGGATGTACGACGAGCAGGAAGCGGACGAGATCACCTTCCTCGACATCACGGCCAGCCACGAGGAGCGCAGCATCCTGCTCGACGTGGTGGCGCGCACCGCGGAATCGGTCTTCATGCCGCTCACCGTAGGTGGCGGCGTGCGCGGTCTCGACGACGTGCGCGATCTCCTCAATGCCGGCGCGGACAAGGTCTCCATCATGACCGCGGCGGTGGAGAACCCGGACCTGGTGGCGGAGGCCGCCGCGCGGATCGGCAGCGCGAACCTGGTGGTGGCGATCGACGCCCGCGCCGTGCGCTCCGACGGGGGCGTGCTGGTGCCGAGCGAGCGGGCCGACGACGGGGCTGGGGAACGCCCGGCCGGCGCGGTACTGGCTCCGCTCGTGGCGGGCGAATCGCGCTGGGAGGTGTGCACCCACGGCGGCCGCACGCCGACGGGAATCGACGCAGTGCTGTGGGCGGAGCGTATGGCCGAGGCGGGCGCCGGCGAGATCCTGCTCACCAGCATGGATCGCGACGGCACCCAACAGGGCTACGACCTGGAGCTGCTGCGGGCCACGGCGGATGCGGTCCGCATCCCGGTGATCGCCTCGGGGGGCGGCGGCAGTGCCGAGACGTTGGCCGAGGCGCTCGACGACGGGCCCGCGGGCGGCCACTGCCAGGCCGCGCTCGCCGCATCGATCTTCCACTTCAAGCAGACGACGGTGGGCGAGGTGAAGCGGGAGCTCCTCGCCCGCGGCATCCCCGTCCGCCCTCCCTCCTAGCCGCGCAGCTTTGCGAGTGCCGAGGCGACGTCGGCGGGCGCGGGCTCGGCGCAGGCCGCGCCGCGCGCGGCTTCCCACCAGGGCGGACGCGGTTCGCCGTCCGCGAAGAGCAGGCGGCGCGCGGCGTCGGCGTACTGGCGAGCGTAGTCGCGCGGGCGCAGGTCGGTCTCCACCGTGTAGAGCATGGGGTCGAGCGGCAGCGTTT
>CAXMOD010000063.1:0-21206 GCA_964194905.1 uncultured Desulfobacterales bacterium | reverse complement strand
AGACGGCGGCATCTTCGCCTTCGGTCTCTCCGAGAAGACCCACGGCGCCGACATCTACTCCACCGACATGGTGCTCACCCGGGACGGAGACGGCTGGCGCGCCAACGGGCGCAAGTACTACATCGGCAACGGCAACGAGGCCGCCATCGTCTCGACCTTCGGACGCTTCGAGGACAGTGACGAGTACGTGTTCTTCGCCGCCGACCCGCGGCACCCGGGCTACCACCTGCTCCAGAACGTGGTGGCGAGCCAGAACTACGTCTCCGAGTTCGAGCTGCGCGACTACCCGGTGCGCGAGGAGGACATCCTGCACCGCGGCCGCGACGCATGGAACGCGGCGCTCAATACCGTGAACATCGGCAAGTACAACCTCGGCTGGGCCTCGATCGGCATCTGCACCCACGCGCTCTACGAGGCCTTCAGCCACGCCCACAACCGCACCTTGTACGGCATGCGGGTGACCGACATGTCGCACGTGCGGCGCATGTTCGTGGAGGCCCACGCGCGCCTGGTCGCCATGAAGCTCTTCGCCCTGCGCGCCGCCGACTACATGCGCGCCGCCTCGTCCGACGACCGCCGCTACCTCCTCTACAACCCGATGGTCAAGATGAAGGTCACGACACAGGGCGAGGCCGTGATCGACCTGCTCTGGGACGCGATCGCGGCGAAGGGCTTCGAGAAGGACATGTACTTCAGCCAGGCCGCCGTGGACATCCGCGCGCTGCCCAAGCTCGAGGGCACGGTGCACGTGAACATCGCGCTGATCTCGAAGTTCATGCCCAACTACTTCTTCAACCCGGCCGAGTACCCGGAAGTGGGACGACAGGATCACGACCGCAACGACGACTTCCTCTTCCATCAGGGGAGCGCGCGCGGCTTGAGCCAGATTCAGTTCCACGACTACCGGCGTGCTTTCGAGGGCGTGGATCTGCCGAACGTGCGGCTCTTCGCAGAGCAGGCCGAGACCTTCCGCGCGATGCTCCAGGAATCGCCGCCCGGGCCCGACCAGATGAAGGATGTGGACTTCCTGCTGGCCGGCGGCGAGATCTTCGCGCTGGTGGTCTACGCCCAGCTCATCCTGGAGAACGCCCGCTCCTACGACGTCGAGGACGACCTGCTCGACCAGATCTTCGAGTTCATGGTGCGCGACGTCTCGGAGCACGCCCTCCAGCTGCTGGCCCAGCCGAGCAGCAACGAGGTGCAGACCGCCCGCTGCCGGGAGATGATGCGCAAGCCCGCACACGACCCCGAGCGCTACGAGCGCGTGTGGAAGCGACACGTGGAGCCGCTGGACGGCGCCTACACGATGAACCCCTGAGGTCAGGGATTTGAGAAGTCCGGCCGTCGCGCTCATCCGGGCCGTCGCGCTCATCCCGGCCCTGGCAGGCTGGCTTGGGTGCGCTGCGCTCACACGCTCTGCGACCAGCGGCTTTGCGGACGACGTCTACCTCGCAATCGTCAACCAGGACGACGTGCGCACGGTGCGGGACGGGGCGCCCGCCTACCTGCTGGCGCTGGACGGCCTGATCGAGGGCGCTCCCGAGGACATCGCGCTCCTGCTCGCCGGAGCGCGCCTGTACGGCGCCTACGCTTCGGCCTTCGTCGAGGAGCCCGAGCGGAGCCGACGCATGTGGGAGCGGGCGCTGGGCTACGCCCGCCGCGCCCTGTGCCTCGACCTGCCCGACGTCTGCGCCTCGACGAACGGCCACTTCGACGCCTTCTCGGAGTCCCTCGAGGCGGTCGGCCGACGGAATCTGCCGGCCCTCTATGGATTCGGCACAGCCTGGGCGGGCTGGTCCCAGGCCCACTCCGAGGAGTGGGGCGTGGTGGCCGACATCCCCAAGGTGGAGGCGTTGATGGAACGCGTGGTGACCCTCGACGACGCCCACGACGGCGGCGGGGCCCATCTCTACCTGGGCGTCCTCTACACCCAGCGCCCCGCCAGCCTGGGAGGGCGCCCCGAGCAGGGTCGCGAGCACTTCGAACGCGCCCTGGAGCTTTCCGGGGGACGCAATCTGATGGCGAAGGTCTACTATGCGCGCCAGTACGCTCGGCTGGTGTTCGACCGCGCGCTCCACGACCGCCTGCTGAACGACGTGATCGAGGCCGATCCGGTGGAGCCCGGTCTGACCCTGAGCAACACGCTCGCGCAGGACCGGGCCGCCGGCCTGCTGGCCGACGCCGACGAGTACTTCTGACGGGAGGTCCGATGTCGCTTCGCCCCACCCTGCTGGTTGCGGCCCTCGCCGTGCTCCTCTCGGGCGCCGGATCCGCCCACGCGAAGCCCCTGAAGATCGCCACGGTGGCACCCGAGGGCAGCTCCTGGATGCGAGAGATGCGCGCTGCGGCAGCGGCGGTAGAGGAACGCAGCGCCGGGCGCGTGCGCCTCAAGTTCTACCCCAGCGGTGTCATGGGCAACGACAAGACGGTGCTGCGCAAGATCCGGGCCGGACAGCTTCACGGCGGAGCCTTTACCAGCGGGTCGCTGCACAGCGTGTACCCGGATCTCGAGCTCTACGGCATCCCGCTCTTGTTCCGGTCCTACGACGAGGCGGACTACGTGCGCGCTCGCATGGATGACGGCATGATCGCGGGCCTCGAGGAGGTGGGGTTGATCGCCCTGGCCATCAACGACCAGGGATTCGCCTACCTCATGACGCAGAACCCGGCCCGAGAGGTGGCCGACCTCGAGGGAACCAGGGTGTGGATCCAGGAGGGCGACGCGATGAGCCTCACGGCGTTCGAGTCGGCCGGCGTCTCGCCCGTGCAGCTTTCGCTGGCGGACGTCTACACGGCTCTGCAGACGGGGCTGGTGGACACGGTGGCGGCGCCGCCGATGGGCGCCATCGCGCTTCAGTGGCACACCAAGGTGCACTACGTGACCGACGTCCCGCTCAGCTACCTGACCGGGACGCTGGTGATCGACGCCCGCGCCTTCGGCGCGCTGCGCGCCGAAGATCAGCAGATCCTGCGCCAGGTCGTGCGCGAGTCGGCCGCGCGGCTCGACGCGGAGGCGCGCAAGGGCGAGGCGGGAGCCCGCAAAGCGCTCGAGTCCCAGGGCATCGAGTTCGTTGCGCCGAGCACGCCCCAGGAGGTGGAGCGCTGGAACGCCCTGGCCCAGGGCGCGATGGCGGAGCTGCGCAAGGAGGGGATCTACTCGGAGGCAGTCATCGACGAGATCGAGCGCCACCTGGCCGAGTACCGGAGCGCGTCGGGTCGGCCGTGAGCGAGGGGTCGCTTCCCCGATCCGCCGCCCAGGCAAGCGGGCTGCTTCATCAGCTCGAGGATGCGGTCCTCGCGCTGCTTCTGGGCGCGCTGGTCGGCCTGGCCTCGCTCCAGATCGGCCTGCGCACGTTCTTCGACACGGGCCTCCCCTGGATCGATCCCACGCTGCGGGTGCTCGTGCTGTGGCTTGGACTGCTGGGCGCGCTGGCCGCCAGCCGCGACGGACGGCACATCCGCATCGACGCGGTGTCGCGGCTGTTCTCCGAGCGCGCGAAAGCGGGCGTGACTGCCGGCACGAGCCTGTTCGCCGGCGTCGCGTGCGCCGTCGTCGCCTGGCATGCGCTGCGCTTCGTCGGCTCCGAGTTCGAGTACGCAACCACGACCTTCTCCGGCATCCCCGCCTGGGCGCTCGAATCCATCATTCCCTTCGCCTTCGGCGCCATCGCCCTGCGCTACGCGAAGCGAACCGTGCTGGAGGGCCGGCGCGCGCTGCGCGCCAACAGCGACGACGCCGGTGCAGGGGGCGACCCGGGATGATCCAAGCCGGCCTGCTCCTGCTCCTCGCGGTCGCGCTCCTCGGGGCACCGCTGTTCGCGTTGATCGCGACCACCGCCCTGATCGGCTTCTGGCACGAAGGCATCGACCTCTCGGTCGTGGCCATCGAGATCTACCGCCTGGCGGAAATGCCGGCACTGGTGGCGATCCCGCTCTTTACCTTCGCGGGCTACTTGCTGGGCGAGAGCCGCGCGCCCGACCGCCTCGTGCGCTTGACCCACGTGATGCTCGGCGGGCTGCCCGGCGGACTGGCGGTCGTGGCGTTGGTCACCTGCGCGCTGTTCACCGCCTTCACCGGGGCGTCGGGCGTGACCATCGTGGCACTCGGTGCGCTCCTCTACCCGGCCCTCCTGCGCGCCGGCTACCCGGAGAGGTTCAGCCTGGGCCTCGTCACCACGTCGGGCAGCCTGGGCCTGCTATTCGCGCCGGCGCTGCCGCTCATCCTCTACGGCGTGGTGGCGCAGCAGATGCGGCTCGAACAGCCCGTGCGCATCGACGACGTCTTCGCGGCCGGGGTCCTTCCCGGGCTCCTGATGGTGGTCGCCCTCTCCGCCTGGAGTCTGTGGGTGTGCCGGCGCGCGGGCCACGTACGCGCCCCGGTTGGCTGGTCGGAGGCGCGGGCGGCGCTGCGCGATTCCATCTGGGAGATCCCGCTGCCCTTCGTGGTGCTCGGCGGAATCTACGGCGGCTGGTTCGCGCTCTCCGAAGCCGCCGCCGTCACGGCACTCTACGTCCTGGTGGTGGAGGTGGGGATCAACCGGGAGATCCGCCTCTCCCGGCTCGCCGCGGTGATGCGCGAGTCGATGGTCATGGTGGGAGCCATCCTGATCATCCTGGGCGTCTCGCTGGCCTCGACCAACTATCTGATCGACACGGAAGTCCCGGCGCGGATGTTCGCCACCATCCGCGCCCACGTGGACGACCGCCTCACCTTCCTGATCCTGTTGAACCTCTTCCTGCTCGGCCTCGGCATGATGCTGGACATCTTCTCAGCGCTGGTGATCGTGGTGCCCATCGCGTTGCCGGTTGCGGTGGGCTACGGCGTGGATCCCGTTCACCTCGGGATCATCTTCCTGGCCAACATGCAGCTGGGTTACATCACGCCGCCGGTGGGCATGAACCTCTTCATCGCCAGCTACCGGTTCGAACGCCCGGTGCTCGAGGTCTACCGCGCCACGGTGCCCTTCTTCCTGATCCTGCTCGGCGTGGTGCTGGTGGTCACGTACTGGCCTGCGCTCTCGCTCTTCTTCGTGAGGGACTGATCCGGGCGCCGAGGCGAGCTCTCAGGGCATGGCTGCGGGCTTTTGCTTCGAAACGCGACGCTGATCCGCGCGAATCTGGCCCACCGCCTTGCGCGCCCAGGAGTTGACGCGGTAGTCCCGGTCGCGCTGCAGCTGGGTCAGACGGGGAAGCGCCGCGGCCGAAGGCGCACCGATCTCGCCGAGAGCCACCGCTGCGTACCCTTGCACCTCCGGGCTCCGGTCTCCGAGCGCGCGGATCAGCTGCTCGACGGCCGGCGCCGCGGCGGGCCCGAAACGGCTCAGCGCGTAGGCCGCGGCAGAGCGGGCGGCCGGGTTCCGATCCCGGAGCAACTTCACCAGGTCCGGCAACACAGGGGTCGGGTCGCCTTCGAGCACCTCGTGGAGCGCTCCCGCGGCCGCCAGCCGGGTCTGCATATCGGGGTGACCGAGCTGGGTGAGCAGCGTCGGCACCCGGTCGCGGGCAACGGGACCGAGGCGGCCCACCGCGTGGAGTGCCTGGAGCCGGGTCAAGAGATCGGGGTGATCGATGCGCTCGCCCAACACTTCCACGGTCTCCGGCGAGTCGGCGCCTATCCGCCCGAGTGCGTTGGTGGCCACCCCGCGCATGCGCGGATCCGGACTGTCGAGGAGGTCGCGCAGCGCGGGGAGCGCAGGCGCGGCCGCCGGACCGAGCTTCACCAGCGCGCCGGCCGCAGCCAGGCGCACGTTCTCGTCGTCGTCACGCAGCCGCGCTGCAAGCTCGAGGGGCACGCTCGAATGAGATTCGGCCACCCGCGCCAACTCGTTGCCGGCGCCGCTTCGCACGACGGCGTCCTCGTGTCCGAGCAACGCGTAGAGTGCCGGCAGCAGACGAGCCCCGCTCGGATCGATCACCAGCAACGCATCGGTCGCGCTCGAGCGTACCCCGGAGTCGCGGTCGGCGAGCGCGGCTAGGAGCGCCTGGGCGGCGGGACCCGCCGCCACGCCGAACCCCGCCAGCGCCCGCGCCGCGGTGCGGCGCATGCGTAGATCCGGGTCGCTGAGCCGGGCCGCGATCACCTCGACGACAGCCACATCGCCGGCCCCGATCATGCCGAGCGCGTGGACCGCCATCACCCTCATCTTCGGGTCCGGGTCCGTCACGCGCGCGAGGAGAGCCCCGCGCGCGGGCAATCCCTCAGCACCGAGGGCGCCGATCAGGCTCGCGCCCTCGAGACGCCGCGCGGGATCGTCGTCCTCGAGCCGCGCGAGGATCAACGGCAGGAAGTGACCCGACCGACCGCGCGCCTTCATCATCGCGTTGTGGAGATCGGTCTCGGCCAGCGCGGAGCGCGCTGCGCGGCGCACCCCCGCGTCGACCTTCGGATCTTCGCTCAGTGCGGCCAGGGCCGGCTGCGCCGCCTCGGCGAAGGGACCGATGTCGCCCAGCGCAGCGGCGGCGCGGCGCGCGACGTCCGGGTCCGAATGGCGCAGCAGCTCGATCAGCACCGGAACGGCAGTGCGTGCGTGGTGCGCGAGCTCCTGAAATGCATACGAGATCGCACCACGCGCCTGCCGGTTCGGATCGTCCAGGTGCCGGGCCAGCGGCACGGCCGCGGGCGCGGCCCCCGCCCCGATGAACGCCAGCGTGCGAGCCGCATTCTGGCGCTCGCGCGGCGCCTCGGCGTCGAGGCTTCGCACGAGAGCCGGTACGGCAGGCTCCGCCGCGGGGCCGATCCGGGCCAGGGTCTGGGCCGCCAGGATGCGACCCTGCTCGTCGTCACCCTCCAGCAGCCTTACGAGTCCCGGCACCGCCGGCGCGGCATCCGGACCGAGATCGCCCAGAAGCTTGGCCGCGGTCAGCGAGGCGTAGTGATGCGGGCCGCCCACCAGGGGCACCAGCAGACGCAGCGCCAGCTTGGGATGGAGCTCCACTGCGCAGCGGAGGCGATCCCAGGGCGCAGCCGCCTGCATCGGGTTCTGCGCCCGCCGCAGGATCAGCAGGAGCTCGACCATGTCCGCCTCGGCCTCGGCAGGGCGCGTGGCGCAGCCGGCAGGGGGCGGCGGGTCTTGCGCGTCCGTGGCGTGGGCGGGGGCTGCCCCGAGGAGCAGGCCCACTGCGAGCACCGCTGCGCACAGCTGAGTCCGTCGCGCCATTCTTCAGATCCTCCGCCGCCCGCGCCGACAGCGGAGGAGCTGCCGCGGGCAGAGCAGAGATCGGCAGGACAGGGCGACGACCTGATCCGACCCGCTAAGCTGCCTCCACCTCGTCCGGTCCCGCTAGAAAGCAAGGATGCCCACGTCGCCCGCCACGCTCAGCTCCGACGACCTGACCTCCGCCCTTCCCCGCTTCAACCACACCGACTTCCTGCCCGGCCAACGCGAAGCCATCGAGACGCTGCTGTCGGTGGGGCGGCTCCTGCTCGTGGCGCCCACCGGCGGGGGCAAGAGCCTCACGTACCAGCTCCCCGCGAGCCTGTTGCCCGGCACCACACTGGTGGTCTCTCCGCTGATCGCGCTGATGCACGACCAGGTCACGGCGCTCGAGGAGGTGGGGGTAGCGGCCACCTATCTCGCCTCGACACTCGAGCCCGGCGAGGTTCGGCGGCGGCTGGAGGCCGTGGCGCAAGGGGAGTTCTCGCTGGTGTACGTGGCGCCGGAGCGACTCGCCTCGCCGGCGTTCCGCGCGCTGCTCCCGAAGCTCTCGTGCCCGCTGGTCGCCATCGACGAAGCGCACTGCATCAGTGAGTGGGGCCACGACTTCCGGCCCGACTATCTCCAGCTGGGCGGGCTGCTGGAAGCGCTGCCCGATGCGCGCGTGCTGGCGTGCACGGCCACGGCAACGCCCATCGTGCGCGACGAGACCATTGCGAGGCTGGGGCTGCCGGCCGATACGCCGCAGCTCGTGACCGGCTTTGCGCGGCCCAACCTCTCGCTGCGCGCGGCGGAGGTGGCGAGCCGCAAGGAGCGCAACGCGCGGGTGGAGGCGGCGTTGACCGAGGCGTTGGGCGAACCGGGTTCCCGCGGCACGGGTAGTGGCAAGGCGATCGTCTACTCGCCTACGCGGCGCGCTGCAGAAGAAGAGGCGTACCGGCTGGCGGGCAAGGGCTGGCGCACCGATGTGTATCACGCCGGGCTGCCCGGCGAGGACCGCGAGGAGGCGCAGGCGCGCTTCACCTCCGGCGACCTCGACGTGGTGGTGGCCACCAACGCGTTCGGCATGGGGATCGATGAGCCGGACGTGCGCGCGGTCGTGCACCTGGGTCCGCCGGGCTCGATCGAGTCGTACTACCAGGAGGTGGGGCGCGCGGGGCGCGACGGCAAGCCCGCGCTGGGCCTCTTGCTGCACAGCGGGCAGGACCTGCCGCTGCGCCGGCCCCTGCTCGAGCTGCCCGGCCAGGGCGAGCCGCCGACGCCCGAGGTGGTGGAGCACAAGTGGAACCTCTTCCTCGAGCTGCTGCGCTGGGCCGAAGGCGGAACCTGCCGGCACGACGCCATCCTGCGCTACTTCGGCGACGAGGCGGAGACGCTCGCGGGCTGCGGCGTGTGCGACGAGTGTCGGCGTCTTGCAAATCTAGAGGGAGGTGCGGAAGCGCCGGAGTTCTCGCCCGCAAAGACCACCGAGATCGCGCGCAAGGCGCTCTCTGCCGTGGCGCGCATCCACGGCCGCCTGGGTCTCGGCGCCGCGGTGAAGCTCCTGCGCGGCGAGCGGGACGAGCGCCTGCAGCGCTACGGCCTCGATCGCGTGGCCACCTTCGGCGCGCTGCGCGAACACAAGACCGAGTGGCTGACCCGGCTGCTGCGCCGCTGCGTAACTGCGGGCTGGGTGGGGTTCACCGGCGAAGACCGCCCGGTCGCGTACCTCACCGAGGCCGGCGTCCGCGTGATGCGCGCCGAGGTGCAGGCGCGAGTCGTACTTCCGCCGCTGGCTCGTCGCGACACCCTGCGCGCCGCCGCCACGGGCCGCCGTTCCCGCGGCACGGACGCCCGTTTCGCCGCCGCCAGCCCCGATGCCATGACGCCCGAGGAGCAGGCCCTCTTCGAAGCCCTGCGCGCCCACCGCCTGGAGGTATCGCGGGCCCAGGGCGTCCCGCCCTACGTGGTGGCCCACGACCGCACTCTCCACGATCTGGTGCACCTGCAGCCGCGCACCCACGAAGACCTGCTAGCGGTCGACGGGATCGGCCCGAAGAAGGCCAGGAGCTACGGCGAGGGATTCTTGCAGGTGATTCAGGCGGCGCGGGAAGACGAAGGCTCCTAGCCCGGGCCCTGGAGCGCTGCCTGCCTCGTCACGTGGTGCGCACCGACGGTGATCCTTGCCGACACCGTCGTCTCGATGAACTCGCTCAGCACCTCGACGAATCGCCCGGGCTCCTCGCAGTGGGGGTAGTGGCCGACGCCCTCGAAGATCTCGAGCTGGCTGCCCGGGATCGAGTCGTGGGCCGCGTAGGCATGCTCGACGGGAATGATCGGGTCGGCGTCGCCCCAGACGATGAGCGTCGGCACTTCGGCGGCCAGGTGCAGGCGATTCGAGGCGCTCACCGCCTGGCCGCGCGGATCGACCACGGCCCGCAACGTGCGCAGGAATGCGCCCCGGGTCGCGTCGTCGCCGAGCGATGAGTAGCTGCGCCAGAGCTCCGCAACGACCGGCGCCGGGCGGAGTCCCACGCGAGCGGCGCCGCTGCCCACCGACTCGATCGCGCCGCGCACCGCGGCTGCGCAGGCCAGCCGCAGCACCGCTTCGGAGCCGGGGAGGCTGAGCAGACGCAGGACGGAGTTCACCTCGCGGCCGAGTCCGCCGCTCCCCACGAGCACGAGCCGCTCGGTGCGCTCGGGATACTGGTAGGAGAACTGCATCGCGACGCCGCCGCCGAGCGACTGGCCCACCACCGTGGCGCTCTCGTGGCCGAGGGCCACGAGCAGGTCGCGCAACGTGCACGCGAAGGCCCCGAGCGAGTAGTCGCCCTGCGGCTTGTCCGACTGACCGTGCCCAAGCAGGTCGGGCGCGATCACCGTGAAGCGCTGAGCGAGTGCGGGCATGACCTGACGCCAGGTCGTGGCGCTCCCGGCCATCCCGTGGATCAGCAACAGGACCGGCCCCGAGCCGGCGGTGCGGTAGGTGACGCGCTGGTCGTGAATCGAGAGTTCTTGGAGATCCATGGTGGCCGGAATTGTTGCAGTCCTGGGGCGGAGCGCTCGCGGACCCTGCTGGATCCGAACCCCGGGGGAATTGTGAGTGGTTGACAGCCGGGCGGGACGGGACACAGACTGGGTCTCCCGCCTGGGAGCCCGGCCAATGCGAGTCCGGTTCTGGGGAACGCGTGGATCGCTCCCCAAGCCTGGTCCTACGACACTTCGCTACGGCGGCAACACGTCGTGCGTCGAGGTTCGCTCCGACGACGGCACGCTCGTGGTGCTGGACTGCGGCTCCGGGATCCACGATCTCGGCGCCGCCCTCGTACGCTCCCGGGACGGTCCCATGCGCGGCCACTTGCTCGTCGGCCACACCCACTGGGACCACATCCAGGGCCTGCCCTTCTTCGCCCCGCTGTTCATGGGCGACGATCGCTGGGACCTCTATGCGCCCGGGGGGCGGAGCCAGCAGCTCGAGGCCTCCCTCAGCGACCTCATGTCCTACGACCACCACCCGATCACGCTCGAATCCCTCGAGGCGCAGGTCGGCCTCCACGACCTCACGGAAGGCGAGTTTACGATCGGCGGGATCCGCGTCATCACCCAGTTCCTGCATCATCCCGCTCTCACGCTCGGCTACCGCCTCGAGGCAGACGGTGCCGCGTTGGTCTACTCCAGCGACCACGAGCCGCACACGCTCCATCCCCTGAAGGCGGGCCCCGGCGAGCCACCGATCCACCACGAGGATCAACGCCACGTGCGGTTCCTCGCCGACGCCGACCTCGTGATCCACGACAGCCAGTACACGATGGACGATTTCCCCGCGAAGGCGGGCTGGGGCCACTCGCCGATGGAGCGCGTCGTCGACTACGCGATCTCCGCCCGTGCGCACCGACTGGCGCTCTTCCACCACGACCCGCTCCATGACGACGACACCGTCGATGCGATCGCACAACGGGCCGCCGAACGGGCAGCAGGTGCGGACTACAGCCCGGAAGTCTTCGCCGCTGCGGAAGGCCAGTGCATCGAGCTCCCACGACGCTCGTCCTCCGATTGGAAGGCCGCGCCGCGCCCCTCCGCGCTGCTTTCGAGCGAATCTCCCCAGATGTCGACGGTTCTCGTCGTCGAAGACGACCCCGACATGTTGGAGCTGATTCGCATGCACCTCGGCGAGGAGCAGGTGAACGTCCTCTGCGCGACCGACGGTGGGGCGGCGCTCCGCATGGCACGCGAAGAGCGGCCCAGCCTGATGCTGCTCGACCACAACATCCCCGTCCACGACGGATTCGAGGTCTGCCGCATCCTGCGCGCCGACGGCGAAGAGAGGCTCCGCGATCTCCCGATCCTGATCCTGACGGGCTCCCGGCTCGAGGAAGAAGCCGTCACGGAGGCGTTTCTCGCCGGCGCGACCGACTTCATGGTGAAGCCGATCAAGCCGCCCCTGTTGCGCTCACTCGTACGGGGTTGGCTTCTGCGCCAGCGTCCCGGCTAGCCCTAGCCCTCGGGGTCCGACGTGCCCTCCGCGCGCGCGCGTTCCAGCGCCCGCTCGATCGAGTTCCAGAGGCTCTCGGCGTCTGCGTCCGACGGGTCTGCGAGCGCGTCGAGCCCGTCCACCACGCGCTGCATCTCGGCGCTGACCGGCGCGAATCCGTAGGAGGCCGCGGTACCGTGAAGGTTGTGGGCGAGGCGTCTGGCGACGAGGTGAGCCTCGCCGCCCGAGCGGCTGGCTTCCCGAGCCGCATCGAGTGCGGCGGCGACTTCGTCGATGCGAGCGGCAAGCTTTCGTCCGAACCTTTCGCGGAGCGCGGCGAGCTCTCGATCGAACTCGGCATCGCGCGATCCGCCCCCGGATTCACTCCCTCCGTCGTCCCCCACGCCCTCGGCCTCAGAGCTCGGCCACGATGCGGCGGATCTCGTCCGGCAGCGCGGTCGGATCGAAAGGCTTGCGAATCACGCCCGCCGCCCCCAGCGAGCGCAGCTGCGACACCTCGTGCTGCTGCGCCTTGGCAGTCAGGAAGATGACCGGGATCGCCGCGCAGCCCGGCTGCTCCCGCAGCCGCGCCAGCGTGGCGGGCCCGTCCATGTCGGGCATCATGACGTCGAGGAGGATCACGTCGGGACGCTCGCGCTCAGCGACCCGGAGCGCCTCGGGGCCCGACCCAGCGACAGCCACCTCCCAATGGCCGAGCCGGCTCGCCGTGAGGCTGGTCACGGTTCGGATGTCCTCATCGTCGTCGACCACCAACAGCTTCTCGATCTTCACGCCAGATCCTCCGCCCGCTCCGGCCGCCGTGCGGGCTCTGCCTCGGATGGGGAGCCTGCGAGGGGCAGCTCGACGAAGAACGTCGTGCCGCGCCCGACCTCGGTTTCGAACGAGATGTTCCCGTTCATCTCGTCGAGGATCGCCCTGCAGATGCTCAAGCCCAGCCCGGTTCCGCCGACACGGCGGGTGCTCACCTTGCCGGCCTGGCTGAATTTCTCGAACAGCCGGCCGCGGAACTCATCGGGAATCCCGGGACCGCGGTCGCGCACCGCGATCCGCGCGCGCCCGGCCGCCACTACGGCCTCCAGCACGATCTCTTCGCCGTCGGGAGAGAACTTGGCCGCGTTCGAGAGGAGATTGGTCAGCACCTGCTGCATGCGATCGCCGTCCGCCAGGATCGCGACGACGGGAACCGGCTCGCGAAGCACGCAGCGCACGCCGCAGGTCTCGGCAAACGGACGATTCGCCTCCAGCGCCTCGGCCAGGCAGCTCTCCAGCGGCAGCGGACGAATTTCGATCTCCAGCCTCCCCGACTCGATCTTCTCCAGGTCGAGGATGTCGTTGATGAGGCGGGTGAGCCGCTGTGCGTTGCGGTAGGCGATGTCGATCAGCTTGCGACCCTCGTCGGACAGCTCCCCCACGGCGCCTGCCGACACGAGGCCAAGCGAGCCGCCGATCGAGGTCAGCGGTGTGCGCAGCTCATGGCTGACGGTGGAGATGAACTCGTTCTTCAGCTCCTGCACCCGCTTTCGCTCCGTGATGTCGCGAAGAGTGCCCACGAACTGGCGACCGCTGCTCAGGCGCATCTCGTTGACCGACAGGTCGGCCGGAAAGGTGGTGCCATCCTTGCGCTGCGCGGTGACCTCGCGGCTCCTTCCGAGGATATGCGGGTCGCCGGTCTCGAAGTATCGCGTCAGGTAGCCGTCGTGATCGCTCCGGTAGGGCTCCGGCATGAGGCGCGTCACGTTCCGCCCCACGAGCTCGGCCGGGTCGTACCCGAAGATCTTCAGCGTGGCCGGGTTCACCGACTCGATGAAGCCACCTTCGTCGATCACGATCACAGCGTCGAGCACCGTGTCGAAGGTGGCGCGCAATCGGACCTCGTTCTCGCGCACTGCCTCTGCCGCCTGCTGGCGCGCCACGACCTGCCCGAGCTGCGCGCCCACGTTCTCCGCGAGGGCGAGCAGAGCCTGGTCTGCCTCCACCTCTTCTGGAGCGAAGAACTCGAGCACCGCAACGATCTCGCCGCCCACCTGGACGGGGAAGCCGAACGCGCCGCGGACACCGATGTCTCGCGCCTGGCGGGCGCGCGGGAAGTTCTCGTCCTCCTGCACGTTCCGGATCCACGCGGGTCTGCGGGAGCTGAGGATCCTGCCCGGCAGGCCGACTCCCGGCTCGAAGCGAGTCCGCTCGGTGATGGTGCGGAAGGTCTCGAAGGCCCGCGGATTCTGCAGGTACCAGATCGACGAGGGCACCAGCTCCGTGCCGCCTGCCGGATCGGGTAGATAGACGTGGCCCACGGGCCAGCCGGTGGATTCGCAGACGATGCGGATGCAGTGGCGAAGCGCGTCCTTGAGCGAATCGGCGACGACCGCCATGCTGGTGACGTTGTGCAGGATGCGGGCCTCCCGCGCGCTGCGCGCGAGAGAGCCTTGCACCTTGCGGCGCTCGGTGACTTCGCGCACCGCGGCGCGGAACGCGAAGAAGGCCAGCGTGATCACAGCGAGGGCCAGGGCGGGCACCCCGTACAGCATCCATCCGATCCGCCCCGTGTAGTACTGCGCCTGCCCTTCGTAGGACGCGACGACGGCCTCCATGCCCGCCAGGAAGCGATGCTCGCCGGCGAGGAGCTCGCGGACCTCGCTCTCCACGGCGCGGGGGGGCGGCCCCGCGGCGACCGACGCGGCGATGGCTTCGGCGGCGCGCACCACGCTCTGCTGGTGGGGTTCGATCTCCTCCAAGAGCGAGGTGATCTGCACGTCGATCGCGTCCGGATCGAGTGTCGCGGCAGCAGCCGCCCGCAACGCCTGATGCGACGCCTGCCACGCTTCGAGGTCTCGCTCGAGCTCGCGCCGGTAGCGTTCGTTCTCTTGCGGCCGGAGCGAGGACGCGATCACCAGGCTCGAGCGGACGATCCGCTCACAGAGCATGCGCTGTCGCCCGGCCTGGTTGATCAGGCTGGCCTCCGTAGAGACCTTCTCGAGCGTGGCCAGGACCCAGGCGCTGCCCCCGACGGCCAGCGCAGCCATGAAGGCGAGCGCCCACAGGTGGTAGCGGCGCACCAGCCTGATCGGGTCCGGGCCGGAATCCGAGGTTCGATGTGCCGGCCCCGCCGTATCGGACGGCGGACCGGGGGTCTCGGCGGCGGGGGCGTCAGCCACGGGCGACCTCCCGAACAGTGTGCACCCACCTCGGCGGCACGACAACCACCTTTGAGAGCAAGCGGGATGCCGGCACGGGAGCCTCCGGCCAGCGGCCTTCTTCGATGAGCGGCCTTCTGTGTCAGAATTGTTCGATCGGATGATTCGCGCCCTCATCGCAATCGCGCTTGCGGGAGCCGCCCTCGCACCTGTGGCGGCGGCGGACGACGAGCGGATCTCGCGGCACCTGGAGCGCTTCCGGACCCTCGAGACGATGTCCACGTTCGTAGGCAGGCGGCCCGTCCGCTGCTTCTGGGCGTCGCAGCGCACCGAGTTGTGCTCCTGGATCCTCAGCAAGAAGGACCCACAGGCGTGGAAAAAGCTGGCACGGCTTCTCCACACCAGGAGAAAGATCGGCTTGATCTGCGAGTTCGAGGTAGATGGCCCGGGCACGGACAATTGGTGCTTTGCCCGCCCGCGCGAGAGCGAGCGTCAGCGCTGGAAGGTCCAAAGCTCGAACCTCAGAGCGCTGGAGCGGTTGGCCCAGGCCACCATCGCGGTGGCAGAGACGCTTCCCGCGGTCAGTCGCTTGATGGGGATCGGCCCGGACGAATGCAAACCGGGCTCACAGATCGATCAATCGTTCTGTGTATGGCGTGCCGACAAGAACGTCTACGGGCACTCGCTCCTGGCGGCCTCGATCGGCACCTTCAGGCCCCGGAAGGTGCGGCTGGAGTGCGTGTTCCCCAACGACGGAAGCAAGCGCGCCGAGGGCTCCTGCGTAGGGTTCGTCGGATACTGAGCGCGTCGCCGCTCGGGTTCAGCTCGGAGCCGGCCCCCGACGCGTGGGCCGCTCCAGTACGATCCATCGCACGATGCGTCCATCTATCACGTGGATCTCCAACATCGCGTCTCCATCCGTGTAGATGGTCTTGACTCCTTCCGGGGTGTCCCGCTCTTCACGAGCGTAGAAGCCCGACGTCTGACATGAGATGAAGTCGGACCACAGGGTTCCAACGACAGGCCGAATATTGAGTTCGTCTCCGCAGCGGTCGACCCGCTCTTGGTGTCGTGCGGCGTAGTACGGCGTCCGCTCGGCTCGGATGGCTTCGATCACCTTGTGCCAAAGATCGGCGTACGCCTGCTCGTACATCTCTTGGCGGTAGAGTGGCCGAGGCCCGATGTTGGTGCTTCCGCGGATGATGCCGGGGAAGATCAGCGCGGCCCCGAAGATGGGAAAGGGGCTCCCCGAGCGGTGGATCAGCCGATGCCGCGATTGCACCTGGTAGTGCTGGACGGGAGTCTCGGTTCGGGCATCGATCAGTTCGATCTCGGCCTGCGTGACGTACTCGTAACGATTGCCCCTCCAATTGTGCATGAGAATGAAGGGGCCCGGGAACCAAGTCACGAAGTTGAGGCCACCGCTATACTCGAAGCGTCCTTCGACCTGACCACGCACGATCAGATCCGGCGTGAAGTCGAGGGACTCCGGCCGGGACACCCGGCGGAAGAGCTGCGCCGTTCGCATGGCCTGGCGAAGCCCGCGCTGGTAGGACCCCGCGTCGTCCCAACGATCAGGGACGCCGTACAGCTCCTCGACCACGGCAACGTCGCCGAAGGGCGTGACGCTGGACATGCCGGATTCTTCGAGCGGGTCGAGGTCGACCACCTTCAGCGCGCAGGCGGCCAGGAGAACGCAGAGCACGACCGACGACCCCGAGACGGCGAGACTCGCCCTCATGGTGAGAGTATGCCAGGACGGTGCGGATGGGTGTTGGAGGACCGCTCAGCCCCTCGGCGCCAGCTCGTAGAGCCAGAGGTAGCCGGACGTCACGGCCTCCGTGGGGATCTCACTCCCGCCCACGTACTTGCGGCTCAGCTCCGCCAGCAGCGGTGCCACCGCGGGGCCCTCCTGGATCCGCACGAGCCGGCGCTCGTAGAGCGCGTCGCCGACGCGGAGCAGGATGCGCGGATCCTTCTCGGCCTCGAGGGGCCACTGCTTCCAGATCTTGCCCCACCAGGTGGTCATGTAGCCGCACGGGATGTAGGCCTTGCCCTCGTGATCGAGGATCCAGGTCGTGCGGGAGCGAGGCGGCTCGAGGAGCTGGAACTCGACCTCCCGGACAGCGCGGACGAAGGACCAGTCCGGCTCGGGGCCGCCGACCAGCTCGCCGCTCGTGAAGGGGCCGCCGGCGACGATGGCGACGGGCCCGTCTGCGAAACGGGCTCCGACGAGCAGACCGACGATGGCGACGAGCAGCAACGCGAGCAGGCCGCCCACGACACGCAGAAGGGTTTTCATGGCGCTCCTCCAGGCCCAGGATCGGTGGGCCTGGCCGAACGTACCACGGAGGGGGTACCGGCGGGGTACGCGCTAGACTGACACGGCGATGAGTGATGACCCGGTGTGGCGGTCGATCTGCGAAGAGGTCAAGCGGGAGGCAGAGGCCGAACCCGCGCTGGCGAGCTTCCTGCACGCCACGGTGCTGAACCACGAGTGCCTGGAAGACGCCCTGAGCTTCCGGCTCGCCGAGAAGCTCCAGAGTCCGAACCTCCAACCCATGCCGCTGCGCGAGGTGATCGAGGAGGCCCTGACCAAGAGCCCCCCGATCGGCGTCGCGGTACGCGCGGACCTCGAGGCGGTTCGCGACCGCGACCCGGCGTGCTTGGGACTCAGCGAGCCACTCCTCTATTTCAAGGGCTTCCACGCCCTCGAGTCCTATCGGATCGGTCACTGGCTGTGGAGCGAGGGGCGCCGCTCGCTGGCGCGCCATCTCCAGAATCGCATCTCCGAGGTCTTCGCAGTCGACATCCATCCCGCTGCGCGGCTCGGCGAGGGCATCTTCATCGACCACGGCACCGGCGTCGTGATCGGCGAGACGGCGGTGGTGGAAGACGACGTCTCGATGCTCCACGGCGTGACCCTGGGCGGCACCGGCAAGGAGTCCGGGGATCGCCACCCGAAGGTGCGAAGCGGCGTGCTGCTGTCGGTCGGTGTGAAGGTGATCGGAAACATCGAGATTGGCGCGGGAGCCAAGGTCGGCGCGGGCAGCGTGGTTCTCGAGGACGTGCCGCCCCACACCACCGCGGTGGGCGTACCGGCCCGGGTGGTGGGGCGCCCGACCAGCGACCAGCCGGCCCGGGAGATGAACCACAGTCTTCCGGACTTCGCCGGCGAGGGAATCTAGAGGGAGCCATGAGCACCGCCACCCCCGAGACGCCGCAGGGTCCATACATGGACATCCTCGCCGCCGAGGACCCGAACTCGCTCATCCACGAGCTGCGGCGCACGGACCCGGTCCATAGCACCCCGCTCGGCTTCTGGTTCATCACCCGCCACGACGACGTGAAGCGGCTCTTCAACGATCCGGAGAATGTGACCGGCGATCGCCGAGCCTGGGAGCACCACGTCCCGCAGCCCGAGGGCACGATCTTCCGTTGGGCCGAGGACAACGGTTTCTTCTCGATGCCAGCGGAGGACCACGCGCGCATGCGGCGGCTCGTGTCGGCCGCGTTCACGCCACGGGCCGCGCGGCGGATGGATGCGCAGATCCGTGAGGTCGTCGATCGCGTCGCGGCGCCGCTTCTGGGCCGCAGCGGCGAGGTTCTCGATCTGCTCGGCGACTTCACGAACATCGTGCCCAACGCCGTCATCAGCCGTCTCACCGGCATCCCGCCGGCGGGTGATGACGAAGCGCGCTTCCGCGAGCTCGCGCAGTCCGTCATCGCGGGCTTTCTCCCGTTTACGCCGCCCGACCTGCAGAAGAAAGCGGAGGCCGGCTTCGTCGAGCTGGCCGACTGGGTCCGCCAGATGTGCGCGAAGCGTCGCGCCAGGCCCGAGGAGGACCTCGTCTCCGATCTCATCCAGGCACAGGACGCGGACGATCGGCTGACCGAAGACGACATCGTGGTGCTCGTCTCCGGCCTCGTCGCCGCGGGGAGCGAGACGACTGCGCTCGGCGGATTGGCGCTGATCGCCACGCTGCTCCAGCACCCGGAGCCCCTCGCAAGGCTCCGGGCGGATCGCTCGATCATGCCGAAGGCGGTGAACGAGATCATCCGCTTCTCGTTCACTGGGGGCATCGGCCTGCCGCGCTACGCGGTCCGGGACTTCGAGTTGCGCGGCAAGCAGATCCAGAAGGGTCAGATGCTGATGCTTGGCTTCGGCGGCGCGAACCGCGATCCGGCGGTGTACGACAGCCCCGACGAGATCGACCTCGACCGCGACAACCGCGAGCTGGTGACCTTCGGGAACGGCCCCCACTTCTGCCTCGGTGCGAACCTCGCACGCCAGGAGATGGGCAGCATGCTCGACGCGCTCCTCGACATCGTCACGCCCGGCTCCGCGATCGTGGAGGATGCGATGGAGTTCCAGGACTCCGGGCTGTTCAAGCGGCCGCTGAACCTGCCGGTCGCAATCGCCTAGGCTACAGATCGGGCGAGGCGGAAACCGCCTCAGGAGGCCACGCAATGGCCACGACCGATGTGGCGCTCGGATCGGCGACCCGGCGCGCGGGCGAGGACTTGTTCGCCTGGACGGTCTTCCCGGCGACGATGTTCGGGGCGATCGGCCTGCCCATCGCCATGCTCAACGCAGGCACGAATGCCCTGCTGGCCATCGCCGTTGGCTTCGTTCTCGGCTACGCGGTCGTGATCACGGGGGAGCGGGTCTACCCGCACGTCGTGGACTGGAATCGCAATCACGGGGACGTTCCCACGGACGCAGCCTGGGCTGCGTCGGTCATCGCCACCGGGCAGCTGATGGGGCCTGCGGCGGGGTTCGTCGCCATCGTCCTCGGCGGCTGGCTCTCGGCGCGGCTCGGTTCGCCGCTCTGGCCGACGGACTGGCACCTGGCCGGGCAGCTCGCGCTGGCCCTGGTGGTGGTGGAATTCTTCCAGTACTGGGTCCACCGCCTCCAGCACGAGACCGACATCATGTGGCGCTTCCACGCGACGCATCACAGCGCGCCGCGGCTCTACTGGCTGAACGCCGCCCGCTTCCACCCGGTGGACATCGCACTCAACAACCTGGGCGTGACGATTCCGCTGATCGCCCTCGGCGCCGACCTGAAGGTGATCGGGCTGTGGGTCCTGGCCGCCACGATCCACGGCATCTTCCAGCACGCCAACATGAAGATCCGCTGCGGACCGCTGAACTGGATCTTCAGCATGGCCGAGCTCCATCGCTGGCACCACTCACGACTGGCGCGCGAATCGAACGCGAACTACGGACAGACGCTGATCCTCTGGGACATCTTGTTCGGCACGCGCTTTCTCCCGTCGGACCGCAAGCCGCCGTCCGACATCGGCATCGCCAACCTCGAGACCTTCCCGATGACCTGGTGGGCGCAGATGCTCTCGCCCTTCCGCTGGTCGCGCATCAAGGCGGAGAGCGCGGGACATTAGGCTACGCGCCCCCGCGTGATAGGCTGCAGAAGCCCCGCGCAGGACGGCCGGGGAGAGGAGCAACGCCATGCCGCCTCGAAGGATCGCCAGCCTGCTGATGCTCGTGACCGGTGCCGCCCACGTCGTGCACTTCTTCGTGCTCGGCATGGCCGCCGCGGCCGCCGGCCTGGGCCTCTTCGGCCTCTTCTACCTGGCCATCGGCGTGCTGCTACGCCGTCCGGGCAAGCTCGGCCTGTGGGTCGGCGCCATCGTCCCCGCCGTGGGCGGTCTCGGCGGCCTGCAGGCGCTGAGCGCCGGGGTCAGCCTGGGGATGCTCGCCTACGTGTTGGTCGACGTGGTCGTGGTGGCGATCTGCATCGCGCTGCTCGTGCGCGGGGAGAAGCCGGCCGCCGCCTAGCCCCTGGAGCTAGGCACCCTGCTCCACGAGCTGATTCGATCGCACCAACAGGTACGCGGCGAAACCGACTGCAACTCCCGGCACCACGCCGAGCACCAGGCACAACCAGCCGTGCTTCACCGATCTGGACCTCGCCTCGAACACCACCCAGATTGCCAATATGAGCCAACACGCAATGACATCGGCGGAGTAGCCGGATGCATACGGGTTGACGAACCCTGCGCCGAACGCACCAAGAACGTCCGGGTTCTCGATCAGCGGTGGGATGACGACGACACAGAAGAGCGCGGTGAAGGCCAGAGCCACTGCACCGATGGCCATGCGAAACTGTCGCTCACTCATGAAGCCGCCCCTCACTGTGTACACTGTGCACGGGTGGATACATCCACTCCTGGAACCAGCTCCGGCCGCTGGCCTCGACACCCGCGTCAGCGGGTCGGCCGGGAATCCCGAGGCGGATGCGTACATTCTCGAGCGGCTCCTCGAAGAACGACTCGAGGGGCTCAGCGATCAAGAGCTTTGCGCGCTTCCCCAGCTCCAGCCCCACCCGCACGTTGTGCCATATCTTGCGCGCCTGCGTTGGAGCGATCAGCGGATGCATGAGCCGGAGCATCCAGATGTAGCCCATGCCACCCGGCGCGGAGCCC
>CAXMOD010000062.1:0-19315 GCA_964194905.1 uncultured Desulfobacterales bacterium | reverse complement strand
GGGCCCATCGGCAGGCGCACCAGGACCACACCGGTTCCGGCCACGGCGATGGCGGCATCCGCCACGCCCAGCGTGAGTCGGTTGATGGCGATGCTCGAGGTCACCTCGGTGGCGGGGATGCCGCGCGGCGCGAGGGTGCCGCGCACCACCTCGCCGCCGATGGTGGCGGTCGGCGTCACGTAGTTGACGGCCGCGCCCGCCAGGTTGGGCCACCATAGGCGCAGCACTCCCGGACGGTGCTCCGGGTGGAAGCAGCGCTGCCAGGCGGCCGTGCGCAGCAGGTCGGCGATCCCCTCGACGGCCACGATGGCGACGATGCCCCAACCGAGCTTCGCCGAGTCGCGCCACAGTGTCTCCAGGCCCACCCGCTGGACGAGGAAGACGAAGATCGCCACGCCGAGGGCGAGGACGATGCCGTGAATCCACTTCACGGCCGGGACTCTACCCCGTCCCCGGGGTGCGTCCGATCACGAAGAGCGAGCGGTCGCCAGCGGAACCGAGCACCTTCGGGTCGAGGCCCAGGTCGCCGAGGCGTTGCGGAGTCTCGTCGCTGTCGCCCAGCAGGAAGATGCGCTGACCGCTGGCCGCTCGCGCCTGCAGCTCGGGCCCATCGATGCACAAGGCGTCCCGATCGGGCTCGATGAAATGCATGATCGAGTCCTCCCGGTCGCGCAGGATCACGACCTGGCGGCCGGTGTAGAAGACGAGCGCGGCCACGTGTTCGAATTCGGGCAACTCGGTGGTGACCAGGACGTCCCCAGCGCGGGCGTGCTGATTGTAGAGGTCGGCGGCGAACTTCGCGGAGGCGTCTTCGTGGCCGGCAGCGTAGTTGGCGCGCTGCACCTGGAAGAGCACGATGCTCAGCAAGCCCACGGCCAGCAGCGCTGCGCGGGGTCGGCCGCACGCGAAGAAGAACGCCGCGCCGCCCCCGGCCAGGGTCGCCGCAGCGAGGAACATGAGGGCCACGGGGATGGACGGGATGCCCAGATCTCGTACCCAAGCAGCGTCGGCGCTCGTGAACAACACGGCGAATCCAACCGCCGCCAGCGCCGCGACGCCCCACCACGGCGCCGCCCAGACCCGGCGCGACGCGAAGCGTCCGCCCCGCATGAGATCCATCAGCGTCACCGCGACGACCAGGAGGAGCGCCGGGTACACCTCGAGACCGTAGAAGTCGACCTTGCTGCGTGAGCTTGCGTAGAGGACCAGCGGAAGCGCCGCCCAGATGCCCAGGAAGATCGCCTTCTCCCGGTCCACGGTGCCTGCGCGCACCATGCGCTTCAGCTGGAAGCCGGCGCCGGGCACGTGCACCACCCACGGGAAGAACTCCGCCGCCACGAGCAGCAGCCACAGACCGGTCGGGAAGAGGGCATCGTTGGAACTCATCGAGCCCGTGAAACGGTGGAAGTGCTCGTTTACCACGAACACCCGGAAGAACTCCGGGTGGCGCGCCGCCATGACCGCCACCCACGGGCCCGCCACGGCGGCGAACGACGCCAGCCCCGCTGGATGGTAGAGGCGCGAAAGGGCGCGCCGGTCGCAGACCGCGAGGAGCGCACTGGCGGTGCCGAGGCCGATGATCCAGCCCGGCAGGCCCTTGGCCAGGAACGCGAGCCCGAGCGCCGCGTGGAAGAGACACACGTCCACGAGGCGATCGCTCTCGCGCCAGCGCCAGAAGAACAGGAACGCCAGCAGCACCATCGAGATGAGCCCGAACTCGGGCCCGGTGTCGAGGCAGTAGACGAAGACTTCGGTGGTGAGCAGCAGCAGGATCGCCGCGAGAAGTCCCGTCTGTCTGTCGAACAGCCGGCGCCCCAGGCGCCCGAGCAGGAACGCGGATAGGAAGGCGCTCAGCGCAGTGGGCAACCGTGCGGCCGTCTCGCTGACCCCGAAGACGCTGTAGAGCGCGGCGGCCGGCCAGTAGGTCAGGGGCGGCTTGACGTAGTAGCTGGCGTGATTCAGGTGGGGCGTCAGCCAGTCGCCGGTCTGCACCATCTCCTGCGGAACCTGGGCGTACTTGGCCTCGGCGTCCCGCAGAGGGCGGCCGAGACCGGGCAGATAGATCGCGGCGGCGGCGATCCCGATCACCACCCAGACCCGCCACTCCGGCCCGTCCCGCCACGCCCTCCCACCCTGATCCATGCGGGGGCGGAAGGTACTCAGGCGATCCGGGTTGGCAAGGAAAGTAGGCGTGCCTTAGGGTACTTGCGGCCGGAGTCGGACCCAGAACCAGGGGGTACGCGTGGGTCTCCACGTCGCCATCATCGGAGCCAACGGCTTCATCGGGAGCAACCTCACGGAGCATATTCTGGAGGAGCGTGAGGACTGGACCGTCCACGGGATGGACATCGAATCCCACCGCCTCGACCCGCTCAAGGAGCACCCGCGCTTTCGCTTCACCCGCGGGGACATCCTCAGCGAACCCGAAAAGATCGACGCGCTGGTGTCCGAGGCCGACGTGGTCCTTCCGCTCGCGGCCATCGCCACGCCCATCCGTTACGTGAAGACCCCCCTGGCCGTCTTCGAGCTCACCTTCGAGGCGAACCTGCGCGTGGTGCGCAGCTGTGTGGCCCACGCGAAACGCGTCGTGTTCCCGTCCAGCTCCGAGGTGTACGGGATGAGCGACGATCCGGCTTTCGACGAGCAGACCACCAAGATGGTGCTGGGGCCGATCGACAAGCACCGCTGGATCTACTCGTGCTCCAAGCAGATGCTCGACCGCGTGATCCACGCCTACGGCATGGAACAGGGACTGCGCTACTCGATCTTCCGGCCCTTCAACTGGATCGGACCGCGCCTCGACTACGTGCTCGATCCGCGCGAAGGAAGCTCCCGGGTGCTGACCCAGTTCATCGGCAACGTGGTGCGCCGCGAACCGATCCGGCTCGTGGACGGCGGCTTCCAGCGGCGCTGCTTCATCTACATCGACGACGCCATCGACGCGCTGGCGCGCATCATCGAGAACAAGGATGGCTGCGCCGAGCAGCGCATATTCAACGTGGGCAATCCGGAGAACGATCTCACCATCCGCGAGCTCGGCGAGCTTCTGATCGAGCTGATCGAGACGTACCCGGGCTTCGAGGACGTACGCGAGAAGGTGGCGCTCGAGGACGTCGCCGCGAAGGAGTACTACGGCAAGGGCTACCAGGACATCTCGACCCGCACGCCCTCCATCCGCAACGCGGAGAAGTACCTGGGCTGGAAGCCGATCACGGACCTGCGCACGGCCGTGAATCGAACCATCGAGTACTACCTGTCCGACCTGGCTCGCGAGGAGGCGGACGCGCGGGCCGCCGGACGTGACGACTCCGCGTCTCGCCTTTAAGGTCGACGTCGACACGGAGCGCGGAACGCGCGAGGGCGTTCCCGCCCTGGCGCGCAGCCTCGAGGCCGCCGGCGCTCCGGCCAGCTTCCTCTTCTCCCTGGGGCCGGACAACACGGGCCGCGCGCTTCGGCGCGTCTTCCGCCGCGGCTTCCTCCAGAAGGTCGGCCGCACCAACGTGCTGGGCACCTACGGGCTGCGCACGCTCGGCAACGGGGTTCTGTGGCCGGGACCGCACATCGCGCGGCGTCACGCGGACCTGCTGCGCGGCGTGCGCGACGCCGGCTTCGAGGTCGGGATCCACTGCTGGGACCACATCCGCTGGCAGGACGGTCTCGCGCGCATGTCGACCGAGCAGGCTGCCGCCGAGTTCGAGAAAGCGCGAGGCGCGTTCCGCGCGGTCTTCGGCGGCGAGGCCCGTTGCGCCGGGGCTGCCGGCTGGCAGGCCAATGCCGACTCGCTGGCCGCCTACGACTCGGCCGGGCTGCTCTGGGCGAGCGACGCGCGCGGGCGCAGCCCGTTCCGCCCGCGCTGCGGGGGTCGCGTCTTCGAGACGCCGCAGATCCCGACCACGCTGGCGACCCTCGACGAGCTGCTGGGCCTGCCCGAGCACCCGGAGGAGGGGCTCGTGGACGAGTACCTGGGCTGGCTGCGTGGGGACACGCTGAACGTGCTCACGATCCACGCCGAGATCGAGGGCATGGGCCACCATGCCTGGTTCGAGCGGCTGCTGGCTGCGCTGCGCGGGGCCGACGTCGCGTTCGTGGCGCTCGCCGACGAGGCAGAGCATCTGCGCGGCGACCCGGCGAAGCTTCCCGTCGAGGAGCTCGCCGTCGGCACAGTGCCCGGGCGTAGCGGCACGCTCGCCGTGCAACGCACGGCCTGAGCCCTGGTCCGGCACAGGGACGCCGCTTGCTTCGCCAGTCCGCGTCCCGCGTCCCGCTTGTGGCTGGCTTGGCATGGACGCGCTCGCCGCTCTAGTCTTGGCGCGTGAGCCGGGTGGGGCTCCCGGCACGGTCACTCATTCGGCTCACTGTGTCGGGGATCTGAAATCGATCCGATTCCCGGTCGCGCCAACGGAAGGCCTGATGGGCGTCGATGACAAGAGACTCCACGAGCCCCGATAGACTCGGCGATGGCGCGCCCACTCACCGGTTTGGCGTCGTTGAATCCAGTGCAGGTTCCGTCGCGGCGCCGCAATGGAAGACAAGGCGCCGCATCGCGGCCCACCCATTCGTGACGTTGGTCCTTGTCGGGCTGCTGATTCAATTCAGCGGGATCGCCAACCACGAGCTGTGGACGCCGGACGAACCGCGAGTCGCGGGCATCGGACGCGAGATGTGGGGGTCGGGATCCTGGGCTGTGCCGAGTCTCTCAGCTCAGCCGTATCTCCAGAAGCCGCCCCTCTATTGGTGGGCGCAGATAGCCACGTTCGAGATCGCCGGGCGAGCGGGAGCTGGACTCGCTCGGCTGCCCTCAGCGCTGTTCGGCTTTGCGACGCTCCTGCTTACGTGGGCCCTGGGCCGGCGCTTCTTCCGGCCCGAGGCGTGTCTGCTCGGCTGCGTCGTCTTGGCGACCAGCTACGGCTTCCTTCACTACACGCACTGGATCATCGTGGATCCGGCCTTGGTGGCGGCGACCACGAGCGCCCTCGCGTGCTTCGTGTGGGCGGAGGTGACGACGGGCACACGCCGCACGGCCCTGCTCGCCGGGCTCTACGCGAGTGTGGCGGCGGCTTTCCTTGCGAAGGGAGCTGTCGGGATCGGTGTCCCCGCGCTGGCTCTGGGTACGTACGTCATCTGGGGGCGACGGCTCCGCACGGTCGTGGGTTGGCACATGCTCGTTGGAGCCACGTCCGTGGCGGCGCTTGTGGGTCTGTGGCTCTGGCGTGTGTGGGTGGAAGCGGGCATGGAGGGGCTTCGCGCCTTTCTTGTGTACAACCAAGTGGGTCGCTTCGCACCAACGGTGGGCGCCTACACGGGTGGTCACGAGCGGCCCTTCTGGTACTACCTGGGCGAGCTGCCCGCGGAGTTGCTGCCGTGGACGCCGCTCGTTCTGCTGGCGGCTCTGGCAGCGCGGCGCGAGTGGTCGAGCTTGGCCGGCTCCGAGCGCGACGGCATCCGGCTCATCGCGAGTACGGCCCTTCCCGTACTCGCAGTGCTTTCCCTGGCTGCCACCAAGCGTGGCCTCTACCTCCTGCCCATCCTGCCCCCGCTTGCACTGCTGACGGGCTGGTGGATGGCCTCCGGACTGCGCGGGTCTCTCTGGGCGACGCGCTTCGCAGACGCGTGGAGCTGGTTGTCGGTGGTGGCTGCGGGCCTTCTCACGGCCGCGGCGCCCATCGGGATCGCGGCGGGCCGCTTCGATCCGCGTTTCTGGCCCAGCCTGCTGGGCGTCGGGGTGTTCGCGGCAGTGGTCTGGCCTGCGCGACGTACTGCCGCGGCATTCCCGGAATCGCGCTGGCTGGTTACGACAGGACTCGTGGGTCTGGGCTGGATCATCGCTCTCACCAGCGCGCTGCCTGCCATCGACTCAGTCCGGAACATGCGCCCCGTCCTCGAAGACGTGAGTGTGGCCCTGCCCGTTGACGCCAAGCTCTACCTCGTCGACCCGTCCAAGACCACCCGAGGCTTCGTGGCCTTCTACACAGGGCGTGTTCCGGTGTTGCTTCCCGACCTGGACGCATTGCGAGGGGTCGCGGTGCGGGGCGCCGTCTACGCGCTGGTCGAGGGCAAGCGCGGCCGAGGTACCTACGGAGAGTTGGTTCAGGGGGAGATCCCGCATCGCGCCCTCACCAGCTTTGCCACACACTCCGGTCGCGAGCTTCATCTGATAGCCGTTGGGGAACGTGGAGCCCTCCCGTCCGGGGCTGCTGTCGGATCTCCGCCCAGCCAACGCCGCCGAGCAGATTCACGCGGTGGGAGGCAACCCTCGTGAGCGAGCCTGCCGAGATCTCGATCGTGATCCCGATCTACAACGAGGCGTCCTGCCTCCCGGAGTTGGACCGGCGCCTGCGCGCTGCTCTCCTTGGATGCGGGCATCCGTGGGAGGTGATCTTCGTCAACGATGGTAGCCGGGATGCCAGCCTGGCCATTATGAACGACCTACGCGCGAGCGATCAACGCATCAAGATCATCGACTTCTCGCGCAACTTCGGTCACCAGCTCGCCATCAGCGCGGGCCTTGGACACGCCCGAGGGCGCGCAGTGATCGTGATGGACGGCGATCTCCAAGACCCGCCGGAGGGCATTCCCGAGCTGCTTGCGCGCTGGCACCAGGGTTACGAGGTGGTGTACGCGGTGCGCAAGGACCGCAAGGAGGGCATCTTCAAACGGATGGCCTACCGTAGCTTCTACCGGATTCTGGGGTACGCCTCGATGACGGAAATCCCCCTCGACAGCGGCGATTTTTCACTGATGGACCGCAGCGTCGTGGATGTGCTGGTGGGGTTGCCTGAGCGGAACCGCTTCGTGCGCGGCCTGCGGGCCTGGGTGGGTTTCCGCCAGACCTCCTGGGAATACGAACGCGACGCGCGCTTCGCGGGCGCTCCGAAATACAGGATCCGCACGCTTCTCAGCCTGGCCCTCGACGGCATCTTCGCCTTCTCCGAGGCCCCCCTCCGGATCCTGACTGTCGCTGGGCTGTTGACTACCGGGACCGCAACGCTGCTTGGGGGCTGGACGCTCATCAAGCGGGCGGTTGGCTACGAAGTCGTGCCAGGTTTCGCCACTCTCGCCATCCTCGTGCTCTTCTTCGGAGGGGTGCAGCTCTTGACCATGGGAATCCTGGGCGAATATGTCGGGCGTATATTTACCGAGGTGAAGGGCCGCCCGCAGTACATCGTCCGCGAGTTCGTCGGCTTCGCTTCCGACGCCAAGCGCACCGGGGACTCGTCGGACGCGCATGCCGACGTCTCGAGGTCCTCCGAGCGCGGCAGTTGAATGCCCAGCTCAGCCGGTCAGCGCGGTCGCGTCCCACATCCACGACTCACCGTACCGGCGAACACCCTGCTCTGTCGCCTGGAGCGGCACGTTCCTAGCGCCCCAGGCGCTTCCCGGGCGCAACGCCCGACACCTGCAGCCATTCGACCCCGGAGACGCTCTCTGCGCCGCATTCGTCGCTCACCTCCAGCAGCTCGAGGAGTCCTTCGCCGGTGCCCACGCACGCAGTTGCGTCCGCTGCGACCACGATCTCGCCCGGCGCCGCGTCGCCGGTTCGCGTCTCCGCTTTCCAGATGAGCAGCTTGCGGCCGTCGCAGAGGGTGAAGGCGCCCGGCCAGGGGCGCGTCACGGCGCGCACCAGGTTGCGCAGCGTCTCGGCCGGCGCGCTCCAGTCGATCTCGCCGTCGGCGGGCTTGCGTCCGCCAAAGTAGCGGGAGCGCGAGTGGTCCTGGCGCTGGCGCGGCGCCGTTCCATCCAGGAGGCGCGGAAGCATCTCGCGCAGCACGGCGCGCCCCGCACGGGCGAGCTTGCGCGTCAGCGTGAGCGCCGTGTCGTCGCGGGCGATGGGCACCGCGTGGCGAGCGACGATGTCGCCGTGGTCGGGCTTTGGATCCATGTAGTGCAGGGTGACGCCTGTCTCCTTCTCACCGTGGACGAGCACCCAGTTGACCGGAGCCCGGCCGCGGTAGTCGGGAAGCAGCGAGCCGTGCAGATTGAGGGCACCCAGGCGGGGTACGGCCAGCAGCTCGGGCTCGATCATCTGACGGAAGTAGAAGGAAAAGAGCAGGTCCGGCTGCGTCTCGGCGATGCGAGCCACCGCATCGGGGGCGTTCACGTCGGGTGGCTGGATCACCGGGACGCCGGCCGAGCGCGCCAACTCGGCCACCGAGGAAAACCAGATGGCCTCGCCGGGGGCGTCCTCGTGAGTGACCACGAGCCGCACGTCGGCGCCGCACTCGAGCAGCTCGCCGAGGCAGGCGTGGCCCACCTCACTGTAGGCGCAGACGACGACCCCGCTCATTTTTCGCGACCGGAGGAGACCACCTCGCGGATGCGGTAGACCGGGCGGCGCCGCACCTCGGCGTAGATGCGCCCCACGTACTCGCCCACGATCCCGACCGCGAGCATCAGTACGCCGATGAACGCGAACAGGATGGCGAACAGCGTGAAGAGCCCCTCGACCTCGGGCCCGACGATGATGCGCCGGAGCATGAGGAAGGCGGCGAGCCCCACGCCGAGAATCGCGATGGCCATTCCGGTGAGGCTCACGAGCTGGATCGGCAGGAGCGAGAAGCCGGTGATGAGGTCGAAGCCGAGGCGCATGAGTCGCAGCGGCGAGTACTTGGAGTTGCCGTCTTCGCGCTCGCCGTGGTCGACGTCGATCTCCACCGCGTTGCGGGCCAGCGTCGTGGCCAGGGCCGGGATGAAGGCCGAGCGTTCGGCGAGCTCCACGATCTCGTCGGCCAGCTCGCGTGAGTAGCCGCGCAGCATGCAGCCGTAGTCGGTCATGCCCACACCCAGGCTGGCGGTCGTTACGCGGTTCACGAGGCCGGAGACCTGTCTGCGCACCCACGGATCCTGGCGCCGCGAGCGCACCGTGCCTACGGCGTCGTGGCCCTTGCGCAGCTCCGCCAGGATGCGCGGAATCTCCTCCGGCGGGTTCTGGAGGTCCGCGTCGAGGGTCACCACATAGCGGCCCTGCGAGACCGAGAAGCCTGCGAGAACTGCCGGGTGCTGCCCGAAGTTGCGCGAGAGCGCGACGGCCACGACTTCGGGATGGTCGTGCGCCAACTCGCGCAGGATCTCGCCGGAGCGGTCACTCGAGCCATCGTCGACGAGAACCAGTTCGTAGTCCTCGTCTGCAAGCGCGCCCTGCACCCGCGTGCGGAGGTCGTGCAATGACGCCTCTTCGTTGAACACGGGGATGACGACGGAGATCTCGGGCGCGTTCACGGTCACCTCGCGTTGGCGCGCAGGACGCGGTCGAGCGCGTCCACCACGAAGCCTACGTCTTCGTCGCTCATGTCCGGAAAGAGGGGCAGGGTGAGGATGCGCCGGTCCGCCTCGGTGGCGGCGGGCAGGTCCGCCGGGTCCGCGTAGTCGCGGTACAAGCTCAGAAGATGCAGCGGCACGAAGTGGAGGCCGGCGCCGACACCCGCCTCCCGCAGCGCCCCGATGACCCCGTCCCGGTCCAACGTGAGCGCGTCGGGCTCGAGAGCCACGACCAGGATGTGCCAGGCGTGCTCGTGCTCGTAGGGCGCCGTTCCCAGCGTGCGCACGTGGGGCACCTCGCCGAGCTGCGACTGGTAGAGCTTGGCCAGCTGTGCGCGGCGCGCGTTCATCTCGTCGAGACGGGCAAGCTGGTGCAGGCCGATGGCCGCCTGGAGGTCGGTGAAGTTGTACTTGAATCCGGCCGCGACCAGGTCGTACGAGGCGGGGCCGCGCCCGCCGAAGCGCGCTTCGGGGCGCTGGTCGATGCCGTGGAAGCGCAGGGTGCGCGCGCGATCAGCCACGGCCTCCGAGTCGGTGGTGAGCCCGCCGCCTTCGCCGGTGGTGACGTTCTTGGCGGGGTGGAAGCTGAACATGGTGAGGTCGCCGATCCCGCCCACCGGTCGGCCCTTGTACGATGCTCCCAGCGCGTGGGCAGCGTCCTCGATCACCATCAGGTTCCGCTCCCGCGCCATCTCGAGCAGCGGATCCATGTCGCAGGGCTGACCGGCGTAGTGAACGGGCATGACGGCGCGCGTGCGCGGTGTCAGGGCGGCCTCCACCTTGGTCACATCCAGGTTGAGTGTGTCCGGTTCGATGTCGACGAAGACCGGACGCGCGCCCGCGTGCAACACCACGTTCGCCGTAGAGACCCACGTCATGGGCGTGGTGATCACTTCGTCGCCGGGCTGTACGCCGGCGGCGAGCACGGCCAGATGAAGAGCGGCCGTCCCGGAGTTGGCGCCCAGGGCGTGGGCCACCCCCAGGCGGGCCGCGAGCGCCTCCTCGAAGCGCTGTGCCCGCGGACCGGTGGAGAGCCAGCCGGAGCGCAGAGTCTCCTCCACCTCACGGATCTCGTCTTCCGTGATGCTCGGGCGGGCGTAGGGGATCATGGCGTGGCCCTTCCTCGGCTTCGGGTCGTCTACTCGTACACCAGCGCGTCGACGATGTTCATGGTGGCCGCCTTGCGGGCGGGGTACAGGCCGAAGAAGAGTCCCACGGCCAGCGACACGCCGAACGCCACCACCACGCTCGTCAGGGAGAGCGGTGCGGGCATGCCGTACACCATTCCGGCGTAGAGCGGGGCGCCGGCGCCGACCAGGATGCCGACCAGGCCGCCGACGACGCTGAGGATGGCAGCCTCCATCAGGAACTGAGTCAGGATGTCCCGGCGGCGCGCTCCCAGGGCCAGGCGGATGCCGATGTCGCGTGTGCGTTCGGTCACGGTCACCAACATGATGTTCATGATGCCGATGCCCCCGACCAGCAGCGACACACCGGCGATGGCGATGAGCACGAGGGAGAGCGCGTTCGAGACCTGGCGCGCCAGGGCGAGGTACTGCTGGAGCGACTGCACCTTGAAGCTGCCGAGGCTGCGGTGCCGCGTAGCGAGCACGCGCTTCACGCCTTCGACGACGCCGGGCACTGCCTCGGGGGTCTCTGCCTTCATGTAGACCACGTCCAGATAGCGGAGCCCGGTCACGTTGCGCAGGGTCGAGAAGGGAACGATCGCCGTCAGGTCGGTGATCTCACTGGAGTTGACGGCGGCCGCGCTCTCCACGCCTTCCCGCACCACGCCCACCACGTGGAAGCGCATGTCGAACAGGCGCAGGGTGGCGTCCGGCGGCGGGATCCCCCCGTAGAGGCGTTGCGCCAGCTCCACCGAGATGGCCGCCACCTTGCCGGCGTTCTCTTCGTCACCGTCGCCGAGGAAGCGGCCCCAGTCGACGACGATGTTGCGTACCTCCGCGTAGGACGGTGTGGCACCCAGAACGGTGACCGGCCACCCGTGTCCGCGGATGGACACGGTCTGCGACGTGTTGAGCACGGGCGCGATCGCGGCGATCCCGCTCACCTCCTGCAGGAAGGCATCGGAGTCGTCGAAGGAGACCTCCTCGGGGTTGATTCCCTCGCCGGTGCCGTGAGCGAGCACCAGGTTGGAACCCACGCCCTCGATGAGACCCACCACGTACTCGCGGCCGACCAGGCCGATCGAGACCACGATCACGACGCTGGCCGTGCCGATGGCCATACCAAGCATGGTCAGAGCAGAGCGGCCGCGCTGACCCGCCAGGCCGTCCCACGCGAAGCGCAGGAGCAGCCTGGACCAATCAGAGGTGAACCTGGCCATCGCGTACGTGGATCGTGCGTTCCGCGACGCCGGCCACCTCGGTGTCGTGGGTGACCATGACGATGGTGGAGCCGCGGCTGTGGAGTTGGGCGAAGATGTCGAGAATCTCGCGGGCGGTCTTGCTGTCGAGCGAGCCGGTAGGCTCGTCGGCCAACAGGACGCTCGGATCGTTGATGAGGGAGCGCGCGATGGCTGCGCGCTGGCGCTGTCCGATGGAGAGCTCAGAGGGCTTGTGGCTCACGCGGTCGCCGAGCCCCATCTCCTCCAGGCGGGCCCGGGCAATCTCGCGACACTCCTCGGGCGACTTCTCGCGTGCGTACAGGGCCGGCAAGGCTGCATTGTCGAGGATGGACATCTGGGGCAGCAGGAAGAAGGCCTGGAAGATGAAGCCGATCTCCCGGTTGCGGATGGCGGCGAGGTCGTCGGAGGAGTAGCCCGACACGCGCCGGCCGGCGAGCTCGTAGGTGCCCTCGTAGTCCGTGTCCACCAGGCCCAGCACGTGCAGCAGGGTGCTCTTGCCCGAGCCCGAGGGGCCCATGATGGCCACGAATTCTCCTCGGCCGACCTCGACGTCCACGCCGCGCAGGGCCGCTACCGGGGCGCCGCCCATCTCGTAGGTCCTGTAGACCTCGCGCAGCGCGATGGCCGGGGCGCTGTCACTGGGTTCCGACATGCCGAAGCCGCGCCTCCACCCGGTCGCCGTCACGCAGGTCGCGCAGCGGGCCGACCACCACGTGGTCCTCGGCGGAGAGGCCGTCCACCACCTCGACTTCGTTCACCGTTTCCAGACCGAGCGTCACGGGCGTGCGCCTCGCGCGACTGCCCGCCACTCGGTAGACGTAGGGCTGGCCGTTCCTGCGCACGATCGCCTGTGCGGGAACGTGAAGCGCGTCCGCGGACTCGGTCACCACGATGTCCACGTCGACGCTCATCCCGGGCACGAGCCCGGCGGTAGGCGGCTCCACCCGCGCGAGACCCTCGGAGATCGAGCGGCTCTGCCGCACCACGACGTGGGGAATCACCTCGGAGACGGTCCCGGTCCAGTCGCGGCTGGGGAACGCGTTGGCGGTGATGGTCACGGTCTGTCCCGCCCTCACGCGGCCCAGGTCCACCTGGTCGATGTTGGTGCGTACGCGCAGGCGCTCCAGGTCGGCGATCCAGAGGATGGGATCGCCAACGTGGACCATCGCCCCCTTGCGGCGCTCGGTGCGGTACACCGTGCCGGCGAACGGGGCGTGGACCTCCGAGGACACGAGCTGGTCTTCGTACTCGCGGACCCGCAGATCGAGGGAGTCGACCCGCAGCGGGGTCTCTCGCTCGAGGAAGCCCACCCGCGCGCGCGCATCGCGCACGGCGGCCTGGGACTCGGAGTTGCGTTCGGCGCTGACGGCGCCCTGCTCGAAGAGTTTCTGGTCGGTAGCCGCGCGCTCCTGCTCCCGGGACAGCTTGGCGCGCGCGGAGCGCAGCGACTCGAGGGCGGCCAGGCGCTCGCCGCGCGCGTTGGCGAGGTCGGCCGCAACCGGTCCAGCGTCGATGCGCAGGATCACGTCGCCCTTTGCGACGTCTGTTCCGGGGTCCGGGATCTCCACGATGCGGCCATCGAGACGGGCGCGGATCTCCGCTTCTTCGATCGGTTCGACCTTGCCGTTCGTGGTCACACGCACCGACAACGGCCCGCGTGTAACGCCGGCGGCGTCCACCGGCAGGGCGGGGCTGCGCATCCACCACGCGAGTAGCAGTGCAGCCACCGCGGCGGCCGCGACGATGAGTCGGCGGTTCTTGATCATGACGATTGGGCCGAGGCTCCTACGGGGTGGCTCCCGCGCGGTTGCCGAGGACCGCAACGGTGAGTCGCCCGAGTTCATACTGAAGGGCGGTCCACACGTCGAATCGCGTGAAGTAGGCGTTGGTGGCGTCCTGCGTGTCGCGCACGAGACGCTCGCGGGCGGACAACGCCCGCTCCAGGGTGGAGCGGCTGGCTTCGAGTTTGAGGTCGGTGAGACGCACGCGCTCCGCTGCGCCCTCGGCGCGCAGCCGCGCCAGCTCGAGCCGCTCATCGGCGGCGTCGAGCTTGTGTGCCAGCTCGAGGAGGCGTGAGCGCTTGGCGTCGAGCAGCGAGTGGTAGCGGAGGCGCGCGATCTCGGCGCCCTTCTGCGCGCCCGAAATCGCGTTCTTGGCCTCGAATCCGTCGAAGATCGGGACCCGCAGGTCGATGCCCACGCGCCACTCGTCCTTGAACAGGTCGAAGCGGTCGGTGCCGTAGTGGGAGTAGCCGGCGCGGAACCCCAGGGTCGGCAGGCGCCGCGCGGACGCGGCGCCGACGTTGGTCTGCTCCATCCGGCGGCGCAGCTCGAGCACACGCACCTCCGGTGAGCCCGACATGGCCTCCTCCAACTCGGCTGGAGTGAGGTCGAGCATCGGTTCAGGCAGGCTGCCGCCCGCTACCCGCACCACGCCTCCCGACACCTCGCCGGCGGTGATGGAGCTCCAGAGCGCAGCCCGGGCATTCGCGGCCTCGGTCCTCCGCGCTTGAGCGTCGATCTCCGCCTCGGCCAGGTGCAGGGCCACGAGCTGGCGCTCGCTGTGCACCGCGCGTCCTGCTCCCAGGAGACTGTCGGCCAGGTTATCCAGGCGGCGAGCCTGCTCAGCCTGGGCGCCCGCCTCGTCGGCCAGAATCTGGAGGCGGACGATGGTCGCGAAGCGCGTCGTCACGTCATAGGCGATGCGCTCACGCTCCTGTACCTCGGAGACCCGCGCGACGTCGGCCGCAATCTTCTCGCGTTCGATGGCTTTGAGCTGTCTGACGTCGATGACGAGCTGATCGACGATCACGTTGAGCCAGCCTTCGTCCGACGCCAGCGCCGAGAGGCCGTACTCCTTGACCTCGAAGTTCCCGTCCAACGCGACGAGCTTCTCCTTGCGACGGCTCGAGTAGCCCGCGCCGCTGGTCACGTAGAGGTGGGGGAGATAGCTGCCGCGCCTCTCCTTGAAGACGTCCTCCGCCTGGCTCGTAGTGAGCTCGGCAATGCGGACTCCGTACCCGTCGGCGAGGGCCCTGGAGACCGCCTCCGCGAGAGACAGTCCATCGTCAGCCGCGGCTACCCCTGCAGGGGCGGACGCGAGCAGCACCGCCAGCAGGACCGGCCCGACCGGGCGTCGCCGCGGCGCGAGTCTCGGCAGGTTCATGGCTGAAATCCCCGAAATGGTTCGCATCGCCGTAGCCGGCGAAGACGCAGGGATGCTACCACGGTGCTCCTCCGTCGGAGCGGCTCCCCCAGGGGGTTAATTCCTCTTCCAGGGTTGCAGTCTAGCGCTCGTGCTGTGACCCGCGCGCGAAATGCGTTACAGAAACGCGGCGATCCGCCCATGGCTCACTCCCTCGATTCCCTCGACAGGCCGAACGAACGCACACCCAGTGCGTTCGCCCTGATCGACGCGCGCGGCGAAGCCGCTTGGCGGGTAGTGGGTGGGATTCCGCTGGCCACCCGATTGGTTCGCCAGCTCGAGCTGCTCGGGGTGCGGCGCATTCTCGTGGCGGCCGATCCGACCCGCACGGCCGGAGGGGCGGGGGGCCGGCATCCTGATACGCGGCTCGAAACGCAGCCCCTGGCTGCGGACGGGCGCCTCTGCGAGGCCGTTCCGGATGAGCTCGGCGGGGCCCACGCGATCGTCGCCGACGCGACGCTGGTGGTGGACTCTCGGCTGCTGGCCGCGCTCGTCGACGCGAAGGGCTCCCTGGTGGTGCACCCGGTCCCGCACGCTCCGGGCCGCAGCGTGCGGCTCGCGCGATTGGAACTGAAGCAGCTCGCGTCGGCCGAATCCGAGGGGTCCGTCGATCCCGCGGTCGCCCGCTTCGATTCCGCGTCGCTCTCCGAGTGGACGCTCCAGATGCGCGGTCGCCAGCCCATCCTGCTGGCGGACGCCTCCCAGCCCGGAGCCGCGCGCGCCGCCGGGCGCGACCTGCTGCGTCGCACCCAGAAGTCGGTCATGGACCTGCCCGCGCTCCTGGTCGATCCATTCGTCGAGGACGCCATCGTCGGGCGCATAGCCCCTACCTGGGTCACCCCCAACCAGATCACCGTCGTCGCGCTGCTGCTCGGCCTGGGCGCCGCGTGGCTCGCCTTCGAAGGGCGCTTTGCGTTGGCGCTGCCACTGATGCTCCTGGTGGGCTGGCTCGATGGTGTGGACGGCAAGCTGGCGCGCCTGCGCCTGCACTACTCGAAGCTGGGCGCAGGTGAGTCCTACTTCGACTTCGCCTACGAGAATGCCTGGTGGATCGCGCTGACCCTCTGGTTCGCGAGCGGGGACGGGGGGGCCTTGGCTGGGTGGTTGGGAGCCGCCTGGGTGGCCGGGAACCTGCTCGACGAGGTGGCCTACACGCTGGCCGATCCTTGGCTGGGTCGTTCGCTGGACCTGCTCAGCCCGTTCGACGGAGCCTTTCGGCTGGTGGCGGGCCGCCGAAATATCTACGTGTACATCCTGATTGCCGGGGCGCTGTCGGGCTCGCTGTGGAGCGCCTTCGTGGTCTGCGCCCTGTGGGCGGTCTTCACCAGCCTGGCGCACGCGGCGCGCCTTGCCCTAGCGGTGCGCGGCGTGGGTGTAGGCGACGTACCGGTCTGATGGGTCGATCCACGCCGGTTCCCTATCCTGCGGCGTCGTGGTGATTCAGGCGCGAAGCGCAGACCGCCGGGGCGGCGCGATGAACGTCGTCTTCGTGGCCGGGGACGGGGACCCCGCGTGGGAGGTGGCCGGGCTGCCGGTGGCCGAGCGCACCCGGCGTGCCTTCGATGCGGCGGGTGTGCGCTTCCTGGGACGCCCGGACGCGCCGCTGCTCGCGGTGACCCGCGACGCCCTGCTCGAGCCCGGCGCCATCCGCGCCCTCGCGGGGGCGGCGCAGGGCGCCGTGGCGGCGATCGAGGGCGACGACGCGCCGGCCGCGCTGCGCCTTCCGCACGGCACGCCGATCCCCGACGACGGGACGGGCCTCGCTGAGCTCCTGGCGCGTGCCGAGAGCCAGGGAGGCGTGGAGAGGGTGGAAGCACGGGGTGCACGCTGCCGGCGCATCCGGTCCCGCGAAGCTGCGCGCGCCGTACAGCACGAGATGCTCGACGCGCTCATCCAGCCTACCGACGGCTTCTTCGCCCGCCATTTCGACCGCCATCTCTCCATCCGCTGCTCGATCTGGTTCGTGCGCCACGGCGTGTCGCCCAATGCCATCACGCTGCTGGCGACCGGCATCGGTCTGGTGGCCGCCGGGCTGTTGGCGACGGGCCAGGTGCCGCTCCAGGTGCTGGGAGCGTTGCTCTTCATCGCGTCCACCGTGCTCGACGGCAGCGATGGCGAGGTCGCGCGACTCGCCTTTCGCCAGAGCGAGTTCGGGCGCAAGCTCGACCTGACGTGCGACAACATCGTGAACGTCGCGGTGTTCGGTGCCGTGGGGTGGGTGGCCGTGGTCGCGGATCCCGGCGGCTGGACGCGGGTCGCCGTGATTGCGGCCCTCGCGGGCGTGGTGCTCGCGTCGGTAGCGGGCTTCTGGTACTCGGCCTGGCTCGATCGGGAACACCGCGACAACGAAGCGCTGCACGCCTACGAGAGTCTGGCGAGTCGCGACTGGGCCTACCTGCTCCTGGCGCTCGCGGTCTTCGACAAGCTGCCGTGGCTGATCTGGGCGGCCGCGCTGGGCAGCAACGCCGTCGCGGTGCTGCTGGTGGTGCTGCGCCTGCGCGGCTGGCCGCCGGTGTCCGAGGTGACGGGAAGCGAGCCGGCCGACGCCGGCGGCTCGCCCGACGTGCGGCGCCAGTGGCCGGGACGTTGAGCGCGGTGTCCTGGACGGCGGACGGACTCCGGCTGCACTCGCCCCGCGGCGAACGGAGCGGTCCGGTGAGGGCGCTCGCCTTCGACCTGGGGGGGACCCTGGACGCCGACGGTCTGGCCTGGGCCGAGCGCTTCCGCGCGCACTGGCGCGCTCTCGGGATCGAGCCCGACGGCGATCGGGCTACGGCCGCGCTCGAAGCCGGCGAGCGCGCGGTGCTCGAGGATCGGCGCGCCCGGGAACTCTCCCTGGACGAGATGGTGGCGCTCCACGCCCGCGCGCAGATGGACGCGCTGGGCGAGGATGCCGCGCAGGCGGAGCGGCTCGGCGAGCGCTTCGCGGGCGAGACCGACGCGACGCTGCGCGGCCGTCGCCCGCTGCTGGAGCGTCTCGCTGCACGGGTTCCGCTGGCGGTGGTCTCGAACGGGTGCGGAAACAGCGAGCGGCTGGTGGCCGACGCCGGTCTCGCCGACTTGTTCGCGGTGGTCGTGGACAGCTCCGACGCGGGCTACTGGAAGCCCGACCCGCGCATCCTGGAGCCGGTTCGCCGCGCGCTGGACTTGCCCGCTGGCGCGGTGGCGGTGGTCGGAGATCGCCTGGACCGCGACGGCGACGCCGCGCGCTCGGCCGGCATGCAGACGGTCTGGGTGACGGGAACCCCGGCGCCGGTCGCCGACGACCCGCGCCTGGCGCGGGTGGAGGCCGCGGTTTCGAGCGTGACGGCGCTCGACCCGGAGCGAGCTCGATGAAGGGCGCGGTGCTGGCCGCCGGCTGGGGCGAACGCCTGCGTGAAGGCGGCATCACCACGCCCAAGCCCCTGGTCCGGGTGGCGGGGCGGCCGCTGGTACTCCATGCCCTGACGGCGCTGCACGACGCCGGCGCCGACCAGGTGGTGCTGGTGGTGAACGAGAGCTTCGCCGCAGGGGTGGAGAAGGCCCTGGAGGAGGAGCCTCCGGTCCTGCCGGTCCAACTCGTGCGCCGCACGACCGCCTCGAGCCTGGAGACCTTCTGCGTGGCCGCCGAGCGCCTGCACGCTGCGCCCTGCGCGCTGGTGGCCATGGTGGACGGAGTCTTCGCGCCGGGGGCCGCGGCGGCGTTCGGCCGGGAGGCGGCGGGTCTCCCGGAAGACCAGGGGCTGATCGGCGTGACCGATCACCGCGACGACGACAAGCCACTGCGCGTGGCGTTCGACGCCGAGCGCTGGATCTCGGCCATCGGCCCTGGGGCCGCTGGCAGTCCTTGGTCCACCGCCGGCCTCTACCGGCTGCCCCGCCGCGCCTTCGAGCGCGCGCCCGCGGCGCTGGCCGAGGGACTCGGCGCGCTGCGCCTGCTGTTGGGCGAGCTGGTGCCCAGCGGCGTGGCGCTGCGCGCGCATCCCCTCGGCGAGGTCGTCGATGTGGATCGTCCCGGCGACCTCTGCGACGCCAAGCGCCTGCGGGGGGCGTCGTGAGCGAGCCGCCGCTCTGCGTCGGCGTGGCGCGCGAGTCGCTCTATTCCCCGGGCCGATTTCTCGCGGCTGACCGGAGCATCCTCGAGGAGACCGGACGCGAGCTCGAGAAGCGCGGGGCGCGCGTGCGCATCGTGGAGCCCGATGCCAAGGACGATGCCTTCGCCGGCGCACGTCTCGTATTCGCCATGTGCCAGGGCCCCGAGGCGCTCGCCACTCTGCGCCGCCTCGTCGGCGCCGGGCACACCGTGGTCCATGAGGCCGATGCGATCGAAGCCTGTCACCGCGTGCACCTCGTGCCGCGCCTGGCGGCGGCAGGCCTGCCGCGTCCCGAGGCACACCTGGTCTCGAGCGCGGCTCCCGCTTCCACCGCGCTCGACTGGGTGGAGCGCCGCGGCGCGGCCGGCGTGTGGGTCAAACGCGGCGACGTGCACGCCACCCAGCAAGGTGACGT
>CAXMOD010000061.1:0-10326 GCA_964194905.1 uncultured Desulfobacterales bacterium | reverse complement strand
TGGGCGACCCCGGAGCCGGCTCCCTTGGGTCGACCCGCGCCCTCGCGTCGTCCCCCCCAGCCGTTGGGAAAGGGAAGCTTTGTTTGCGGATCATGACGCATGAGCATGTAGAATAGGGCTACTTTATACAAAACACAAGCAAAATCGACTTACACACGAAAGAAATCGCCGGCTACGAGGCATATGCGCCGGCGAACGCCACAGCGGCGCGAAGAGAGGCTGCGATCCGCTGCCATCCCAACCAAGCGGCCTCTCGCTCGACCGCCGGGACGGCAAATCGACTGAAGCGCCGGTCCTCGTCGAGCTATGGGCGCGAGGCGCACGAGAGTCGGCGCGAGACTCTCGTCGGATGGGGCTAGGCCGACCAGTGCGGCTCGAGCCACGCGGCGATCTCGTCGAGTGCCACGCGCGCCTCGGGCAGGACCGCCGCCAGGGTCTGGAAGACGTGGAACTGGTCCGGATGGAGACGCAGGTCCGTCTCGACGCCGGCCTTCTCCGCCCGCTCCGCGAAGACGCGCATCTGGTCGAGGAAGGCCTCGGCCGTGCCGCCCTGCACGAGAAGCGGGGGAATGTCGCGCAAGTCTGCGCGCAGCGGCGTCATGCGTGGGTCGGCCAGGTCGGGTCCTCCCATATAGGCCTCGGCGCTGGTGCGCAGGAACTCGCGGTTGAGCACGTCGTAGGGGTCGTTCGTTTCCATGCTGCCGCCGCTCGCGGCAGGATCCGTCCAAGGGGAGAGGAGCACCGCCGCGCGCGGCGCCGACATGCCCGCGTCCCGCGCTGCGGCGCACACGTGCACGGCCAGGGCTCCGCCCGCCGAATCGCCGGAAACCGCGCAGGCGTCGCCCGGGGCTCCCTCCTCCACCAGCCAGCGCCACGCGGCAGAGGCGTCGTCGTGGGCCGCCGGAAAGCCGTGCTCCGGCGCCAGCCGGTAGTCCACCATCAGCACCCGCGCCCGGCAGGCCAGGGCGAGGTGTGCTGCGAAGTCACGGTGCGTCGCGGGCGAGCCCATGACGTAGGCCCCGCCGTGCAGGTGGGCGAGCGCGCGAGGCTCCCGACCTTCGCGCGGGGTCACCCACTCGGCGGGCACGCCGCCCGCATCGACGGAGCTCACGTCCACCTGCTTCTGTGCCGCCGAGCGCAGACCTCCGGTGTCCTGAAGCTCGCGCAGCCACGGAATTCCGAACTCCACGGATGCGTCGAGGGCGGCGCGCACCAGGTCGCGTGCCAGCTCCGTGCGCATCGACCAGCACGGGCGGCCGGGCCCCCGCAGCGCACGCCGCAGCGGCACCGTGGCGGCGATGCGCAACGCACGCGCACCAAAGCGCAGGTTGGACACGGCTAGGCGCCCTTCCCGCCCAGCGGGATAATCTCGACGCGTTCCAGCGTTGCCATGCCTTCTCCCACCGCTTCGCGCACTCGCGGCAGGAAGGCCTCGATCTTCTCCGCAGTGTCCACGATCTCCACCAGGCAGGGCAGGTCCACCGCGAGCCGCAGGATCGACGTCTTGTGCAGGTGCCCGTCGCTCCCGTAGCCCTCGAGTCCGCGCAGCACCGTGGCGCCGGCCAGCCCCTCCCGGCGGGCCGTGCGCACCAGCCACTCGTAGGTGGGGAGCCCGTCGTGATGGTCCGCCTCGCCGACGAAGATTCGCAGTAGTCGTCCTTCGGTCGTTTCCACGTTTGGTCCCTGCCGAAGCCCCTAGCGGGCGCTCCCGAGCGCGTAACCCAGCCACACCGCGACGAGGCCGAACATCACGCTCGCTCCGACGTTGACGCTCGCCGCGCCCAGCTCGCCTTCGCGTAGCAGCGCCACGGTCTCCCAGCCGAAGGTCGAGAAGGTGGTGAAGCCACCCAGCACACCGATCAGCACGAACAGCCGCGCCTCCGGGCCCAGCGCGGAGCGGGCTTCCGAAAGCCCGCCCAGCAGTCCGATGGCAAGGCAGCCCGCCACGTTGACGGCCAGCGTGCCGAACGGGAAGGAGCCATCGGGGTCGACCCGCTGCACCCAGCCCGAGAGCGCGTAGCGCAGCGCCGAGCCCACGAAGCCCCCGGACCCTACGAGGAGGAGGGGGGTCAGCCCGTCCGGTTTCATGGGTCCGAGCTTACCGGTTACTGAAGGGCCCGTGCGACATCGAACCCCCCGTCGCTACGCTCTGGAGGACCCATGCGGCACCGAACGAGGATTGCCCTGATCGCGGCGCTGGGCTTGGCCCTGGCACCGCTTTCCGCCTGCTCCGAAGCTGCCTCGCAGCCGACCCGAGCGGGGGCGGTGGCCCAGGCAACATTCGCCGGGGGCTGCTTCTGGTGCATGGAGCACCCTTTCGAGGAACTGGACGGCGTGTCCGCGGTGATCTCGGGCTTCAGCGGTGGCTCCGAGGCTTCGCCCAGCTACGAGGACGTCTCGCGCGGGCGCACCGGCCACACCGAGGCGGTCCAGGTCACCTACGACCCGGCGGTGGTGGATTACGAGACGCTCCTCCACGTCTTCTGGCGCCAGATCGACCCCACTGATCCCGACGGCCAGTTCGTGGACCGGGGTCGTCAGTACCGCACCGCCATCTTCGTACGCGACGCCGAGCAGCGGCGTCTCGCCGAGGCGTCGAAGGCGGAGCTCGCGGCGGGCAAACGCTTCGAGGGTCCGCTGGTCACGGAGATTTTGGACTTCGACGCCTTCTGGCCCGCCGAGGAATATCATCAGGACTACTACAAGACCAATCCCCTGCGGTACAAGTTCTACCGCTATCGCTCGGGGCGCGACCAGTTCCTCGATCGCGTCTGGGCGGATGAAATGGCCGAAGCGGCCAGGAAGATGAATATGGAGAAGACACAGAAAGGCGAGCGCTACATCCGGCCCAGCGACGAGGAGCTGCGCAAGGACCTCACACCGCTCCAGTACGAGGTGACCCAGCTCGACGCGACGGAGCGCCCGTTCGACAACGAGTACTGGGACAACAAGAAGGAAGGCCTGTACGTGGACGTCGTCAGCGGTGAGCCGCTGTTCAGCTCCCGCGACAAGTACGAGAGCGGCACCGGCTGGCCGAGCTTCACGCGCCCGTTGGAGAAGGAGCACATCGTCGAACGCGAGGACGGAAGGCTCTTCATGAAGCGCACGGAGGTGCGCAGCAAGCACGGCGAGAGTCACCTCGGTCACATCTTCCCTGACGGCCCGGAGCCCACCGGGCTGCGTTACTGCCTGAACAGTGCGGCTCTGCGCTTCGTCCCGAAAGAAGATCTCGAGAAGGAAGGCTACGCCGACTACGTCGCGCTCTTCGAGGAGTAGCGTCGAACCGGCCCCCTGTGCCTCCGTCGGTCAGGGCTGAGCGGCGGCCGGCGGGGGCTCGGGGGGCGGGCAGCCCACCCCGGCGGTGGGCCAGTCGAACGCAAAGCGCCGATCCTCGGTCTGGGTATCCATGCGCCGGCGGGTCTCCTTCAGCTCGGGCGCCAACAGGCACGACAACAGGATGAGGGTGCGCAGCACGCCGCGAGGATAGGGGCAGGCTCACGGCCCCGGCGCTTCTTCCAGCCGCCGGAGGGCGGGTCCCGGCCGCATCCGCACCGCGCCCCGCGCGAGCGGCGCCCCGCAGGCGTCGCAGGCGATGCGTGGTGAGGCCACGCGGCCGCAGCCCACGTGGACCAGCTCGAGGGGGCGCCCCGCGCCGCCGTCGAGCCAGCGGTCTCCCCAAGCCATCAGGGCCAGCAGGACGCCCTGGAGATCCTCGCCCTTTTCCGTGAGCCGGTACTCGTGGCGCACGGGACGTTCGCGATAGGTGTGCCGCTTCAGGATCCCCTCGTCCACGAGGCGGCCCAGGCGGTCGGAGAGGATGGGGCGGCTGGCGCCGACGCGGCGCTGGAACTGCTCGAAGCGCCGGGCGTTTCCGAAGGCTTCACGGAGGACCAGCAGGGTCCAGCGGTCGCCGACCACGCCGAGCGCCCTCGCGATGGAGCAGGTCTGGTCTCCCACGTCTTTCCAGCGCATTGGAAAAGCGTACTTGAATCAATCAAGTTTGAAAACAACATTTAGTAATAAAATAAAACTTACTAAATTGCTATGGAAGCGCCGGGACTTCCGGTGTTTCTTCCGAACATGAGTGCGCCCCGTCGCCGGGCTCGCTGGGTCGCCGCCGTCGCTGCGGCCCTGGGGGTCGCCCTGCTGGTGGGCCTCTGGCTGGCCCTGCCGGGCCTGCTCGAGTGGGCCGCGCCGCGTCTGGGCGAGCATCTGGGGGTGCCGGGCGTGGCCGTGCGGGTCGAGTCCCTGCGCTGGAACGAGCTGCGCCTGGCCGACCTGCGCGCCGGGGCCGAAGGCGAGTTCTCCGTGGGCTCGGTGAGGCTCGCCTACGGGCCGTCGAGCCTGCGGCGCGCGCAGATCGACGTGCTCGAGATCGCGGACGTGCGCGTACGCGCCGTGCTCTCGGAGACCGGTCTTTCGCTGCCGCCCTTCGACGCCTGGCTCGAGGCCGGCGACGGCTCGGTCCCCGGCGGTCCGCAGCCCGACTCGGCCGCGCGGTCGCCGGCGCCGCTTCCCGCACGGCTCGTGCGGCTCGACGGGCTGCGAGTGGACCTGGATGCCAGCGGTGCAGCAGTGGAGGTGGAAGTCGACGGGCCGATGAGCATCGTCGTCGAGGGAGAGGGAGCCAGGCTGGAGGCATTCCTCTCGCTGCGCGTGCGCAGCGAAGCGCTCGAGATCCTGGCCGCCGGTGATCTGGAAGTACGCGGCGATCTGCGCCCGGGCGGGGGCGGCTTGATCCCCGACGTGCGCGTGGCGGTCCGCGACTTCAGCGCGACATGGGAGGACGTGGTGGTGGAGGGCGTAGACGGCGAGCTGCCCCTCGCCGGTCTTCCGCCGGTGACGCCGCGTCCCGGTCGCCTGGAGGTGGACCGCGCGGCCTCGGGCAGCGAGCTCACCGAAGGCACCATCCGCTTCCGCATCGACGAGACGCCGCATCTGCTCGTGGACGACGCCACCTTCCGCTACGCCGGCGGCTCCTTCCGCGCCAGCGGCCGCCTCGATCCGGCGGCGGAGCTCCAGCGCCTGCACGTAGATCTGCGTCGGGTCGACCTCGAATTGCTCCTCGCGGAGATGGACGTTCCCGGCCTGACCGGAACGGGCCGGATCGACGGCGGCTTCGACGTGATCTTCGGCGACGGAACGCTTCGAATCGAAGACGGTGATGTCGCGTCGAAGGGGGACGGTGGATGGATCCGGTATCGTCCACCCGGGCAGCCGCGCCCTGGGGGCGCTCAGCCGGAGGGCCTTGACCTGGCCAGGACCGCTCTCGATAATTTTCGCTATCAGTCGCTGGGCGGGACGCTGGTCGGCGATGCAGGAGGCGACTTGGAAGGCGATCTCAAGCTCGCGCTGCGCATCGAAGGGGCCAACCCGGACCTCTACGACGGCTATCCCATCAAGCTCGACTTCAACCTGAAGGGCCCCTTTCTCGGTCTGCTGCGCAGCGCAGACACGGTGACCGGTGTGCCCGAAGGCCTGGAGCGACGCTTCCGCGAGGCCGCACAATGATTCGCTTCACCGTCTATACGTCCCTGCTGGCGTTCGCACTGGGCTGCACGCCCAGGGTCGTGGTGGCACCGCCCACGGAGCCCATCCACGTGATCGTGGACGTGAACATCAAGCACGAGCTCTACGTCAAGTTGGAGAAGGACGCCGCGAACGTCATCAACCAGAACGAGGATCTCTTCTGATGAACGTGCGAATCCCGAGCCTGTTCGTGCTGCTCGCCGTGGCGCTGATGGCACTGGCCTCGCCCGCCTTGGCGCTTTCGCCGGTGCTGGAGAAGGCCAAGAAGGACGGCGTCGTCGGCGAAAAGGTGGACGGCTACCTGGGCCTGGTGAAGGGCAGCGCGCCCGCCGACGTGAGCAAGGCGGTGAAGGATGTGAACACCCAGCGCAAGGCACTGTACGCGCAGCGTGCCAAGGCCAAGGGTACGGACGTCGCCACCTACGCGGCCGTCGTGGGCAAGACCCAGGTGGACCGCGAGCCCACGGGTAACTGGGTTCGGACCGCGAAGGGCTGGCAGAAGAAGTGATTCCGGTGCGCCTGTCCGCACCGCCCCGGCCAGGCCCTGTACTCCCGCCGTTCGCTCCGTGATAGGATGGCCGGGCGACCTGGGGGTCGCATGAGGCCGAGTCTGGGGGGACTGCTGGAAGGCGTGGGGCGCGGCGCGGGCATCGCGTTGCGCGCGGGGTTCGCGCCCGCCGTCATGGGCGCGCGGCTGGCATGGCGTCGGGTCGGTCTCGACGATCCCCATCTCCCCGAGGCCCGCTGGGATTGGTCCAACGGCGCGAAGATCCTGCTGGACGAGATCTTCTTCGCCAGCGAGATCGCGCTGGCCGAGGTGCTGCCGGCCGGCGAACGCGCCCGGGCCACCACCGAGCTGCGCGACGCCGACGCCTGGCTCGAAGCGTCGGGGCACCTTCAGGATCCGAGCGGCTACCACGCCGATCCGCCGCCGATCGAGCGCGCGATCTTCGAGCGGCGGCGGATCGCGGGCTTCTCGTATCAGCACATGCGCTTCGAGAGCGGCTTCGCACCCCACCCGGGCGAGCCCGGTCGCGAGCGCTGGCTCTCCTACGAACCCAACCTCGAGGCCCACGCCTGGGTGATGCGTCATCGCGGGCCCGAGCGGCCCTGGGCGCTGTGCATTCCCGGCTACCGCATGGGTAGCCCGCTGGTGGACTTCACGGGCTTTCGCGCGCGCTGGCTCTACCGCGAGCTCGGACTCAACGTGGCGATTCCCGTCCTCCCGCTGCACGGCCCGCGCTCCATCGGGCGGCGCAACGGCGACGGCTTCTTCACCGGCGACTTCCTCAGCACGCTGCACGCCCAGACGCAGGCCGTGTGGGATGTGCGCCGTCTGTTGGGTTGGCTCAAGCAGCGGGGCGCGCCTTCGGTCGTGGCGCACGGCGTGTCACTCGGCGGCTACACGGCGGCTCTGGTGGCCTCGGTGGAGGGCGACCTGGACGGCGTGGTCGCGGGCATTCCCGCCATCGACGTACCGCGGCTGATGTCGAGCCACGTGCCGGCGCCGCTGCGCTTCGTCGTGGATCGAATCGGCTTCCCGAGCGCGATAGTGGAGCGCGTGCTGCGGCCAGTTTCGCCGCTGGCCTTCGAGCCGCGCGTGCCCCACGGGCGGCGCTTCCTCTACGCCGGGTTGGTCGACCGGCTGACTCCGCCGGACCACGCACGCGACCTGTGGCTGCACTGGGACCGGCCCCGCGCCCACTTCTATCAGGGCGGTCACGTCTCGTTCTTCTTCGAGCCGGGCGTCCGGGATCTCCTGCGGGATGCCTTTACCATGACTGCCGCCCCGGGACCCGTGGCCACCTGACCGGACACTCGGGTCCCCTCGTTCCCGGGTTCTTCCGCTCAGCGCGGGCCGCACGTGGTACAGGTGTTGAGTCCCGACGGGTGGACGAGCAACCAGATGCCGCTGATGACGCGACCCTGACGCTCGGAGTTCTTGTAGATCCCCGAGGGGGAGCAAAAGAGGGCCGTTGAATCCCGCGCCGCGCGATGGGCGTCCAACCGCCGACGCATGAGTGGGGAAAGTCGCGTGGGAAGCCGACACGTAGCCAGCGCCGCCTTGGACCGTGTGCCGGACCGGGACCTGGACCGGATGTGGCTGCGCGGCGACGAGCGCGCCTTCCCCGAGCTGCACCGGCGCTACCGCCATCGTCTGGAGGCGGTCGCGCTGGGCATCGTCGGCAACCGCGCCGATGCCGAGGACGTGGTCCAGCGCGTGTTCCTGGCGCTGCCCGGCTCCGCCTACCGCGGCCAGGCCAGTCTCTGGACCTACCTCTACCGGGCCGCCGCCAACGCCGCGGTGAACGTGCTGCGTTCCCGACGCCGCGTGGTGGCGCTGCAGGAGGCCAACCTCAGCCGGTTGCTCGATGCCCAGAGTCAGCAGGCGGAGCACGGCCCCGAGGCGCGCGTGCTCGAGGGTGAAGTGATGGCGGCGGTCGCTCGGGGCCTGCTCCAGGTCAAGCCGCAGCATCGCCGCGTGCTGGTGCTGCGCATCGTCTGGGGCCTCACCAACACCGAGATCGCCGAGCGCGAGTGCGTTCCGCTGGCCACCGTCGGCACCTGGCTGCGACGTGGCCGCGAGGAGCTGCGTCGGGCGCTCGGACCCACGTTGAGGGACCTGGGTCCGCAGCAGGGGAAGGGCCAGTGAGACACCGAGCCGCCCGCCGCCGTCTGCCCGCTCTGCTGGACGGTCTCCTGGCACCCGCCGAGGAGCGCGGGGTTCGCGGGCACCTGGACTCCTGCCACCGCTGCCAGCGGCGGCTCCGGGAGTTCGAGGCCAGCGAGGTCCTGCTGCACCGCATCCCGGCCTCGCTCATTCCGCTCCACGCGGGCGGCGCCGCACACGAGCGCCTGCGGGCCCTGGCCAGCTGGGCTCCTGCCCCTCGGCCGCGCTGGACCCGGTCGCTGCCCGCCCTCGGTGCCTGCACAGCCGCGGCGCTCGCCATCCTGGTCATGGTCTCGGTGGGACCGGCCCAGCAGGCACGGCCTTCGGACGAATCCTCGCGCCGCCTCGTGGTGGCCTCTCGGAGCCCCTCCTCCTTCCTGGCGCCCGGCCTGGGCGCCTCGGCCACGGGCGTCCCCTACTCCTGGCGCCAGTAGCTCCTGGCCCCGCGGGGCCGGACCGGATTTCGCCCAGAATGGGGCCCTCCGACCCCGAGCGGGAGAGGTACCTCGGAGCTACCCTCAACGTGTTTCCCCAATTGTTTCGGGGTGTTGATTCCATGAACCGGATTCGCGCGGCACGTCAAGCTCGCAGCTGGACGCAGACCGAGCTCGCGGATCGCGCCGGCGTTTCACCGCGAACGATCTACGCAGTGGAACGCGGACGCAGCTGCCGACAAGCGACAAAGCGACGCATTCTCTCCGCACTCGGAGTCGCTTGGGACATGCGCGACGAGTACTTCGGCAGCGCCCGCAGCGTTCGGCCCGTTCAGCGCGAAGCCACTGCGCAACGCGCCTGAGTTTCCCGCTCAGTCGAGGCGCCCATGCACCTCGCGTGCGCGTTCCAACGCCCCCGTCACCGCCCACGCACTGAAGTCAGCCAGCGCCGCCGCCCTTTCGTCCGGCTCGCGCGCGGCTCGCGCGCGAGCTTCCACCAATGCCCGTTCGGCCTCGATCCGTGACTCCCACTCCTGGAACGCTTCGCGCACCAGCGGCGTTCTCGCGACCGGGTCGATGGAGACCGCGTCCTGGAGCGCCTTGAAGGTCCACCACGCACTGGTGGGATCGGGCTCGGCCCCCCCACGCGCGAGTTCGGGTGCGATGGGCCCATCCAGGTAGACCGGCAGGAAGATGCCCGCGCACGGTGTGCCGAATGAGACCCACGCGGGCCAGGGCGACCCGTGGTCGTGTGGGAGCTCCACCACCATGCTGGCCGTGGTCCAGTGCACCGGCTCGCTGTGTGCGCAGAGTGTGAAGTGTGCTTCCTGGCTCGGATCGCTGCCGGGCTTCCAGGTAGGGCCGCCCTGGCCGTGGTCGCGAGTGATGGTCCGCATGCAGCCCACGTCGAGCACGCCGTCGCTCGACTGGAGCAGCTCCACCGAGCGGCGCCGCCTGCCCTCCGAGATCTGCGGCGGGATGTGGGGATTTCGGTAGGCGTCGGCCACGTCGATGCGAACGTTGCGCTCCCACCAGCCCGCGCTGCGCGCGAAGCTCTCCAGGTCCGTCGACGCGATCTCCCAATCGCTCGCCAGGGCCATGTGGTTGGAGCACGTGTCGAGCCAGGCGCGACGCGCGGCCCAGTGGCGATTCGAGGTCTCGAGGATCCAGGCCTCGTCGGGGTCGGCGATGGCGAAGGCGTTGTGATAGCCGGTGCCGTCCGGCTCGAGGGCGGACCCGCCCTGGCCGTGGGTCTCCAGCAGGCCGGCGATGATCTCGAGGCATTCCCGCGCCGTGCGGCCGCGCTCCAGCCCGAGTCGCACCAGATCCATCCCGATCAGGCCGGGCTCCTCCTCGATCGCCTCCCTCGAGAAGACGGTGAGGTTTCCGCACGCGACGGCGTGCTCGTTGACGCCGTGCTCGAAGCCCCACACCCACCACGGCGAATGACCCATGACGGCATAGGACTCTGCCACCTGCGGAATCTCCACGTGCGTGCAGCGCACCCGGCTGCCCGGCGCGTGTGCGGCCGCGGGATGCTGCACGAACGGCTGTGCTTCGCCGGACTTACGATCGCTGTTCTTGGCGAACAGCGTTGCGCCGTCGGCGGTGTGTTCCCCGAGGGCAACCCACGTGTCGCACATGACGCAACGCTAACGCATCTGCGCCCCCTTTCCGCTTTTCGGTCTGCGC
>CAXMOD010000060.1:0-11446 GCA_964194905.1 uncultured Desulfobacterales bacterium | reverse complement strand
TCCCGGAAGCTCCACCAGCGCGGCCAGCGCGTCGGGGTCCGCGCCATGCTGGGTGAGCCATCCGTCGAGCGCCTCACGTGCCCCCGCCGCGTCCCCCAGAGCGGCTCGTGCTCTCGCCGCAATGCCGGCGGCCAGGCCGTGGCTTCCCACACGATTGGCCACGTGACGCTGGGCGAAGCGCATCGCCTCGGTCGGCCTTCCCATCTGGAGCGCCACGCGCGCGGCGTAGAGTGCGGCGTCGGTGGCGTCGGGTTCGGCGCGGGTGGCCTCGCGGTACTCCGACGTGGCGCGGCGCGGGTCGCCCAGGCGCTCGGCGGCCTGCCCCGCCAGGAAGCGCGCGCCGGCGTTGTTGGGCCAGGAGGCGAGCCCTAGCTCGAACTCGGCCAGCGCTCCCGCGGCGTCGCCGCGTACCAGCAGAAGGCGACCGCGGATCAGGTGCGCGAACACGTCGGGCGACAGCTCGGCCGCGATCTGCTCGGCTTCGTCGAGGCGGCCCGAGTCGATCAGCGCGTCGGCGCGCGCGAAGCGCAGCGAGGGTGCGTCGTCCGGCGAGCGTTCGATCGCGCGCGCCAGCGCCTGCGCCGCCCCATCGGGGTCGCCGAGCTCCCGCCGGAAGGCGCCCGCGACAGACCATGCCTGGGCCGTGTCGAGCCGCTCGGCGAGCGCGTCGAGCGCCTGGCGCCCTTCGTCGGCGCGATCTCCCTCCACGAGGAGCCCAGCTCGGATGCGTTGCAGGCGCAGGTCGTCGGGCGACGCGACCACCGCGTCCTCCACGATCTCCAGGGCCGCGTCGGGTCGTTCGATGCGTTCGAAGAAGGCGCCGGCTGCCTGGAGCAGCGAGGCGTGCGCGGGGTCCCTGACGAGGCAGGCTCGGTAGATCGTCTCGGCCCGCTCCGGGTTCTTGCGCTGGGAGTCGTGGAAGTCGGCCAGCGCGGCGCAAGCATTGCCGCGCAGCGGGCCCTTGGTCGCGCGCGTCATGGCCACCGCGGACTCGAGGGCCGCCTCGGCCTCGTCGAGCCGCTCGAGGTGCGCCAGGCAGCCGGCAGTCAGAACGAGCAGGGCCGAGTCGCCCGTCGCGCTGCGCAGTGCGCGGGTAGTGTCCTCGACGCAGCCCTCCGCATCTCCGACCTTGATACGGGCGGTGGCGCGCACGCGCAGCGCCTCGGGATGGTCCGCATGAATCGCCAGGACCTTGCCCGCCGCGGCGATGGCCTCCTCGAAGTTCTGGCCCTGGAAGAATGCCGTGGCGAGCGCCAGCCCCGCCTCCTGGGCGAAGCCCGGGTCCTCGACCGAACGCTGCAGGCGCGGCACGGCCCGGCTGATGTCGCCGCTCTGGAGCAGCGCGATCCCGAGCAAGTGGTTCGCCGCGACGTGGCCCGGGTCGTCCTCCAGCGCAGAGCGCAGCATGCGTATGGCCCCGGGGACGTCGCCTGCCTCAGCTTGGCGGCGTGCCTCGGCGACCCGCTCGTCCACCGAGGACGTGCACGCCATGGCCAAGCTCAGCAATGCGGCGCCCGCCGCGGCGCCCAGGCGCGTGACCACGTGTCTGCCCCCCTGCTCCACAGAGTAGCGTGGTATCGTGCGGACGATGGCTTTGGGGGGGATCGGATCGCGCCGCGCGATCGCGTTGGCGTTCGCCTTGGTCGCCGTGCTGGTGGTGGCCTCGATGTTCGAGATCCGCATCCCGTCACGGCCCGTCCGATCCATCGATGCGCTCGGCGAGTTGCGCGAACGCGATGACATCTCCGTCATCTTCATCCTGATCGACACCCTGCGGGCGGATCACCTCTCCACCTACGGCTACGGCCGGGCCACCTCGCCCACCCTCGACGATCTCACGTCGGTGGGCATCCGCTTCGCCGATGTCCAGTCCCAATCGTCGTGGACCAAGACGTCGATGGCGTCCCTCTGGCTGGGCGCGTACCCGGCGCGAACGGGCGTACTGCGCCATCCCCACAGCATCCCGCAGGAGGCCACCCTCCCTGCCGAGATCCTCAAGGAGGCCGGCTTTCGCACCGTCGGGATCTGGCGCAACGGCTGGGTCGCCAACAACTTCGGCTTCGCTCAGGGCTTCGACGTCTACTACCGGCCGCAAGCTGCGCGGTCCCAGCTCGAGGTACGCCGCGGCAACCCCTCGGCGCACCCGCTGATGGGTACCGATCTCGACGCCACCGAGGCGGCGGTCGAGTTCCTGCGCAGCTACCGCGACGATCGGCTCTTCCTGTACATCCACTACATGGACGTGCACCAGTACGTGTACGACCGGGAGTCCGCGCTCTTCGGCACGGACTACAAAGACGCCTACGACAACGCCATCCACTGGACCGACCGCAACGTGAACCGGCTCCTCCACGAAGCGGACCGGGTGGGGATGCTCGAGCGCAGCATCGTAATCCTGGCGTCGGACCACGGCGAAGCGTTCTACGAGCATGGAGGCGAGGGCCACGCGCGCAACCTCTACCGCGAGGTGACGTCGACCCCGCTCCTGATATGGCTGCCGTTCCGCCTCGATGACGCGGTCACGGTGCACGAACGCGTGGAGAACGTGGACATCTGGCCGACGCTTCTCGACATGCTCGGGCTGCCGCCCCTGCCGGACGCGCAGGGGCGCTCCCTCGTCCCGCTGATCGAGCGCGCCGCGCGGGGCACGCCGCCGCCGGCCGACGTTCGCCCGGCGTACGCGCAGCTCGACCGCACCTGGGGGCGAGTGGATACCGAGCCGCTGCCGCTCGTCTCGGTGGCGCGCGGGGACCTGCGCCTCTTCCACGACGTGACGACACCGGAACGCGCCGAGCTCTACGACCACGCCGACGACCCGAAGGAGCAGCGCAACGTCGCGGCCCAACGCCCTGACGACGTGCGGGCGCTGCGCGTCCTGGCCGAGCAGTATCTGGCGACTCCCGCGCCGGAGTGGGGGGCGCCCGGCGAGGTACCGCTCGACGAGATGCGCCTCAACCAGCTGCGGGCGCTGGGCTACGTCCTGGGCGCCCCCGACGACTGAGCCGGCTCGTCGGGTCCTGGATCTCGCCCCGGTGGATGGCCGGGGGTCGACCCGGCGTGATGTGGTACACCGGCGGCTCGTGCCCCTGTCCACCGGAAAGCTCCCCCCGGAGCTGCTGCGCGAGCTGCTCGCCCGGGCCGCTGTCTCGGCGCCCGAAGTGCAGCTCGGCCCCGCGCCGGGGGAGGACGCCTGCGCCATCGCCGTGGGCGGCGGGGTGCTCGTGGCGGCGACGGACCCCATCACGCTGACCGGAAGCGGCGTTGGCGCCCACGCAGTCGTCATCAACGCGAACGACGTGGCCGCGATGGGCGTGCGCCCGCGCTGGTTCCTGGCCACCGTGTTGCTTCCGGAAGGGAGCGAGGCGCACGAGGTTCGCGCGCTCGTCGATGGCATGCGCGTTGCGCTCGACGACCTCGGCGCGGTTCTGGTGGGCGGACACACGGAGGTCACGAAGGCCGTGAGCCAGCCGGTCGTGGTGGGGCAGATGCTGGGCTTCGCCGAGGACGGACGCTGGGTGCCGACCGGTGGCCTCGTCCCGGGCGACCGCGTGGTGCAGGTGGGGCCGGCGCCCGTGGAGGGCGCGGCGGTGCTGGCCTGCGAAGCGCCTGCGGCGCGTTCCCTCGAGCCCGCTCTGCGCGCGCGCGCACAGGCGGCGCTCGCCGACCCCGGGATCTCCATCGTGGACGCAGCGCTGGCGGCGACGGAGCTCGGCGCGCGCGCGCTCCACGACCCGACGGAGGGAGGCCTGTCGTGTGGACTCTACGAGCTGGCGGACGCCTCGGGTGTGGCGCTGCGTGTGGACCCGGCGGCGGTGCTCTGGTTCACGCCGGGCGTCGAGGTGTGCCGCGCCACGGGCTGCGATCCGTGGGGAACCCTCGCCTCGGGCGCGCTCCTGGCCGGCTTCGCCGCGGATGCGGCCGACGCGGCCTGCGCGGCGCTGCGCGAGCGCGGCTTCGAGGCAGCCGTGGTGGCGCGCGCCGAGCCGGGCGCGGGCGTGCGCAGCGACGACGGCTCCCCGCTCGTACGCTTCGAGCGCGATGAGGTGGCGCGGGTGCTCGACGCCGGGGAGGCTGAGTCGGCCTCCTAGTTCGCGCGGATGCGAATGTTGCCGCCCGAGGTGCGCAGATCGAGCGAGGGGCCGCCGCCGTGGAGGCGACCCTGCACGCGATCGCGCGACTGGGTGCCGTCGAGCCGGAGAGGCGCCTCGAGGATGATCTTCCCGCCGGACGTGCGCGCCTCCAGATCGAACCCGGCGCCGCTCGGAATGACCACGTCCACATTGCCGCCCGACGTGCGCAGTGTGCCTTCGGGCGGTTCGCGGAAGCGCGCACGCACCGAGCCGCCGCTCGTCTCCGCCCTCACCGGACCGCGCACGTCGAGGAGCTCGATGGAGCCGCCGCTGGTGCGGGCGTCCACACTGCCGTCCACGCCGCGGGCGTCCACGTTGCCCCCGGACGTGCGCGCCTCCAGATCCCCGGCGACGTCCTCGGCTCGGATCGAGCCGCCGCTGGTGCGCAGATCCACCGGGCCGCGGGCGCCCTCCACGCCGATCGAGCCGCCGCTCGTGCGCGCGCTCACCGAGCCCTCGAGGCGATCCACTTCGATGGATCCGCCGTTCGTGACGAGGTCCACCGAGAAGCGTTCGGGCACGCGGACGCGGACGCGCACGCGGCCCTGTGCGAACAGCGAGCCCAGGAAGCCGCCGGAGCGGCCCACCAACTCCACCTCTCCACCGCTCTTGCGAAGCTCGAACTCCATGCCGCGCGGCGCCTGGGCGTCCACCCGCACCTCGGGCTCCGCGTGGGATTCAACCTCGAGCGAGCCGTGGTCGAGCCGTACGCGCAGAGTGCCACCGGAATCTGCGGGAAGCGAGGAGCGGAAGTCCTCGGCGGCCGCCGAGCCGGCGACCAGCGCGAGCGTCAGGGCGGCCGCTCCAAGCAGGGTCCGCGTGCGTCGTAGCCTGTGGCTCATGTCCATCCGTCCTGTCGCTCGGCGGGAGGTCATCGCGGTCGCACTCGCACGCCACCCCGAGCGGAGTAGATCTGAAGCGCTGCACCGCCGTGCCCGAGCTCGAGCGTGGCCGATTCGCCGTCGCGGGCCTCGGATGCGGCGAAGCTGCGGGCAACCTCCAGCTCGCCGCGCGGTGTGCGCGCCTCGAGCCGCACCGAGGTGTCGGAGGGCAGCGCCACCTCCACGGGCCCACGGCGCGTCTCGATGGCGCCGGCCGGATCGCCCACGAAGCTGGCGAACACGGCGCCGCGCTCGGTCTTCACCTGCACCGGCCCGCCCACGTCCACCAGCTCGATGCTCCCGCGATCGGTGCGCGCCTCGACGCGCCCGCTCACGCGCTCCACCTCCACAGAGCCGCGCCCGGTGCGCACGTCTACGTCGCCCGTGATGGAGTGGATGTGGACGCCGCCCGACGCTGTGCGGGCGTCGACGCTGCCGATCGTTTCGGACACGCGCAGCGTGCCGTCTTCGGCGCGCAGGCGCACAGGACCCTCGACCCCGCTCACCTCGATGTCGCCCGCGTCGGTGCGCACACGGACCTCTCCGGAGACGTCCTCCACGCGGATGGGCCCCGCGCTGGTGCGCACATCCACCCGGAACTCCCGCGGCACGCGGATCGCCACCTCCAGGCGCGGCCCGCCGAAGAGCCAGGTCGTGCTGCCACTCACGCGGCCCACCAGGCGCACGCGACCGTCCTCGCGTTCCAGGCGCAGGCGCACCCCGTAGGTGCCCCATCCTCCGGCCTCGGAGGTCACGTGCACGTCGTTCGTGTCGTGCACGCGGATGTCCAGCTCGCCGGGGTCCGGCCGCATGCCGTCGCCGAAGTCGAGATCCACCTCGAGGACGCCGCCGGGTCGGGCCGGAATGCGCTCGTCGAGATCGGCGGCAGCCGAAGGGCAGCCCAGGGCCGCCAGCGCCAGCACTGCGACCCAGCCTCGTTTCGAGTTGCCACCCACGGGCGGAGCCTAGAGCAAGCACCGTGCCACGGCCTCGGGCCGCCAGGAGGCCTGAGGGCACCGCGGACCGCAGTAGGCCAGGTGCAGTTGCAGGCCCCGGGCTGCGGCGGGCGCGGGAGGGCTACTCCGGCAGCACCTCTGCCAGGGAGGCGCCCTCGGCGATTCGCCGCTTCAGGCGCATCAACGCGGCGGGACGGTTCATCGCGATGGCCGCGGTCGGCCGCCCGTCGCGGCCGAATACCGCCACGAAGCGGGGCTCCTTCAGGCTGCCTTCCACCACGTGCAGGGCGTCGCCCTCGCCCACGCGGCCGGCGATCTGGATCTTGCGGTCGTACTGATCCGTCCACACGTAGGGGACTCCGCCGAAGGTGGGAGCCTCGGACGCGTCGATCAGCAGCCGACGCGCGGCGGCCTCACCCATCTCGATGGCGTGGGTCCAGTGCTCGATACGCACCTCCTCGCCGAGCAGCGGGTGGGGGAAGCGCGCCACGTCGCCCGCAACGGTGACACCGGGAAGCGACGTGGCACAGCTGGCGTCGCAGACCACCCCGCTCCGGATCTCGAGTCCGGAGCCTTCGAGCCACTCGGTGGCCGGCACTGCGCCGATCCCCACGAGGACGGCGTCGGTCTCCAGCGTGCTGCCGTCCGAAAGGCGGGCGCGCTCCACGCGGCCCGTGCCTTCGAGCGCCTCCACGCCCACGCCGCAGCGCAGGTCCACCCCGTGGTCGCGGTGCAGGGCCGCCGCCACCTCGCCGATCTGCAGCCCGAGTCCACGCACCATGGGAGCCTCCAGCGGCTCGACCATCGTCACGTCGAGGCCGCGGCCGCGGCAGGTGGCCGCCACCTCCGCCCCGATGAAGCCGGCCCCGACGATGAGGACGCGGGGCGATCTCTCGAGCGCGGCGCGCAGCGCCAGTGCGTCGTCGAGGGTGCGCAGTACGTGGATTCCCTCGAGCTCGGGAGCGCCCGGGAGCGTGCGCGCCCGTGCCCCGGTGGCGATCAGAAGACCCTCGTAGGGGATGCGCTCGCCGTCGGCGAGCACCACCTGGCGCGCGGCCGCGTCGAGACTCGACGCGCGTACGCCGAGGCGCAGCTCCACGTCGAGGTCCTCCCAGGGCTCGCGGTGCAAGGCGAGCTGCTCGGGCTCCATGGAACCGGCGAGGAGCTGCTTGGAGAGGGGAGGCCGGTCGTAGGGCGCGTGGGTCTCCTCTCCCACCAGCACCAGCTCTCCCCCGTAGCCGTCGCGGCGCAGGGCCTCGACCCCGCGCACGCCGGCGAGCGACGCGCCGACCACCACGATGCGTCCGGGCGCGGCCACCTAGCGCGCTTTCGGCTGCGGCGGTCGCAGGGCCTCCCGCAGGAAGCGCACCACCGCACCGGTGAACAGGTCGTTGCGGTCGCCTGCCACCATGTGCCCGGCCTCGGATACGTCGGCGAAGTGGGAGTGCGGCACCAGCTCGAGGAAGTGGCGCGCGCCCTCCTCGGAGAGGAGGTCGGAGAGTTTCCCGCGCACCAACAGGGTCGGCAGCGCAAGGCTGCGCGCCGCCGCCTCCATGCGCTCGGGAGCCCCCTCGTCGAGCGTGCGTGGCGGCCGGCCGATCATGAAGCGCGGGTCCCAGTGCCAGCGGTAGCGTCCGTCCTCGCCGCGGCGCAGGTTCTTCGCGAGGCCGGACAGGTCCGTCGGGCGGCGCCGGTGCGGCATGTAGGCTGCGATCGCGTCGGCCACCTCGTCCAGGCTCTCGAAGCCTTCGGGGCGCGCCGTCATGAAGTCTACGATGCGATTCACGCCGTCGCGTTCGATGCGCACCGCCACGTCCACCAGGATCAGCGCCCGCGCCGGGGTGCCGAGCTCGCCGACCGCCATCAGCGACGCGATCCCGCCCAGCGACGCGCCGATCAGGACGGGCGGCCGCTCGAAGCTGCGCGCCACGATGTCCACATCGGCGGTGAAGGCTTCGAAGCCGTAGTCACCGTCGTCGGCCCACTCGCTATCGCCGTGACCGCGCTGGTCCAGCGAGATCGCCTGCCAGCCCTCGCGCGCCAGGGCCAGCGCGGTCCCACCCCAGGCGTGGCGCGTCTGCCCGCCGCCGTGGAGCAGCAGCGCAGGGGGCGCCGTCGCCTCGCCGACGGTCTCGGCGGCGAGGTGGATGCCGTCGCGGCCGACGAAAGGGGTCTTGCGGGCCGGATGCTCCATAGAGCCGCATCTGGTTCGCAGAACCGGGCCACTCTGTCAAACTCCCGGGGCGGGCCGAGGAGGAGACTGCGATGCGTGCGGCGGTTTTTCGTGCACTGGGCCAACCCATGGCGATCGAGGAGGTTCCCGATCCCGAGCCGCTGGCGAACGAACTGGTGCTGCGCGTTAAGAGCTGCGGCATCTGCGGGTCGGATCTCCACGCCAGCGACCTGCCACCGGGCCTGCCGGCGGGCACCGTGATGGGCCACGAGTTCGCCGGCGAGGTGGTGGCGATAGGGAGCGAGGCGCGCGAGTCCTGGAAGGAGGGCGAGCGCGTCTGCGCGCTGCCCTACATCGCCTGCGGTCGCTGCGCCGCCTGCCTGGCCGGCGACGGGACACAGTGTTCCGGGATCCTCGCGACGGGCCTCGGGGGCGTGCCGGGCGCCTACGCCGAGTACGTCCGCGTGGGCACCCACGAGTCGCTGCGGCTGCCGGAGGCGGTGTCGTGGGAGGACGGTGCCACCGTAGAGCCCCTGGCCGTGGGGCTGCACGCGGTGCGTCAGTCCGCGCTCGCGCCCGGGGACGACGTGCTCGTGATCGGCGCCGGGCCGATCGGCTTGGCCACGGCCCTCTGGGCGCGCTTCTTCGGCGCGCGCAGCGTAGTGGTGAGCGAGATGGCGCCGGGGCGTCTCGAGCTGGCGGAGCGCTTCGGGGCGACCCACTGCATCGACGCGTCGAAGGAAAACGTAGCGGCCGCCTTCTCTCGCCTCACCGGCGGGCCGCCGCGCATCCTCTTCGAATGCGTGGGCGTTCCCGGCCTGCTTCAGCAGTGCATCATGATGGCGCCGGCACGCGCCAAGGTGGTGGTGGTGGGCGTATGCATGCAGCCCGACACCATCTTTCCGGGCATGGCGATCATCAAGGAGCTCTCGCTCCAGTTCGTGATCGCCTACCGCAAGCCCGACTTCCAGTTCACCCTCGACATGCTGGAGACGGGTCGCATCGCCTCGGCGCCGATGATCACGGACCGGGTGGATCTCGAAGGATTCCCGGCCGCGTTCGAGGCGCTGAAGAAGCCCACCCACCAGTGCAAGGTGATGTTGGAGCCCTCGTGATCGTGTGGGGTGAGGGTGTCTACCGCCGGCGCATTCGTCTCGTCGCCGAGAGAAACCGCGTGCGCGCCGACCTGGAGGACGACTTCCACCGCTTCGGCGTGGAACTCGTCCACGACGGCGCGTGCGTGGTGGAGGCGCACGCCGTCGCGGAGCGCTTTCCGTGGGAGACCTGCCCGGGCGCGGGCGCGCGCATCGAGGAGCTGGTGGGGATGGCCCTGATCGCGCGGGCGGTGGACCTGGCGGAGCACACCGACGCGCGCCTGCACTGCACCCATCTCTACGACCTTGCGGCTCTCGCCCTGGCCCACGCCGCAGCGGGCCGCAAGCGGCGCCAGTACGACATCGCGGTGCCGGACCGTGTGGATTCGAAGACCCGCGCCACGCTGCATCGGGACGGAGCGCCCGTCCTCGACTGGGAGCTCGACGGGCGCAGCATCCGGTCACCCGGACGGTTCGCCGGCGTGACGCTGCGCGGCCGAGCGTTTCTCGACTGGATCCAAGCGCACCTGGACCCCGACGAAGCGGAGGCTGCCCTCGTGCTGCGGCGCGCGGTCTTCATCGCCATGGGCCGGGCCGCGGATCTGGACAGCATCGCGGCGGCTGCCGACGTGACTCCCCTCGCCGGCCCGTCGTGTCACAGCATGCAGCCCGGCGTCGCCGAGCGCGCCTTGCGCGTGAAGGGTTCGACGCGCCAGTTCAGCGCGTCGCCGCAGCCGCTCCTGTCCGATCTCGACTAGCGCGCCAGGCCTCTAGAACTTGAACACCATGTCGGCCTGGATGCGGATGCGCTCCGCATCTTCGAGGCCCTCGATCACGGTGATCTCGTCGTTGATCTCATCGCTGCGGAACAGGGTCAGGTTGAGGTCGGTGTTCCTCATGATCTGCCGGGAGGCGTAGAACATCAGCCCCTGGCGGTTCGTCCGGCCATCCAGCAGGTCGCTGTCGACGAACATCGACGGGAATGCGTTGGCCTCGATGTGCCACCAACCGATGCCCAGCTTGGCGTACTTCTTCTTGTCGCCTACCTCGAAGGCTACGTTCCAGGCGTCGCTCTCCTTGCCTGCGCTGAAGGTGGCGGAGCGAGCGGCTTCCAGGTTGTGGGAGTAGGCTGCGAACGCAGCCATCGGCCAGTCCTCGTGCCAGTCATACCCGACCCAGGCGGCCGCCTCGATCACCCGCATCGGCCCATCGTCGCCGCGCAGTCCGTCGGGTACGTTCCCGCCGGAGCCGTCGATGCTCCCGAGGCCCGTGGTGCCGCGGCGGATGAAGGCCTTGTTGATCGAGTTGAACGAGAAGAAGCTCGTTCGTGCACCGAAACTCACCTCTTCGCTGGCCTCGTGTGTGGCGCCGACCTGGACCGCCCACATGCGCGGGTCGTTCTCGCTCGAGTTCTCGTCGATGATGTAGTAGCCGGCGTTGGCGAACACCCCGCCACCCTGCCACGGCTTCGCCTTGTAGCGCAGCGATGCGCCCTCCAGGTTGATGTCGCGGTCCCACAGCATGATGTCCTTGGTCACCTTGCCGTAGAAGGGATTCGGCACTTTCCCCATCTCCATCGCCAGCTTGCCTCGGAGGGGCACCCACTCCTGGGGCACCCGGATCTGTGCGTAGGCCCGGGCGATGCGAAACTGGTCGCTGTCGAAGTCCACGACCGAGCCCAGCGTCTGGTTTCCGCTGCGCTGCCCGATGCCGCCGCTGCGCAGTTGGAGGAACACGTCCGTGTACTCGTTGACGGCGGCCTTCCCGTCCAGCCGGAACCGGTAGCGGATGCGGTACCGGTTGCGTGTCTCGTTGCCGAGGGCGTCCTCGTCGAAGAAGAAGCTCTCGTGGCGGAAGCGAAAGTCGCCCGACCACTCGATCTTGGGCAGGAAACTCTCCTGCTCCTTCTCATAGCGGGTATTCTTCGCCGCCATGCGGCTGTACTCGGCCTCGTCGACGATCCCGCGCTCCTTCAAGATCTGAAGGATCTCGGCGACCGCTCCCTCTTCCGCCTGCTCTGCCGCGAGCGCCGGTCCATTCAGGACGACGAACGCGAGGAGCAGGACCCCCATCCGTGAACATTTCACGAGGCTTCCTCCTTGAAAATGAGATGGATCCATCTGGCCGACACCCTACGGGGATCGCGTGACGGTTGGGTGTCGAAAAAGGCGTACTGCGCGACGCGCACACGTCCGTGGTCAGGCGCTTCCCC
>CAXMOD010000059.1:0-15754 GCA_964194905.1 uncultured Desulfobacterales bacterium | reverse complement strand
GGCCGCGGGCGTGGCACACGAGGTGAACAACCCCGTCAACTTCGCGCTCAACTCGCTGCGCACCATGCGCAAGCTGGTGAATGAGATCGTCGAGACGGCCGGGGTGCTCTCCGCCATGGACCCGTCCGACCCGGAGAAGCTTGGAGCCCAGGTCCGCGAGCTGGAGACCCTCTCGTCCGGGGTGCCGCCGGAGGAGACCGCCGCTGAACTCCAGGAGCTCGTGGGCATCGTGACCGAGGGTCTGGAGCGGACCTCGCGCCTGGTGGGGAATCTGCGCGACGTGGCCGGCCCGGCACAGGGCGTGCGCGTGCCGGTGGATCTCCGCGGGGGCATCGAATCTACACTCACGCTTCTGCGGCGCAGCCTCGACGAGGCCGGGGTTGCCGTCGAGTTGCGCCTTCCCGATGAACCGTTGCGCGTGAACGCCGATGCGGGCGCCCTGAACCAGGTGATTCTCAACCTGGTGAAGAATTCAGCCGAAGCAATGGAGGGTCACACGGGTTCGATCTGGATCGAAGGCAGTAGGCAGGACGGGTACGTATCCCTGGTGCTGCGCGACGACGGACCCGGCGTGTCCCAAGAGGCCCGCAACCGGCTGTTCGAGCCCTTCTTTACCACCAAGGTGGCGGGGCGCGGCAGCGGGCTGGGGCTGGCGATTTGTCAGCGGATCGTGACCGAGCACGAAGGGACCATCGTGCTGTCTTCCCCGCCCGGCGAGGGCGCGACGTTCACGATCCGTCTGCCGGAGGAGGGAGCAGAGCGAAGCGATGGAGCCTAGGCCCCAGAGCATCCTCGACTATCGCGAGTACCCCGTCCTGTACGTGGACGACGAGCCGGAGAACCTGCGGATCTTCGAGCTGGCGTTCCGCCGTGAGTTCAGTGTGCTTACGGCTTCAGGAGGCGAAGAGGCGCTCGAGATCCTGAACACCAGGCCCGTGGCTCTGGTGCTCTCGGACCAGCGCATGCCCGGTATGACCGGCGTGGAGCTGCTGACTCGCACGCGTGAGCTCGACTCGAAGGTGCTGCGCGTTCTGGTCACCGCTTACGGCGACATGCAGACCCTCACCGCTGCCGTGAACGACGGCTCCATCTACAAGTACGTTCCCAAGCCGTGGACGCCTGAGGAGATGGAGCAGACCCTGCGTCGCGCGATCGAGGTGTACGCCCTCGACCGCGAGCGTGAGAGCCTGGTGCGTGAGCTCACCACGCTGAATCGCGTCTCCAACTCGATCAACAAGCAGCTCGATCTGGAACGGCTCGGAAATCTGATCCTCGGCATGCTGGTGGAAGATCTGGGCTACGACGCCGCCACGCTCTTGTTCCTGGACGCGGCCGGCGAAGAGTTGGCCGTGACCGAGTGCGCGCCCCAGGACGGCCCGGTCCAGGAGTGGCTGCGCGCCATGAGCATCCCGGCCAACGAGGCGCCGGAGTTCCTGAAGGCGGTCGAGGAGGGCGGGGCGCAGATCCTCAAGCTGAGCGAGCTGCCCCGCTACGAAACACCGGTACGCGCCTGGCTCACCGAAGTGGCTGCCGAGCAGATGCTGATGGTGCCCCTCCTCGGAAACGAGCGGGTGATCGGCGCCCTGGTCGTCGACAATCGTCGCGGCGGACACAGCTTCGAATCCGCCGACCACACGATGATGCGCGGTCTGGCAACCCAGGCCGTCATCGCGCTGGAGAATGCGCAGCTCGTGGAAGACCTGCGCCGCTCTCGCGAGCAGGTGGTGCGCGCCGACCGGCTGGGCACCCTCGGAACCCTGGCTGCCGGCCTGGCCCACGAGATCAACAACCCGCTGACGTCGATCCACACGTTCTTGTCGCTGGCGCCCGAGAAGCGCGAAGCCAACGACCCGGAGTTCTGGAACGAATACCACCAGGTGGCTACGCACGAGGTGGAGCGGATCCGGGGCCTGGTTGCCAGCATGGAGCGTCTAGCCAGCGGCGGGGGTGGTTCCGACGTGGGCCCCGAATCCTGCCGCCCGGCCGACCTGGCCGAGGCCGCCGCGCGCCTGCTCGAGCGCGAGGCCGACCGCTTCGGCGTGGAGCTGACGCAGGAGCACGAGCCCGACCTCCCGCACCTCCACGCGGTGCGCGACCAGATCCATCAGGTGCTCCTGAACCTGGTGCTGAATGCGATCCACGCCTCGAGCGGCCGCGACGGCGGCGGCCATGTGCACGTCCGCGTGCTGCGCGCCCAGACCGACGACGGGGAAGGGGTGGCCTTCGAGGTGAACGACGACGGCCCGGGCATCTCACCCGAAGCGCTGGAGCACCTCTTCGACCCGTTCTTCACTACGAAGGGGCCCGACCAGGGCACGGGGCTCGGCCTTTCGATCTGCCAGCAGCTCGTGGCCAACCACGATGGCTCGATCGAAGTGCGCTCGCGCGAGGGCGAGGGGGCTTCGTTTCGGGTGGTGATCCCGCTCGGCGGAGATTCCGGCGAGGCCCGCCGGAACTCCTGCGCCGCCTGAGCACGCTTGCGAGCCCCCTCGGCCGCCACCCACCTCGAACTCCATCCAGAAGCTTGACCCCGCGGCCTGTGGGTGATACGAAACTCTCGGTTTTCCAAACGCTTGCGCCCGCGCCGAGGGGATGTCACCCCGTTCGACGGGTCGCTGCAAGGGGACGAATCCGTGAACGCCCGACGGTCTACGCTGGCTCTTGCGACTCTGGCCCTGCTTCTAGCCGCCGCGCCGGCCCTGGCCGCACCGCCGGTGAAGGTGGCGATCCTGCCCATGCGCGTGAATGCGACCGAGACCCACAACTATCTCCAGAAGGGCCTCGCCGACATGCTCTCGTCGCGCATCGGTCGCGCCGAAGGCATTTCCGTCCTGCGCGTGGAAGACCCCAGCAAGGCGACCACCGATGCGCGGGAGGCCGTTGCCGCCGCCAAGGAAGTGGGTGCAGCCTACGTGGTCTACGGGTCGTTCACCGCGTTCGGCGGCGGCGCCAGCCTCGATGTGGAGTGCGCCGCCACGGAGTCCGCCGCCGACGGCAGCGTCGACCGGCGCGAGGCTTTCGTGCAGGCCGGCAACCTCGGTGAGATCATTCCCCAGCTCGACGACATCTCCAGCAAGATCGTGCGCTTCGCCCAGAGCGGGGCACGCGCGCCGGCGGTCTCTGCGGGTCCGCCCGCAGCGACCGGCGCGGCGGCCGGAGCCGGCGCCAGCACCGCAGAGGTGCACGCACTGGAGCAGCGCATCGAGGCGCTCGAGCGCATCGTCTTCTCCGAGCCCAAGGGCGCGGTGGAAGAGGAGACCATCGGCGACTAGCGGCCGGCGGTCGGAGACTGGCGCCGAGGGCAGCCTCGGCCCTCGGCGGGACGCCTGCGGGCTCCCACGGGTGGCGCTAATCTCGGGCGCCGTTGGCGGCGTAGCTCAGCCGGTTAGAGCGGCGGCTTCATAAGCCGTAGGTCGGTGGTTCGAGTCCACCCGTCGCCACCATTTTTCCGCGCGTCTTACGTCCGGCCCGCCCGAGTCAAGCGCGCCACTCCGAGGCCGGCGAGACCGAGGCTCAGCAGCACGAGCGCGCTCGGCTCAGGGGCCGTGGCGTGCTTTCGGACGGTGAAGAGCGCGACGCTGTTCTCGAAAAAACCCACGGGCACGTGGACGCCGACTTCGAAGATTTCGTTTCCGGGGCTGTCGATTCCCGGAAGCCCCGCCCACCACAGACTGTCCGGATCGAGCACTTCGTCGGTCATCGGCGGATCTGGGAACATGTCGAAGATCGTGGCGGGGGGCGGAGCGTTCGTGAAGAACAGTTGGTCCAACTCATCGGACTCGGTGAACGTTGCCCCCGTTCCGGTCCCCAGGGTGATGTGGAAATCATCCCAGTGGATCCCGGTCTGGTTGAAGACATCCATCTCGAGCTCGATGTCCTCGCTGGTGGGAGCGTCGGTCGATCTCGTCACCTGGATCTCGATGTCCCACCAGGACACTCCGCCCCCGCTCGGCGTGCCCTTCTGCGCGAATTCGTCCGTCGTCATCTTTGCGGCGGGAACAAAGATGTCGGCGCCCGCAAGGACGTCGCCTTCCCAGGTAACCACCTGGATGTCCAAGACGCTTGCGTGCGCAGCGGGTCCTAGCAACAAGAGAAAAGAGACCGCCGTTGCAGCGGCCATTCGACGGCTGACGAGTAGCACGATGGGTTCCCCTGATTCCCCGGCGGCTCGCCTTGAAGCAAGGAAGGGCGGCCACCGGAAGGTGTCTCCTTCCCAGCTAGAGGTGAGTGGTGCCTCGGAGCCCCAAGTGTCAGGCTGTTCAGGCGTCACCTGCGGAGGAGTCACCCTGTCACATACCTCGAGAGGGCGGGTCAGTGGGTCCCCGCCGCCCCCGGACCCCTCCCCTACGGGTCGATCAGCTCCAGGGGCTCCATCCCGAGCGCCTCGCGGTAGGTGTTGTGGTAGTGGTGGAGGGCGGGCTCGTTGCGTCCGAAGAGGACGTGGTCCTGCATCCCGGCTTCGGCGGCCTTCTGGCACGACGACGCCGCGACGTAGTCCTCGTCGCGGATGACGTCGGCGAAGGTCTGGAACCCCCCGAGGACGCCGTCGCCATGGGCTTCCACGAGCTCCTTCCGGGCGTAGAAAGTGACCCGTGAGATCGAACGTCCGGGCCTCTCCGGATCCGGATAGACGCGCAGCAAGATCATCCCACGTCCGCCCATGTTGACCTGCACGTTCGGGAAGAGGTAGTAGACGGGGAAGGCGCCCACGTTGATGTCCCAGCTCTCTTCCGGCTGGCCGCGCAGGGTGTCGATCCCCTTCATGCAGAGGGTCATGCGGTGGTTGCGGCCGAAGGTGTCGTAGCACTGGGCGTTTCCGTAGAAGGTGAGCGCCAGGCTGTTCCGGTGGATGGTGGAGAAGTGGTAGGTCTCACCGAAGGTGTCCATGGCGAGCTTCCAGTTGAGCTCCATGTCGTAGGTGTCTTCGCCCACGCGCGCGAAGCGGGTGAAGTCCCAGGACTCGAACTCGGGGGCGAGCCCGCCGAGGAGCTTTTCGGCGTCGATCTCGCCCTCGGGGTTGGGATGCACCCACAGGAACCCGTACTGCTCGACGGCGGGCAAGAGGATCAAGCCGCGGCACTGCTTGTCGATCTTGCCGAAGTGGTGCTCCTTGGGAACGACCACCAGGTCGCCCCGGTTCGAGTAGGTCCACGCGTGGAAGGGGCAGGAGAAGCGCGAGCGCTTCCCGCGCGGGTCGTTCTCGACGATGGCTCCGCGGTGTCGGCAGATATTCAAGAACGCGTGGAACGTCCCGTCTGCGTCGCGGGTCGCGAGTATCGGAACCCCGAAGTCCGACAGGGTCACGAAGCTGCCGGGTTCCGGCAGGTCCGCGCCGAGCCCGATCACCTGGGCATGGTCTCGGAAGAAGTGGCGCCACTCCTTCGCCGCCAGCTCCGGGCAGACGTAGACCTCGGTCGGGTTGCGGCGCATGCCGCCGGCATCGACGTTGGTGTCCTCGTCGAGGTGCCCCATCAGCTCCTTCAGGAGGCGGATCTGTTCGGACTTCAGCACGAGGGCTCTCTCCAGACTGCAGAGTCGAGAGACAGTGCCACGACGGGGGCCCCAGCGCGACTCGGCGGATCGCGTGGCGCATGCATGACCTGCACCCGTGCAGCGGCTTCCCTGCGCGGGCCTGTGCTACACGCGAGCCATGCGACAAGCGATTGCCCTCGTGACGGCCCTCCTTCTCTCCACCGTTACCGCCGCGTGTGGCGCCGACACGCCCGACACTCCCGCCGGCGATACTTCTCCCGCTGACACCCCCTCCGGAGAGACTTCGTCCGACGATACGAGCTGGCCCGTGTACGGCGGCGATCCCGGTGGTCATCGTTGGTCGCCGCTCGGCGACATCACGCGCGAGAACGTCGGGGGTCTGGAAGAAGCCTGGACCTATCGCCACGGCGACATGTCCACGGGCGACGGCGCGTGGCGTGCGACCTCCGCCTTTGAGCTCCAGCCCATCCTCGTAGACGGCACCCTCTACGGCTGCACGCCGATGAACCGCGTCTTCGCGCTCGACCCGGCCACGGGCGCCGAGCGTTGGACCTTCGACCCGAAGCTCGACCCCTCGGGCGGCTACGCCAACCAGCTCGTCTGCCGCGGCGTGGCGCACTGGCGCGATCCGGAAGCGGCCGAGGGCGCCGCGTGCAGCAACCGCATCATCACCGCCACGAACGACGCGCGCCTCATCGCACTGGACGCAGCCACGGGCGACAAGTGCGTCGGGTTCGGCACTGCGGGCGAGGTCTCCCTCAAGGCCGGCACCGTCGAGGAGCGCTGGCTGGGCGAGTACCAGGTAACCTCGGCGCCCACACTGCTCGACGGCGTGGTCGTGGTGGGGTCCGCCATCTCGGACAACTCGCGCGTCGATGCACCCAGCGGCGTGGTCCGCGGCTGGGATGCGCGCACGGGTGCGCTGCGCTGGGCCTGGGACCTGTCGCCCCCTGGCTACCCGCGCCCGGCCGACGGAAGCTATGTGCTCGGCACGCCGAACGTCTGGGCGCCCATGTCCGTCGATCCGCAGCGCGGCCTCATCTTCGTACCCACCGGCAACCCCTCGCCCGACTACTACCGGGGCGCCGGCCTTCCCAAGCTGGATCACTACGGCAGCTCCGTGGTCGCCCTGCGTGGCGCCACGGGCGAGGTGGTCTGGAGCTTCCAGACCGTGCACCACGATCTCTGGGACTACGACGTCCCAGCCCAGCCCGTCCTGGCGGACGTGCCCCTGAACGGCGAGAGCGTTCCTGCCGTCATCCAGGCGACAAAGATGGGCTTCCTCTTCGTGCTGCATCGCGAAACGGGCGAGCCCATCTACGGCGTGGAGGAGCGTGCGGTGCCCCAGGGCGGCGCGCCGGGTGAGACGATCTCGCCTACCCAGCCCCGCCCGCTGAAGCCCGAGCCCCTGGTGCCCACGCACATGGAGAAGGCGTGGGGCTTCACGTTCTGGGACCGTGGCGCCTGCCAGGAGACATACGACGCCTCGCGCTACGAGGGCATGTACACGCCGCCCTCGCTCGAGGGCTCCGTCATGTACCCGGGCAACGCCGGGGGATCCAACTGGGGCTCGGTGGCGGTCGATCCCACGCGCAGCTGGGTCGTCGCCAACGTGATGGACTTCCCCTGGCTGGTGAAGCTGGTGCCGCGCGCGGAAGAGGCGGCGGTGCGCGCGGCCAACCCGGGCGCGGAGATCGCGACGCAGGACGGTACACCCTACGCCATGCAGCGCTCGCCGATGCTGTCGCCGTTCGGTGTCCCCTGCAGCGAGCCGCCGTGGGGGAGTCTCGTGGTTGTGGATCTCGCCACGGGCAAGATCCGCTGGCAGGTGCCCCTCGGCACCGTCCGTGACCTGACGCCGCTGCCGATACCCTGGAAGGCCGGCACGCCCAACATGGGTGGGCCGCTCGTCACGGCGAGTGGCCTCGTCTTCATCGGCGCCGCGCTCGAGAAGACCGTGCGCGCGTTCGACATCGAGACCGGCGAGGAGATCTGGTCGGCGCGGGTGCCGTCGTCCGCCAACGGCACCCCCATGACGTACCGCGTGAGGGGGCGTCAGTACGTGGTGTTTGCGGCGGGCGGCTTCGGGCGCGGCTCGCCGGCAGGCGTGAGCGATGCGCTGGTGGCCTTCGCGCTGCCCCGCTAGCGCCCGCCAGCGGCGCACACAGGGGCGGGCGGCACACGCAGGGGCGCCCGGAAGGGCAGAACGCCGCATCCGGGCGCCATCGCCGCTTGTCCGTTGCGTCCCCACCTCGGGGACGTCTCGCAGGTGGGCGACTGACCCGCGCTACCCATAACCGTACGCCGATTTCCGGCCGTGAAAAGCGAAAACGCATGTCTTCACGCCGCCCCTCGGGCGGAGCGGGACAAGCATCTCCGCTTCCTGTTCGGATTCGCCCGAAACCTCCGCTGATGGGCGATCATCCAGGCCCCCATGAAACCGCGATTCTCCACCCGGCAGGCGCTGCTCACCCTGACGATCTTGACCACCGGAGCGTTGCTTCCCGCGACGATGGCCCGCGCCCAGCAGTGCCTGGACGAGCCGGCCTACGCCGGGCTGCTGCTCAGGCACACGCGCCCTGTGGAGGACCTGTCCGCTGTGGCCGTGGACTACGCGGCGCTGCGTGCGGGGAACGCCGACCTGGACGCGGTGCTGAAGAGCCTCGACGCCTGCGATCCCGCTCTGCTGCCGAGCGACAAGGAGCGCATGGCGTTCTGGATCAACGCTTACAACATCCTGGCCATCGACCTGGTGGTGAAGAACGATCCGCCCGAGAGCATCAAGGACATCGGTTCGTTCTTCTCGCCGGTCTGGAAGATGCCTGCAGGCACGGTCAACGGCGAGCCCGTGACCCTCCACCAGATCGAGCACGACATCCTTCGCAAGATGGGCGAGCCGCTGATCCACGGCGCCATCGTGTGCGCGTCCCAGTCCTGTCCCGCGTTGCGGCGCACGCCCTTCACCGGCGCCAACCTGAAGCAAGAGCTGTCCCAGCAGATGCGGATCTTCCTTCGCGACCGCCGCAAAGGCGTGCGCATGGACGGTCGCGTGCTGCGCCTCTCGAAGATCTTCCAGTGGTTCAAGGGCGACTTCAAGCCGTACGAGGGCGTAGTGCCGTTCGTGATGACCTACGTGGATTTCGATCCCGGGCGCAAGCCGCGCCTCAAGTACTTCGACTACGACTGGTCGCTCAACGGGCTCAAGGAGCGCAGCTCGGCGCCGCAGTCCCGGCAGTAGCGCGCCACGGGAAGGTGCCCCTCGCTGAGACACTCGTGGCACGTCCGTGTGTTGGGAGGCTTGCGCGCAGCCTCCACCAGCTCCGCCGAGACGATCCCGGTAGGCACGGCGATGATCGAGTAGCCCAGGATCATCGCGATCGCGGCGAGGACCTGGCCGGGCACGGTCTGCGGAGAGATGTCGCCGTAGCCCACGGTGGTGACGGTCACGATGGCCCAGTACATGGCGCGCGGGATGCTCGTGAATCCGCGTTCGGGCCCCTCGATCAGATACATGAGCGCGCCCAGGATGGTTGCCATGATGAGCACGGTGCCCAGGAAGACGGTCACCTTGCGCCGGCTCGCGCGCAGCGCGTAGGTCAGGATGCTCAGCTCACCGAGGTAGCGCGCCAGCTTCAACACGCGGAAGATCCGCAGCAGGCGCAGCGTGCGGATCACGATCAGGGATTCGGCCCCGGGTAGGATCAGGCGCAGGTAGGTGGGCAGGACGGCGGCGAGGTCCACCAGGCCGAAGAAGCTCAGCGCATAACGCGAAGGCCTCGGCGTGCACACGAGGCGCGCGACGTACTCGGCCGAGAACAGGAGAGTGAAAGCCCACTCGAGACGGCCCAGGATGCGGTGGGTGGCCGGACTGAGGGTGCTGACGCTGTCGGTGACCGCGACCCCCACGCTCAGGAGGATCGCCCAGAGGAGGCCCACGTCGAAGGCCCGCCCGAGCGGCGTCTCGGCCTCGAAGATCACGCGGTACATGCGCTCGCGCCAGGTCTCGGGCATGGTCCGATTGTATCGGCCGGAGCTTTCAAGACGGTGTTCTATCGCGGGAAAGTCACGGGATGTCGCCGAAATGACGCCCGGATCCCGCTGGCTGTGCGAAATTCGCCGCATGCCGGAGTTTCTCAGCAGCACCCCTCTACCGATCCTGCTGGCCGCGGGACTGGCCTTCTACATGGCCTGGGCGATCGGCGCCAACGACGTGGCCAACGCCATGGGTACGAGTGTCGGCTCCGGGGCGCTGACGATTCGCGGGGCGATCCTGGTGGCGGGTGTGCTCGAGTTCAGTGGCGCCTTCCTGGCCGGCGGCCACGTCACCGACACCGTTCGCAAGGGCATCCTCGACGCGAGCGCGTTCGCGGACGACCCGGACCTGCTGGTGTACGGCATGCTGGCGTCCCTGGCTGCCGCGGGGACCTGGCTGCTGATCGCGAGCCGCGCGGGCTGGCCGGTCTCCACCACGCACTCGATCGTCGGAGCCATCGTCGGCTTCGGCGCCGTGGGCGTGGGTGTCGATGCGGTGGCCTGGGGCAAGGTCGGAGCGATCGTCGCCTCCTGGGTCACCTCGCCCCTCATCGCCGGAACCCTCGCCTTCCTGGTCTTCCGCGTCGTGCGCAGGACCATCCTCGATCGGGAGGACCCCATCGTCCGCGCCCGCCGGATCGGGCCCGCCTTCGTGTTCGTCGTGGTGTTCACGCTCTCGCTGGTGACGGTGTTCAAGGGCCTGAAGAACGTGACCTGGCTGGATCTCGGCTTCGGCCAGGCGCTGCTCGTCGCGTTCGGTCTTGGCGTCGCCGGAGCCTTCATCGGGCGGATCATCTTGCAGCGCGTGCGCGTGCCCGAGGGCGACGTGCGCCAGCAGTACCGCCAGGTAGAGTCCATTTTCGCGGTCCTCCAGATCATGACGGCAATGGCGGTCGCCTTTGCCCATGGCAGCAACGACGTGGCAAACGCCATCGGCCCGTTCGCGGCGGTACTCAAGGGCGCCAGCGCCGATCTGGCGACGAAGGCCGAGGTGGCGCCCTGGATGCTGGCCATCGGCGGTATCGGCATCGTGCTCGGCCTGGCCACCTACGGCTATCGCGTGATGGAGACCGTGGGCAAGAAGATCACGGAGCTCACGCCGAGCCGCGGATTCGCTGCGGAGTTGGCGGCAGCGCTCACCATCGTGATCGCGTCGCGCCTGGGCATCCCGGTCTCGACGACCCACACCCTGGTGGGCGCCGTGCTGGGAGTGGGGCTGGCGCGAGGCATCGGAGCACTCGACCTTCGCGTGGTGGGGTCGATCGCGGTGTCGTGGGTCGTGACGCTCCCCACCGGCGCGGCCCTCTCGGTCTTCTTCTTCTACTTTTTCAAGGGACTGTTGTCCGACTGACGAGGAAAGCCCATGTCCTGGATCCAAAATCTATTCCGCGCTTCGCCGGTGAAGCCCATGCAGGAGCACATGCGCGCCTCCCTCGCGTGCGCCGGCAAGGTCACCGAGCTCTTCGAGGCGATGTCCTCCGGCGACCGCCAGGCGATCTCGCGAGTGCGCGCGGAGATCGACACCCTCGAGCACGAGGCCGACCGCATCAAGAACGAGATCCGTGCGAACCTGCCGGGGCGGCTGCTCCTCGCGATGGAACGGCGCGACATGCTCGAGATCCTGAACGCCCAGGACGACATTGCAGACACCGCCCAGGACATCGCCGGGCTCGCCGACCAGCGCGCCATGGTGCTGCCCGAGAGTCTCCGCGATCCGATGAATCTGCTGGTGCAGCGTGTTCTTGCGGCCTGCGAGCAGGCGGAGCGCGTGATCGGCGCACTCGACGAGCTGGTGGAGACGGGCTTTCGCGGCCGCGAGGCGGCCCGCGTGGAGGAGATGATCGACTCCCTGGGGCGCATCGAGACCGAGACGGACCACTTGGCGGAGACGGTCACCCGCAAGGTGTTCGAGCTCGAGTCCGAGCTCGGCGTGGGCACGGTCTACTGGTGGCACATGATCGGCTGGGTGGCGGACCTGGCGGACGCCGCCGAGCGGGTCGGGAATCGCCTGCGTCTCTTGATCGCGAGCTAGGCAGCGTCGAGCAGCGCGGACACCTGGGCGAAGGCGGCCTCCTCTTCGGCGATCCAACGCTCTGCGGAGACGCCCCACAGGCCCGCGGCGGCGAGACCGAGCGCTGCGCCGGCGCCGAACAGGAGGCGGCGCCGGGTGAGCCGCGCAGCCGCAAGCGAGCCGGCTCCCACGAGTGCGGCGCCAGCCGCCAGCGCGCGTTCCTGGGCGCGTCGGCGCTGGGCGTCGTCTCGGCCCGCGGCCAGGGTGCGGCGCGCGAGGGCCAGCGCCACAGGGTCCGTCTGCACCACCGGCGGTGAGCCGCGCCCGAGCGCGAGCTCGGCCCACACCCCCCCGTGGTCCGAGTACTCGCCGCGCGCGATGAAGTTGCGAATCTCTTCCATGCGCGGGCCGCGCGTGAGGATGTAGTCGATGCGGGTGTCCGATCCCGACGTGGGCTCGCGGTGACCGCGGGCGGCGGCTTCGTCCCGCAGACCCGAGAGCCCCATCAGGACCGCGTACTCCGGGCGCCTTTCGCGAAGGTTCAGGTCCCCCGCCACCACGACCGGCTCGCTGAAGCCGGCCACGCTGTGGGCCAGCTCCACGACCTGGGCCACGCGGTGGGCGTGGAAGGGGTCTTCGCCGTCCGGCACGTACTGCGCGTGCAGGTGGGTGTCCACGAGGCGCAGCGGTCCGGCGGCGGTCTCCACGCGCGCGCTGAGGAAGCCCTTGCCGCCCGCCCAGTCGCCCCGATGCACGTGGGTGGCGATGCCCCGGCAGGCGTACTGGGTGAAGCGCACGTCCGCGAGAGGCAGCGCGGATGCCAGCATCAGGCCGCCGCCGCCGTGGGCCACGCGCAGGTGGGCCCGGCGAGCGGCCGCCTCCAGCGTGGCGCGCGCATCGTCGGTCCAGACCTCCTGGAAGGCCCAGACGTCTGCTTCGTCCTGCTGGAGGCGCTCGCCCAGGGCCTCCATGCGCTCGCGCCGCTTCGGTGCGATGCCCCAGGGCAGGGCCCAGACGTTCAAGGTCGCGATGCGCAGGTGCGCGGTCAAGGTTTCTGCGGAAGCTGGTGGCGCTGGATCTTCCCGGTCTCGGTTCTGGGCAGCGCGTCAACCCCTTGGAACTCGTTCGGAATCTTGAAGGTCGCCAACCGCTCGCGGGCCCACTCTCGAAGGGCCTGAAAATCGATCTTCCGATCGGTGGTAGCCACCACGAGGGCCCTCCCCACTTCGCCCCATTCGGGATGCGGCACCCCTACCACCGCGACCTCGGCGACATCCGGGTGGGTCTCGAGCACCGCCTCCACCTCGGCCGGGTACACGTTCTCGCCCCCGGAGATGTACATCTCTCGCGCACGCCCGACGAGCGTGAAGAAGCCTTCGTCGTCGACGCTGGCGAGGTCGCCGGTGCGCAGCCAGCCGTCGTGGAACACGCTTGCGGTGTCCTCGGGCCGGTTCCAATAGCCGAGCATCGTGATGGGTCCGCGCACCACGATCTCGCCGGTCTCGCCCGCGGCCGTGTCGCGGAACGTCTCTCGGTTCACGCAGCGCAGCTCGGCGTGGAAGACCGGCCGGCCCACGCTGCCCGCCTTGCGCACGGCGTCGCGCGCGTCGAGGCAGCAGAGGATGGAGGTTTCGGTCTGCCCGAAGCCCTGCTTCAAGACCAGACCGCGCCGCTCGTAGGCGCGGATGGTCTCCACCGGAATGGCTGCGCCGGCGGTGAAGAGGAAGCGCAGGCTCGCCGGGCGCCGCTCGGGCAAGGTCTCGAGCAGGCGCGCGAACATCGTCGGCACCGCACCGAAGAAGGTGATGGCGTGGGCGTCCACCGCCTCCCACACGCGCTCCGGGTCGAAACGCGCGTGGAGCACCACGCAGCCCCCGGCGTAGAGCATGGGGAGTGACAGGATGCTGAGCCCGAAGGAGTGGAAGAGGGGCAGGGGCACGAGCACGCTGTCGCCCTGGGTCAGCCCGAAGAAGATCTGGGCGTTGAGGCTGTTGAAGAGGGTCTTGCGGTGAGGGAGGAGAGCGCCCTTGGGCGCTCCCGTGGTGCCCGACGTATAGAGGATCAGCAGCGGGTCGTCGGGGGAAAGGGCCGTCACCTCGTAGGGCTCCGCCGCGGCTCGCGCGGCCTCGATCCCGCCGGACGGATCGGTCGTCAGCACGAGGGGCGGCGGCTCCGGCACGCGGGCGACCAGCTCCGGCTCCGCCAGCAGTGCGCGGGGCGTGCAGTCGGAGAGCTGGTGTGCGATCTCCGGAGGGGCCAGCCGGTTGTTCACCGGCACGGCGATGGCCCCCAGGCGCGCGCAAGCGAACACCGCCTCGAGGTAGATCGAGTGGTTGCCCAGCAGCAGGGCCACCCGCTCGCCGCGCTCGACGCCGCCGGCCGCCAGGGCTCCGGCCAGCCGCGCGCAGCGTTCGTCGAGCTCGCCGTAGGTGAGGGCGCGCTCGTCGTCTACCACGGCGGGCCGAGCCGGGTCGTGACGGGCCAGCCAGCTGGCCACGTTGTGCGCGCGGGATTCCACGGGCCGGCGATGCTAGAACAACCCTGATGAAGCGGAAGACTGTTGGAATCGTGAAGGGGAGGTCGACGTCGTGAATCTGAAGGGCGAGCCGGCCTACGTCGGCCGGCACTGCGGCGGCAACGAGTACCGGGTCACGCCGGAGATCGTCGCGTTCTACGCCGACGCCCTCGATGATCACAGCGAGCTCTACGAACGCGTGGCGCCGCCGCTCCTGTTCCACTCCGAGTGCTACAAGTTCGTCGGCGAGTGGTACCTGAAGAACCTCTTCGGCAACCTCCACGGCCAGCAGGACTGGGAGCTCTTCGCGCCGATCCCCATCGGCTCCGTGGTGCACAGCTGCTCCACCATCGTGGAGCGCTTCCGCAAGCGCGGGCGTGACTACGTGGTCAACGAGACCGACCTCTTCGACGAGTCGAATCGCCTGCTGATGCGCGGGCGGACCTTCCAGTCGTTCCTGCCGCCGCGGGGGCGCCAGCAGGAGGACGGCTTCGTCGTGGACGAGGGCACTGCGAAGAAGAAGGAAGCGCGCCCGCCGTTTCCCACGGCCACTGGTGAGGACCTGGAGCCCGCCAGGCATACGGTGGACCAGCGGCGCTGCTGGATGTTCTCCGGGCCGGGCGCCAACTACCACACCGACCGCGAGCAGGCCAAGAAGCTCGGCTTCCCCAACATCGTGGTCCAGGGAATGATGTCCACGTGCTTCGTCGCCCAGGTGATGCAGCGCCGTTTCGGGATGGGCTGGGTCGTGGGTGGCAAGATGTCCGCCAAGCTCACCAACGTGCTGTGGGTGGATGAGACGGTCACGGCCTCGGCCAGGGTGCGCGAGGAGACGCCCGAGGGCTCGCAGACCCGCGTCCACTGCGACGTCTGGGTCGAGAAGGACGACGGCACCCGCACGGTCATCGGCACCGCCAGCGCGCTGGTCTAGCCCTCGTCCGCGCCACTCGGGGGGCTAGAGTCGCCGCATGGTGACCCGCAGCGTGGCGCAGGCGCTCGATCGCCTCGAGGCGAGCGAGGGCCGGATCCTGGTGGCGTGCTCGGCCGGGATCGACTCCACGGTCCTTCTGGATGCGCTCGAGGGCCTTGGGCACAAGCTCGCGGTGGGACACGTGAATCACGGCCTGCGCGGAGAAGGCTCGGAGGCGGATGAGCGCTTCTTGCGCGGGCTTGCCGAGGCGCGGGGCGTGCCGTTCTTCGCGGAGCGCGTGGAGCCCGAGTCGCTGCGTCGGGATCGCTCCAGCCGCGAACGCCCGACGCTCCAGGAGGCGGCCAGGCGCCTGCGCTACGACGCCCTCGAGCGCCTCGCGGGCGCCGCGGAGGCCGCTTGGATCGCCACGGCTCACACGGCAGATGATCAGGCCGAAACCCTGCTCCTGCGCCTGCTGAGGGGAGCGGGCCCCGACGCGTTGACGGGCATCCCGGAGCGGGCCGGCGCCGTGATCCGCCCCCTCCTGCACACCCAGCGAGCCGACGTGGAACGCCACGCCGCTCGGCGCGGGCTGGTGTGGCGCGAGGATCCGAGCAACCGCAGCCCGGCGTACACCCGCAACCGGGTTCGTCGCCTGATTCGTCAGCTGGAAGCAGATTTCAACCCGAAGTTCTCAAGAGCACTGGGGGATCTGGCCGAAGCGCAACGCAGGGACCGCGCCTGGCTCGAGGGGCTGGTGGCCCGCGAGGCGGCGTCGCGTTTTTCGAATCTC
>CAXMOD010000058.1:0-7648 GCA_964194905.1 uncultured Desulfobacterales bacterium | reverse complement strand
GCGCGCTTCGACCAGACCCCTTCGGCGATCGGCCGACCCGCGCCCGTGCTGGGCGAACACACCGACGAAGTGCTCGCCGAAGCCGGCTACGACGCAGACGCCGTGGCGCGGCTGCGTGCCGAGGGTACGGTCGCCTGATGGCCGTCGAGGTCGAAGCTCTCACCTACCGCTATCCCGGCGCCGGGGAGCCCGTCCTGCGCGGCCTCGACTTTGCCATCGCCGCGGGCGAGATCTTCGGTTTCCTGGGACCCAACGGCTCCGGCAAGACCACGACCCAGAAGCTCCTGGCGCGACTGCTGGCCGGGTACGGGGGCAGCATGCGCGTCTTCGGCGGGGAGGTCGCCGAGCAGCCGCCCGCCTACTTCGAGCGCATCGGCGTTTCCTTCGAGGCGCCCAACCTCTACGAGAGGCTCACTGCGCGCGAGAACCTGGAGTTCTACCGCGGCTTCTTCGACGGTGAGACCACCGGCGCCGACGACCTGCTGCGACGCCTCGACCTGCCCGCGCGCGACCGCCGCCCCGTCGCTCAGTACTCGAAGGGCATGAAGATGCGCGTGGTGCTGGCGCGCTCGCTCGTGAACCAGCCCGACCTCTGGTTCCTGGACGAGCCCACGGGAGGACAGGACCCCGCCCACGCCGTCGCCATCCGCGAGCTGATCCGGGAGCGCGCGGCCGAGGGTACAGCGGTATTCCTCACCACCCACGACATGGCCGTGGCCGACTCCCTGTGTGACCGCGTGGCCTTCTTGACCGATGGCGGCCTCGCCGCCGTGGGGGCTCCCCGCGAGCTTCGCCTCGCGCACCGGCGAAACGCGGTGCGCGTGGAGGTCCGCGAGGGGGACGCGCTCGTGGCCCGCGAGTTCTCGCTGGACCACTCCGCAGAAAAGGAGGCCTTCCTCAGCCTCGTACGCGACGGGCCCGTCGAAACCATCCACACCCTCGAGCCTTCGCTGGAGGACGTGTTCCTGGCGGTCACCGGGCGGCGCCTCGACAACGGGGGTGCAGCATGAGCGGGAACGCGACGGGCCTCGCCAACGCCGTTCGCCTGGCGATGCGCGTGCAGGCCGCAGCCCGCTTTCCCCACGTCTACCTCGGAGTTGCGCTGGCTCTGGCGTTGGTGCTGCGCTTCGTGCTGCCCCAGTGGCGCGAGCTGGTGCTGCCCGTGCTGCTGCTCAGCGAGCCGGGCACCCTGGGCATCTTCCTCGTGGCGGCCCACCGCTTCTACGATCGCAACCAGCGCGCCGACGCCGCGCTGCTGGTGACGCCGCTGGGCGAGGCCGCCTTCGTGGCGGCGCCCGTGCTCGCCACCACGGTGTGGGGCACGGCGGCGGGCTTGCTGATCCAGGGCGTCGGGCTCGGCGTGGACGAGCGGCTCGTGTTCCTGGTGATACCGATGGCTCTGAGCGTCGCGCTTTCAGGCCTCGTGGGCTGGCTCCTGGCGGGCGTCTTCGCGGAGTTCACCCGTTTCCTCCTCGGCTCCGCTCCCGCCGTTCTGCTCTACAGCCTGCCGGTCGTCACCGTCGTGGGTTGGTTGCCGCCGGTAGCTCTCGTCTGGCTCCCCAGCCAATGGGCTCTCACCGCCTTCGCCGAGCTGACAAGGGCCACGCCGGACCCGGCACTCCTGGTCGCGTGCTGCGCAGGCCTCGCGGCTGCCAATGCGCTCGGTATGACCTTGGCGATGCGCGTGATGCGCGCGCGGGTGCGACCCGCCGTGGAGGTGGCGTGAGCGAGCTGGTACGCGTACTGACCCTGGCCCGCAAGGACGCGCGCAACGTGGCCCGCGACGGCTTCCTGCTCTGGATGATGGGCTATCCGCTGGTGCTCTCTCTCGCCATGCGCGTGGCGGTGCCATTCGTGGACCTCGAGGGGCTCCATCTCTGGCTCGCGCCCGCCGCCGTGGTGTTGGCGCCGAGCTTGATCGGCATGCTGCTCGGCTTCTCGCTGATCGAGGAGCGCGAGCAGGAAACGTGGATCCTGCTGCGTGTGCTGCCCGTGCACGAGCGGACGCTCCTGCTCTACGTGGGCGGCCTGCCTTTCGCGCTCGCCTACCTGCTCTCACTCGTGTGCACGGCCCTCTATGGACGACCGCCCGTCGATTGGCCCGCGTACCTCGCGTGCACGGCCGTGGGCTCGCTGACCGCCCCGGTCATGATGCTCGGCATGGCGGCGCTGGCACGCGACAAGATCCAGGGCCTGGCGCTCGGCAAGATCCTGTCCGCCTCCAGCGCCGCACCGCTTCTCTGCTTCGTCCTGGCGCCGGCGTGGCAGCCCCTTCTCTACTGGAGCCCCTGGTACTGGATCTACCTCGGTCTCGTCGGGTCGTTCGCGCAGCCCGGCGAGCTGGCTGCGCTGGGCGCCCCCGTCTGGCCCGCGCTACCGGGCTGGAGCCTGATCGTGGTCCCGGCGCTCGAGTGCGCGGCGCTCATCGCCGTCGCCGGCGCGGCCCTGCGCCGCCGCATGCCGTAGGAGCCGCGCGCACCGCCGCGGGCGCGGGCTCTGGTAGCGTCGAGCGTCATGCCGTCTTCATCGACGCGGGCGCCCGGGACTCGCTTCAACCGCAGCACTGGGACCGGGTCACCGAGTGGGTCCGCGTCGGTGGGCTGATCGTCTTCGACGACCTGAAGCCTCTGGAGCTCTGGCCTCCCGAATGGAACGATCTCGTGGATCGCAAGCGCGAGTTCGCCTTCCACAACCCCCGGGTAGAGAGTGCCGAAGTCCGCACCACGGCGACGGAGGCCGCTCTCGTCATCACGCGCGTGCGCTGATAGCCTCCTCTCGACGAGGGGAGACGTCCGATCGTGAGCTGGGCGGAGTTCGTCGAGCGCTACCAGGCCGCGGAGCTCGAGGGGCAGGCCTACGTGGCCGACCTTCCGCTGTGGGTAAACGTCTGGCGCGGCTGGATGTACTTCGTCTTCACGGCGGCGATCGTGTTCTTGATCTGGAAGCGCGAGGCGCGCTGGCTCGCGGCGACAATGGTCGTGTCGATCGTCGCGTACAACCTGGTCACGATGGCAGCCGGCGCGGGGCGCTTCCCGAGCATCGCGTTCGTCGTGCTCTGGACGCCTCTGGCGGCGTATTTCGGGTTGCGCCGGCCTGAGCTGCCCCGCGAGAGTCGCTTCGACGACGCCTACCGTGCCTGGTTCACGGCCGCGTACGCCACCCTGGTCGTCTCCCTCGCCTTCGACGTCTACAACGTGACCTACTCCCTGACAGCTGGAGTTCCGTAGGTGAAAGTAGACCTGGTCGCGATAGCGTGACGCGAAGGGACCTGCTGGCCGAGCTGGCCGCCCGAATCGACGCAGTGAAGCGGCCGCATCCGCTGCGCGTGGCGATCGACGGGGTGGATGCCGCCGGCAAGACGACGCTGGCGGACGAGCTGGTGGAGCCTCTCCGGCGACTGGGCCGAAGTGTGGTCCGGGCCTCGGTCGATCGCTTTCACAACCCGGCGGCCATCCGCAGCCGGCGCGCTGATTCGGGCGAGAGCTATTTCCGAGACTCCTTCGATCACGTCGGCCTCGAGGCGGCACTGTTGCGGCCCCTCGGCCCCGGGGGTTCGCGTCGCTACCGCGCCGCCATCTTCGACTTCCGCGCGGACGAGGCGGTGCACGCTGATCTCGAAGAGGCGCCGGCGGACGCGGTGCTGCTGTTCGACGGCGTATTCCTGCTGCGGCCCGAGCTGCGAGAGCACTGGGACTTCTCGATCTTCGTACGGGCGGCGTTCGAGGTCACCCTGAAGCGCGCGCTCCTGCGCGATCGGGATCTATTTGGAAGCGACGACGCCGTCCGCGAGCGCTACCGGGACCGCTACGTACCCGGCCAGCGACTCTACCTGGGCGAGGTCCAGCCGGAGCAGCAGGCTTCCGTCGTGATCGAGAACGACGACCCGGCGCACCCACTCGCGTACTGGGCACCCTGAAGTCTCAGTGCAGGGCCTCGGCGTGGGCCACGTAGCGCAGTGGACCGCCGGGACGCGGCGTGTCGAACGGGAAACAGGTGAGCAGCGTCAGCGCGTCGCCGTCGGTCGGCGCCAGCACGTTCGCGTCGGTTTCGTGCACGATCGCCAGTTCGACCACCGCGTAGCGGCGCTCGGCACCGTCGGCCCGCTCCACGTGCACCACGTCGCCCACCTCGATCTCGCGCAGGAACGCGAAGTGGGTATCGCGGTGACCGGCCACGATGCTGTGGCCGGGAGCGCCCGGACGGGCGCTCCCGGCCAGGTGCCCCGGCGCAAAGGCGAGCGTGCGTCCTGTCGCCCCCTCGAGAACGATTGCGCTCGTCCCGCGCGCCGGGACCGAAAGTCGCGCGACCGGCGTGGTGTCGGCCCAGGGCCACGGGCGCGCCGTGGGCGCGCCCTGCTGCACTCGCACCCAGGCCCGCTCCAGCAGGACCTGGGCCAACGCCGCCTTGGCGGGAATCCACAGTCCCCAGGCGAGCAGCGCTGCACCGACGGCTCCCGCGGTCGCCCCGCATGCAGCGCGCCGCGCCGGGCTCAACGACACCTCTGCAGGACCAGGGCGGAGCCCAGCAGGAGCAGCAACCCCGCCAGCCGCAGCAGCGGCGCGGGCGTGGCGCCATGGGGCAGGACCCCGACGGCCCCGGGATCCCAGCCGGCCGGCAGGTTGGCGGGGACTGCGCCGCTGCGCAGCGCCTCTCCCTCCGGTCGGGACGGCGTCACATCGACCGCTACGAGACTCGTCCAGCGCGAAACGAGGTGGTGCTCCAACGCGAGACCCACGACTGCGCCGCGCACCGCACCCGCGTCGCCGCCGGCCGCGAGGGAGTCCATCAGCGACGCGATCTTGCTGCGTGCCCACAGTACGCCGATGCCCGACGCCGGCTCTCCGTTGCTGACCGGAAGGCGAACCTCCCAGGGTCTGCCGGCCCGGCGCCCGCGGACGGTGACCTCGCCGAGACTTCGCACCAGACGCGCCGTCACCACCACCGGCTCGCCGGCGTAGAGGTCGGGAACGCGCTCCGGCCACATTTCCACCTCGTCGTTCCAGAACACCTCGATGTCCGAGAGAACGGGGCGCTCGAGCTTGCTGAAGAGCTCTTCCATGCGGGCCTGAACATCGCCCGGCGAAGTGACCAGGGTGTGGGTGCCGCGCCCGAACTTCGCTGCGCGACGCAGGAAATACGCGTTGGGGGCGGAGCCGATGCCTACCGTGAAGAGCCGCGAGCGCCCGAGGCCGGATGCGATCGTCGCGAACAGCTCGTCCTCGTTGGCGACGCTGCCGTCGGTCATGAAGATCACCTGGCGCAGCTCGCCCAACCCGGAGTCGCCGGCGAAGGCGGCCTGGAGCGCCGGACCCATGTCCGTACCGCCCTTGGCCTCGAATCCATCCACCCACGTTCGCGCGCGTTCCCGGTTGGCTTCCCGAGCAGGCACGCTCGCCGGAAAGAGTGCCTCCACTTCGTTGTTGAAGCGGATCACGTTGAAGTGGTCCTCGGGCTCGAGGCGCGCGAGCGCCAGGCGCAGCGCGGCGCGCGCCTGGCGGATCGAGGCGCCGCCCATGGAGCCCGAGACATCGACCACGAAGACCACGTCGCGCGCCAGGCGCTGGGGCTCCCCGCCGTCGGGCGGCATGACCAGCAGAAGCACGTCCGAGCCTTCGCCGTCGGCGCGAGGCTCGGCGTGGAGCGCGGCGCGGGGCTCGGAGCCCGGCGCGGGTCGCCACTCCAGCACGAAGTCGCGGTCGGCGTAGTCCTGGATCTGCACCGAGTGTCGGCCGGCGGCGAGCTCCTCGGCGAACACGACGTGGGACGGACTGAAGAGGCGCTCGATCGGGTACGCGAAGTCGAGCTCCACCGAGATGCGCACCCGGTTCACCGGACCGTCGTCGGGGTGCACCAGGGGCGCCCCGGGCGTGAAGGCCGCGGGCACCGCTGCCGCCCCGCCTTGGGCGGCAGCGGGAGTGCCGGCATCCGCTACCGCCGGCTCGAAGCGCGGCGCCGCAACCAGGGGCAGACGCAGACGGAACGACCCTGCGTCGTAGCGCAGTGTCTCCTGATACTCGATCGCCACCTCCACCACTTCGCCGGGTCCGATGTTGGCCACCGACGTGGTGAAGAGGTTGGGGCGGTCCTGCTCCAACAGGCTCGCCTTGCGCCCCTCCCTTCTAGCCTTTGCGTAGGTGCGACGCGCCTTCGCCTTCTCCTGGATCTGGCCCTCGATGACCCGTGATCCCACGCGCAGGTCCATGTGATCGACTGCAGCCCGCTCGGGCAGCGGGAAGACGTAGACGCCCTCGAGCCACGCATCCACCGGGTTGGCGAAGCGCTGCACCACGCGAGCGCGTGCCACCAGACCGGTGACGCGCAACTCCACGTCGGTGGCCTGGAGCGGCGCGGGTACGACGCTCCCGTCCGCCATTCGGACCAGCAGCGTGCCCCCTGTGACCTCTGCGTCGGCCGCTTGCGCGGCGGACTGGGCGACGGCTGGGCGGGGTGGAGCCAGCCCGAGCCCGATCCACATCACGAACATCACCCCCGCGATGCCGAACGTCCGTCCCGGTGCGCCTTCCATCCGGTGGTCCTCGCCGCTGGGGCGCCCGGTTCGGGAGGGACCTTCCCTCGCGGTCCCGGACTGGCTCTCGAGCCCCGCATGGCACAGGAAACCAGCCCGGCGTGGCCCCAGGCCGCACCAGTCGGGGAAGTTGCGTGGCGACTTGTGGCGATTCCGTGGCAGGAGCCGGGACCGGAGTGGGATGGGATAGGCTCGGGGGCATGGCGGCGGAGCCCAAGGGCAGGATCGCGGTGGTGGACGACGAGGCCGATATCCGCGAGACCGTCGGCTTCGCCCTTCGCCGCGAAGGCTACGCCGTGGACACCTACGCCGACGGGGCCGACGCCTGGGAGCGACTCGAGCACGAGCTGCCCGACCTGGCGGTGCTCGACATCCTGATGCCGCGCATGGACGGCCTCGAGCTGTGCCGCCGCCTGCGGGCACGCTCCGACGCCCTGCCGCTGATCTTCCTCACGTCGCGCGACGACGAGTTCGAGCGCGTGCTGGGACTCGAGCTCGGGGCCGACGACTACCTGTGCAAGCCCTTCTCCATGCGCGAGCTGCTCGCCCGGGTGCGGGTGCTCTTCCGGCGCCAGGCGCTGCTCGAAGCGAGCGCCGTCACACCCGCCTCGTCCGTGGTGTGCGTGGACGCGCTACGCCTGGACCTCGACCGCTACACCGCGCGTTGGGGCGACGCCGCGATCCCCCTCACGGTCACCGAATTTCAGCTGCTGCTCGCGCTGGCGCGACGCCCCGGCCACGTGAAGACCCGAGAGCAGCTCATGCAGGCCGGCTATCCCCACGACGGCTTCGTCAGCGAGCGCACCATCGACAGCCACATCAAGCGCATCCGCCGCAAGTTCGGCGACGCTGACGCGGCGTGGGCGGGCATCGAGACGGTGCATGGCCTCGGCTACCGCTACCGCGCGCCCAGGGACGAAGCGTGAGCCTCGCTTCGGTGGGGCGCCGGACGAGCCGCGCGTTCGCCGGCATCGGACCGCGGCTCCTCCTCTTCAACGCGCTGCTCGTCTTCCTGCCCGTGGCGGGCGTCCTCTTCCTCGACACCTACGAACGCCAGCTCCTCGCCGACCAGGAGCGCTCCATGGTCGAGCAGGGCCGCGTACTGGCCGCCGCGCTCTCCGA
>CAXMOD010000057.1:0-8100 GCA_964194905.1 uncultured Desulfobacterales bacterium | reverse complement strand
CGATCGCAGTCTGCGGCTGGCTCGCGCTCGACCCTCTGCTGACGCTCGGCTCACGCACCCGCAGCCGCAGCCTGGCTCTGGGAGCCCTGGCGGCCTGCGGTGGCGCCTGGGCCGCGGCGGAGTTGCTGCTCCAGTTCGTGGAGGATCCCGCTCCGCGCCTTGGCTTGCGCAGGGTGCTCTACTTCTCTGCGTGCTTCTTGCCTGTGGCGTGGATCTGGCTGGGGTCCCAGGCCGAGCGCGGCTTCGGACGCCACGGCGGCAACTGGCTGGCGGCCGCGTCGACGCTGCCGTCGGCCTTCTTCTTCTCGAGCCTGTTCTGGTCGCCGGGACTTCTGGTGGGCTGGGACGGGCCGGAGATCGTGCGCGGTCCGCTCTACTACCCCTACCTCGGCTGGTGCTACCTGCTGATGGCGGCCGGGCTCGCGTCCTTCTCGCGCGCAGCCGCGCGCATGCACCGCAGTGGAGGTGTGGGCCTGATGGCGCTGGTGCCGGCGGTGGTGGTGCCCGTCCTCGGCAACTTCCTCTATCTGAGCGACATCGTCGGCCCTCAGGACCCGACCCCGCTTCTGCTGGGTGGATCGGCGCTGCTCGTGCGAGTCGGCGTCATCGACTCGGGCCTCGCCGCGCACCTACCGTTCGCGCGCGGCGACCTGGTGGACCAGATCGACGCCGGGGTCCTCATCGCGGACCTGACCGGGCAGGTGGTCGTGGCCAACCCTGCTGCACACCGCCTTCTGCGCGAACCAGTCCTCGAGGGGGCGCGCCTGCCGGAGCTGCTGAAACGCGCGGCACACCATCCCGAACGAACTCTCGACGTGCGGCGCTTCCCGCTGCGCACCGGAGTCGGGGAAGTGGGCTTCGGCGCCATTCTGACCGATCGCACCGATGCGGAGCGCTCCGCGCGCCGCCTCCAGCTCGCAGCGCGTCTGGAGGCGCTCGGCTTCCTGACCGCCGCTATCGCCCACGAGGTGAACAATCCGCTTGCCTACATCCGTTCCAACCTGGCCCAGCTCGAGGAGTTGGCCGAGGGCGTCGCAGCCTCGCCGGGGCTGGAGAACCTCGACCCGAAGCTTCGCGACCTCGGGCGCGAAGCGGTCGACGTAGTGTCCGAGACGCGGGAGGGGATCGAGCGGATCGCGGCGCTGGTAAAACGCCTGCGTGGGTTCGCCCGCCACGATCCGTCCGGCGACACGGAGGCTCCGGTCTCGCTCCAGCGCGTGGCGGAGCGTGCGGCCTCGATGGCGCGGGTGGGCTTCGCGCCGGGATCGGTCCGTATCGACGCCCAGCCGGCACCCCCGGTGCGCGGGGTGGAGAACCAGTTGGTCCAGATCGTCCTCAATCTCCTCGTCAACGCCATCCAGGCCGACGAGGGCGAGCCGAGCGTGGAGATTGTGGTGGCTCCCACCGAAGACGGTGTGGCGCTGGCCGTGCTCGACCGTGGGCCCGGGATTCCCGACGAGGCGCTGCATCACCTCTTCGACCCGTTCTTCACCACCCGGCCTGAGGGAGTGGGGACCGGACTGGGCCTGACGCTGGCCTACGACCTGGCGCGTCAGCACGGCGGCGAGCTCACCGCCGCCAACCGTCCCAACGGCGGAGCTGCCTTCACGCTGTGGCTCCCGGCCGCGGAGACCCCTCCCGACGGGCGCCCCGAGCCCCAGCCGCCGGCCTAGTCCCCCAGCCGCTCCGCGATGGCGCGCGCTGTTTCGGCGAGTTGGTCGTCCTGTGCCCGGGCGCGGCCGTGAAAGGTCATGGCTTCGCCCTCCAAGCGGGGAATGAGGTGCACGTGGTAGTGGAAGACCGTCTGCCCCGCCGCGTGCCCATTGGCCTGGTACACCGCCATGCCGTCGGGTCGGCGCAGTTCGCGCAGCGCGTGGGCGGTGCGTCGGGCCAGTGCCGCGACGGCCTGCACGGCGGCGTTGTCGATCTCGAAGATGTCGGCGGCGTGCGCCTTGGGAATGACCAGGGTGTGCCCCTCGCTGACCGGGAAGATGTCCACGAACGCGAGGGCCAGATCGGTTTCGGCCACGCGGTGGACGGGCGCCTCGCCGGCGACGATCGCGCAGAAGATGCAGGGCTCGCTCATGACGCGTCGCTGGGCGACCAGTCGGCGTGGACGAGGCGGCGCGCGTTCTCACGCATCACGTCGCGCAGCGCGTCGGCGGGCAGGTGGGCGAGGGGTGCTGCAAACTCGCCCGGTTCGGCGAGGCCTTCGGGATGCGGAAAGTCGGAGCCGAACAACACGCGGTCCGTGCCGATCAGCTCGCAGAGCGCCCCGATGTCCTCCTCGTGGTATGGAGACACCCACAGGTGTCGCTTCAGGATCTCGCTCGGCCGCCCCTTGACGTAGCCTCCCGGCCACGGGCCGTTGCGGCCCATGCCCTTCATCTTGTCCATGGCCTCGAGCAGGTAGGGAACCCACAGGGAGCCGTTCTCCACGCTCACCACCTTCACGTTCGGGAAGCGCCCGAAGAGGTTGTGGAAGACGAGCGCGGCGAGGGTGTCCATGATCGGCCGATCGCCGTAGAAACAGGTCCATTGGAGCGCCGACTGGCGGTGCGAGGGCGGATCGGGCTCCTCCCCCCAGTGCACGGACATCATGCGGTTGTAGCCCGACTCGGCGATGTGGAACGCGACAGCGAGCTTCGCCTCGTTGACCCGTGCCCAGAATGGGTCGAAGTGCGGGTCGGCGGGCGAGCGACCGAATGCCGGTCCGGGCCGCAATGCGACGATGCGAGCGCCCTGCGCCAGCGCCCAGTCCAGCTCCTCGACGGCGCGGTCCACGTCGAGCAGCGAGATCAGCGGCGGTGCGTAGACGCGGTCCTCGTGCGCGAAGCCCCACTCTTCGTCGAGCCAGCGGTTGAACGCGTGCATGTTGGCGTACATCTGGTCCGCGTCGTCGGCCATGAAGTGTTCGACGCAGACCGCGAGCGTGGGGAACAAGAAGGCCGACTCGATGCCCTGGCGGTCCATGCGCGGAAGCCGCGCGGCGCGCGACAGGTACTCCGGTTGCATGGGTTCCAGGCCGGCGCGGTCGGTGGTCACACCGGTCTTCATGGAGCGCAGCAGCTCGCGCAGGGCGCCCGCCTTCATGCAGTGCTCGCCGGCGAAGCCCTCGCCCTCCAGGAACGTGAAGGGCTTGTCTCCCACCAGGACACGGATGCCCGCGCCCTCGGGTGCGGGGCGTATCGCCTTGTCGCGATGGCGCGGCTCGATGTACCGCGTGAAGCAGTCGCTGGGCTCGTAGTAGTGGTTGTCGGCGTCGAAGAGGCCGTAGTCGAAGTGCACGGTACAACTCCTCCCGGCGAAGCTTGCGGAGTCGAGGTTATCGCATCGGTTCAGGTCGGGAGACCGCGGCCGGCAGCAGCACCGGGAGGCCCGGCGCCGTCCAGGCGCCGTCTCGGTCGGCGTCCACGAAGATGGGATTGCAGAAAGCGAAGGGCGTATGGCCTGGCGCGGCGTCTGCGTAGGCATCGTCGGCCGCACCTTCCACCTCCACGAAGACGAAGGCGTCGCGCCGGAAGGTCAAGGGCACACTCAACATCTCCTCCCCCGCCGCGACGGACACTTCGGCCACCTTCTCGGCATTCACGAAGACCCGCGCCGTGGAGACGGGCACCCACGGCGCAGCGCGCACCTCGATGCGCAGCTCGCCGCGGTCTGCGCTCCGGAGCCGGCCCGGCCCGACTCCGTCGAGCGACACCTCCAGGATCGGGCCGCTGGTACCGCAACTGCGGCCGGCGAGGAGCGCATCGCGCAGCTCGGCGGAATCGAAGGTCCCCGGACGGTCGCCCGACACGCGCACGTAGTTCACGGGCAGCGCGACGATGCTGCGGGCCTCATGGGAGTCGCTGTTTGCGGTCGCGGTGCGCACCTCGCCCTGGAGCAGCAGCGAGAACCAATCGGCGCGCAGCAGCGGATACGGCCGCACGTCGCTCCCGTTGAGGAGTTCCATGGCGTGGAAGTCGACATCGCGCACGCCATCCGCGCCGGGCTCCACCAGGGAGCGGTTGGGCGGGCGATCCAGGGGCACGGTCCGATCGAAAGCCCTCCCCACCGAGAGGTGACTGAAGAACCGCCCGTTTCCGGGACGCAGGTTGCGCGCGTGGTTGAGCTGCACCAGCGCCCGGGGCTGCTCCGCGTGCAGGTCCGCGATGACCGCGCGCAGGCGGCGTCCCTCGTGGCGTGGCGTCCCGTCTCGATAGGCTCGAGGATCGCGGTGCAGGAAGAGCGCGTTGTAGTGCCCCGCGGTGTGCGGCGTCTCGCCGCCTACGACGGTGGACGTGAGCTCCGAACCCACGACGCTCGCGATCCGACCGGCGAGGCCGAGCTCGTGGATCAGCGGGCCGTAGTCCGTGACGCGGTCGTGGTCGGTGGCGACGATGACGTCGGCCCCTTCCACCACGTAGGAGGCCAGGCGACGCGTCAGCGGGAGCGATGAGTCGTCGCTCGGCTCCGCGTGCACGTGCAGGTCCGCGCTCAGCCAGCCCGGAGTGGACAGCGCACGGCTCGGTGGGGCCAGCTCGAGCACAGCGCGCTCGCCTGCAGCCACCTCGATCTCGGTGCGCGTGATGTCGAACTCCGGCCCGCGCGCGGCGACCACCCGGTAGCGACCGGGACGCACCACCACCTCGCGCGGGTCGTCGGGGAAGCCCGCGAGGAAGAGGTGATTCGACTCCGGGCTGTCCAGGTGTGGCACGCCACCGAAGCGCAGGTCGATGCCGTCGTCGCCGAACAGGGGATCGGGCGTGTCGCCGACCCCGTGGAAGACGAGGCGCACGGGCGCGATGAACGGAAGCGCGATGCGCGCCGGAGCTCCCAGGAAGTGCACGGGCACCTCTCGCGGGACTTGACCCACCAGGATGCTGCGTTCGGCCTCACGCCCGTCGGGCGTGTAGGCGCGCAGCGTGTAGTGCCCGGCGGGCAGGTGCAGCGCGTAGCGGCCGTCGGGGTCCGGCTTCACCTCGGTGATGACCGCCCCGTCCTCGCGCGTCACGCGCACACGCGCAGCCGGGTCGTCGACGCGGCCGGCCAGGCGCGGTTCGTCACGCCACAGCAGATTGGTGACGGACGCCACGTCGGAGCGTTTGCCCAGCCATAGGTGGCGCTCGTAGATCAGGGTCTCGCCCACCGCGAGGTCCATGAAGGGCAGCTGGGCCAGCTCCAGCAGGCCGATGCCCGGCCCGCCCAGGCGCAGTCGGTTCGCGAATACGCCGAGGATCGTGAAGTTGGGCCCGTTCAGCCCGATCGAAGGGAGAGCGCGCGGAGCGCCGTGCAGCGGCTCCAGGCGGGACGGTCCCTGCACCAGGCCGTAGGCGATCCCGGGCCCCGAAGCTGCTCCTGCAACCAGCACCTGGAGATCGGCGGACTGGAAGCCGCGCACCATGGTGACGATGCTCTCGTTGTCCACGGGCGGGTGGTCGAAGCCGACCGAGCGACGCGGGTCGCGGGTGTCCGCGGTAAACGGTTGGAGTGTGGCCGTCCCGTGCAGGGTGACGTCGCCGAAGAGGAACAGGCCCGGTCCGTCGGCGAACCGCCGCAGGGTGGAAACGATGCGCATGCGGCGCGGCTCGTCCGTGTCGAGCGCGTAGAGGGTCTCGAAGCGCAAGCCCACGCGCTCGCCGGCGGTGACGATGCGCGCCTCGCCCTCGTCGCGCTCGGCGCGGATCTCGGTGGTGGGCGGGATGTTGGCGCGCGAGAGGTTGAAGAGCGGCTGGAGCTGGATGAAGCGGTCGTCGTCGCGGCCGCAGTGCCCCACGTCGACCAGGATGCCGCCGCGCGGCGAGAGCACCGTCTCGTGAGCCGCGTCGGCCAGCGCTGCGCACACGGTGCCGTTGCCGATCGCCCAATCCCCGATCCCGGCGATGGCGTCGGGCCCGCCGAGGCGGCGGCGTGTCAGGTTGTCGGCGGTGAGGCGCTCGGCGAAGAGCTCGGCGTACGCGGGCGCAGCCACCCACAGGAGCAGCATCGGGAGCACGAGTCGGGAGAGTCGCACCGCTCGTGGCTCAGCCGCGGGCCACGTCACCGAGGCCGGGGTCCTCTTCGCAGCGCCGGTAGATCGTGCGTCGACTGATGCCCAGGCGGCGGGCCGCCTCCACCTTGTTGCCGCCGGTGCGCTTCAGCACCGCGCGGATGAGTCGGTTTTCGATCTCGCGAAGCGAGATGCCTCGTGCGGCCAGGGCTTCGAAGTGGTCGGCGGTGGCGCTCGGCTCCTCGCCGGCCGGTTGGTCGGACAGGAGCGCGCGCAGGTCCACGGGTTCCAGCACGCGTGCATCGCTCAGGAGCAGGGCGCGCTCGAGAGTGTTCTCGAGCTCACGGGCGTTGCCTTCCCAGTTCTGGGCCGCCAGCAACTCGAGCGCTTCCGGAGACAGGCTGCGCTCCTTGGTACCCGCCGTGCGCGCCACGAACGCCTCGGCGATGCGCGCGATGTCCTCGCGGCGCTCGCGCAGGGGCGGGATCAGGATGGGGATGACGTTGAGCCGGTAGTAGAGATCCCGTCGGAAGCGCCCGGCCTCCATCTCGCTGCGCAGGTTCTTGTGCGTGGCTGCGACCACCCGGGCGTCCACCCGCTCGGCCTGGCTGCCTCCCACGCGGCGCACCTCGCGCTGTTCGAGCGCGCGCAGCAGCTTCGCCTGGAGCTCGGGGCTGATGTCACCGATCTCGTCGAGGAAGAGGGTGCCGGCCTCGGCCAGCTGGAACAGCCCGGGCTTCGATGCCACGGCCCCGGTGAAGGCGCCGCGCACGTGCCCGAAGAGCTCACTCTCGAGCAGGCCCTCCGGAATGGCGGCGCAGTTCACCGGCACGAAGGGCGCTTCGGCGCGGCGGCTGGTCTCGTGCAGGAGACGCGCCACCAGCTCCTTGCCCGTACCGCTCTCGCCCGTGATGAGCACGTGGCTGCGGCTGTCGGCGACGCGCTCGATCAGCGAGAAGATCCCGCGCAGGGCGGGACTCTCCGCCACCATGTCGCCGAGCGAGGCCGGGCCGTCGTGGGCGGACGCGGCGCGCGTCTGCGCCTCCAGGGTGCGCACCTCGAAGGCGTGCTCGATCGAGAGCAGCAGCTCCTCGGGCCGCACGGGCTTGGTGAGGTAGTCGAACGCGCCCGCCCGCATGGCCTCCACGGCGGCGTCCACGGTGGCGAAGCCGGTCATGAGCACCACAGGGGTGTCCGGTCTCAGCTCGCGAACCTCGCCGACCAGCTGGATTCCGGAACGGCCCGGCATGCGCACATCGGACAGGACGACGTCGAAGTCGCGCCGGCGCAGCGCGCCCAGGGCCTCGTTCGCCGTGGTGGCGAGGGTGGCTTCGATCCGCTCGCACTCGAGGAGCCCAGCCACGCTCGGGCCGGTGAGGGGATCGTCTTCCACGATCAGGACGGAGCGCGTGCGTGCCATCGACTCCCTGGTTTCCACCCCTCTACTCGACCGTGACACACGTTATCACCCGGGCGCCCTCTACTGCCAGATCGTCACACTGCGTCAGCCTGTGCGCTTCGAGATTGTCAGTGAGGCACAGTCCACGGGTCGCCCTGAAGCGCCAACAGCCCGGAATGACACGGGTTCGGGCTCGTTGGAGCTCGCTCCAGGGTCGCTCCCGCTTGGTACGGAGCTTGCTCTCCCGGGGGGCCATGGAAACGATCTTGTGGGTGGAGGACGAGCCGGCCGTACGCTCGATGGTGAGCGACGCGCTGGCCGAGCGCGGCTACCGCGTGCTCGAGGCGGGTGGTGGGGTCGAAGCCCTGGAAGTGGCGCGGCGTCACTCCGGGCCCATTCATCTGGCGGTGAGCGACGTGGTGATCCCGGCCCCGGCCGGGCCCGACCTCGCGGACCAGATCGCAGCCGTCCATCCGGAGGCCCGCTTCCTGTTCGTGTCCGGCTATGCGGGCGCCCGCCTCGATACGGAGAGGCTCGCGCGCAGCGGAGCCGCCTTCCTTCGCAAGCCGTTCCGACCTTCCGCGCTGATCGAGAAGGTGGAGGAGATCCTCCAGTTCGCCGCGCGCTGAGGGGCGGCGCCCCACGCCTCAACGCTTCGCGATGCGGTAGCGCACGGGCAGGTGCTTGAGGCCCGCCACGAAGCTGGCGGCGATCCAATCGGGCTCGGAGG
>CAXMOD010000056.1:0-3793 GCA_964194905.1 uncultured Desulfobacterales bacterium | reverse complement strand
TTCCGGTGATGCCGTAGTAGGCGCAGTGCCCGTTCAGTTTCCGGCTAAGGATCTGGTGCTGGACCTTCACGGGTAGGTGTCGATTCGCTCGGCACCACTCCCCGATCGCGTTGAGGCCTCGACTGTGCCGCGCACGTTTAGCTTTCCAGCATTGACGGCTCCGCCTGCGCATCGCCTCGTGTTCTCGTGATCAGTCCAAAGCATTCCAGCGTTGCCAGCTGCGCCTCGCGACGAGCACGGCGCAGTGCTCTGTTGCCCTCGCACCCCACCACGGCCGCGTTGACGGCGCAACGGGTGCGCTCCCAGAACTCCGTGCGACCCACCCGGGCGCGCCAGGTAGGGGTCTCGGCGTCCGCCTGAGCGGGCGTGCGCCAGCCTCGGGATGCGCGCGGTCGCTCGTCGTTCAGGCGGCCCAAGGCGGGCTCGATCCGGTGCCGGGCCTCGTCGTGGCCGTGCAGGCGCACGCCCTTGCCCAGCTCGGTCTCGGCCTTGAGCTTGCCGTTCGCCCCCTCCCCCCAGGGGTTGTGCTGCGGCGTGCGCGGGAGATTGAGCAGGTGGACGACCTGGTGGCGCTCGAGGTACTGCTCGACCAGCTCGCTCGTGTAGGCCGGTCCGTTGTCGGTGAGCAGCACCAGCGGAAGCCCGCCGCGTAGACGGCGCAGCTCCTCCAGGAGCTCGATCACGTCCTTGGCCGTGCTCGGCGTTCCCACGCCCGCCCACAGGATCCTCGACGACGCCACGTCGCACACCACCTCGGCCTCGACCGATGCGCCCCGTCGGTCGCGCCCCAGGTGCGTCGCGTCCAGCGTCCACAGCGCGTCTCGCGCGTGCACGGCCACGGAGACACGGGCTTGCTCGATGTGTTCGCGCCGCCGCACCGCGCGCTCGGCCTTCAGCTCGCGCAGCACGCGCCGCAGTAGGCGCCGGGGCACGCGGCTGCCCAGCACGTGCACGAGCGTGGACTCGCCCGCGCTCCAGCCCATGCGATCCAGCTCCGCGCGGACCAGGCCGCGCGCCTGCTCCACGCGCTCAGGGCCGTGGGGCGGCCGGCCGCGGCGCCGGGGGCGCGTGAGGTCGATCTTCGCCCAGTTGCGAAGCGTCCTCTCGCCCACCCCGTACGCCGCGGCCATCGCGTCACGCTCGCGGAGCGGCCGCGCCACCGCTTGCAGCCCCGCCGCCCTCTTCCGTGCCATGCTCAGCCCTCGGGCCAGCGGCGCTGCGCCCTCGGGGCTTGCGACGGACCGGCTTCCTTCCACTCGCTACCTCCTTCTTGCGGTCCTTGTTCGCAGCGGCGGCGCCCGCGCGGTGCCAGGGGAATTCCTGCAGCACGCGCACCAGATCCTCGGTGCGCGCGAGCTTCGCCTCCAGCTCCCCGATCCGCTTGCGCAGCCGCACCGGGTCGTCCTCGGGCGCGACCGGGTCCGCCGACGGCACGACTTTGCGCCGCCTGCGCGGCTGCTTCAAGAGGCCCGCGAGCATACCGGAGACGGCCTGCTGGCTGAGCTGGTGCACGCGCACCGGCGGCAGCCCGAGCCGCTCGGCGGTCTCGTCCCAGCTCGCGCGGCCGACCCACGATTCCAGGATCGCCATCGCGTAGCGGTGGGCCCGCTGACGTTCCTCATCGCTCGCCTGCTCCCACAGCGGGCGCACGGCGATCGCCGTGTGCTCGGGGACCTTGAAGTGCGTGCGCTTGCGCCGGCGGCGCACAGGACGCGCCTTGGGCTCGCACTCGGTAGCGGGCGGCCCCTCGCTCACGGCGCGCGGGACCGCGGACTCGGACGCCGTCACGAGAGCACCCCCGCCCCGAAGGGCAGGTCGTCGCCAGGCGAGCGGGTCTCCGCAGCTCTCGACGCGTCCTGCGCGTCCCCGGTCGCGTCGGCCGATCCCTCGCAAGGCGACATCTCGTCGTCGGAGCCCGGGGCCACGCGCAGGATCGGGGTCTCGGTGCTCGCCCCCTGCTCGCCTGACGAGCCCTGGGCGCGAGCGGAGCTCGACACCGGTGGCGCGCCGAGCTCCTCCAGCCCCATCTCGCGCCGCTTCCCGTCGGGCGTCTGGATCACCAGCCTGCCGCGCTCGCCGTGCAGCGACACCTGCTCGTCTCCGACCTGTCCGAACAGGAAGACCGATGTGCGCGGCGCCTCGCCCACGGCAAGCGCCAGCTCGTTCTCCACCAGCTGCGCCTCGAGCGTCTTGCGCAGGGCGTCCTCGGCGCCGAAGAAGCGGTCCGCGGGCACCAGCCCCCCGATCCCCTGGTGCGGCCGAAAGTGGTTGTAGGAGGCAAACCAGTGCCCGAGCCGCTCCCGCGCCTCGGAGAGATCCTGGGGCTGGACGCGGTCCCAGAACTCCTCACCGACCGTCTTCCACAGCCGCTCGCACTTGCCCACGGTCTGCGGGTGGTGCGTGCGCGCCACGGCGTGGCCGATGCCCTCGCGGACGAGCAGCTTCTGGAAGGCCGCCTTGCCGCGCCAGGCGAAGTACTGCGGCCCCTGGTCGGTGAGCACCTCCTCCGGCTTCCCGAAGCGCGCGATGCCGTCCAGCAGCGTCTCCTGCACCAGCGCCGACTTCTGGTGCGTCGCGAGCGCCCACGAGACGACGTAGCGGCTGTGGTCGTCCAGGAAGACCACCAGGTACACGCGCGTGTGGTGGCGCCGCAGGACGAAGCTCGTGATGTCCGACTGCCACAGCTGCCCGGGCCTGGCCCGCTCGAAGCGCCGCACGGGCTTGCTCTTCCTCCTGCGCTTCTTCTTCGGCGACTTCTCGGGCACGATGCCCTCCTCGCGCAGGACGTTGCGGACGCTGCCCGCGCTGACCTGGACGCCGCGGAAGCGGGCCAGGAAGTCGCGCACCTTGCGCATCCCGAACTCGGGGAAGCGCAGCTTGGTGCGCGCGATCTCGCGGCGCACGGGCGCGGGCAGGCGGCGAGCGTCATCCTTGCGGACAGCCTTCGAGCGCGGCTTGCGCTCCAGTCCCTTGGGCCCGTGCTCGTCGTGCAGCGCCACCCAGCGCCGCAGCGTGTTCACCGACACGCCCCACAGCACGGCGAAGTCCCTCGCCGGACGCCCCGAGCGGCGGTACGCCTCGACGGCCGTGCGGCGCTGGTCGGGCGTGTAGTTGGCGTGCGCCACGCGCCCGTCGCTACGGCGCGACGGCCGCTTGTCCGCCGGGCCGGTGAGCCCCTCCGCGCGAAGCCAGCGGTACAGCGCGTCCAGCCCCGGCTCGATGCCCTCGCAGAACCGCGCCACGGTCAGGCCGCTCTCGCGGTACGCCGACAGCACCGCCGCGCGCTCCTCCGCGCTGTAGCGACGCGACCGACGGCCCTTGCGGCTCGCGCCTCCGCGACCGCCTCCGCCGAGCGGCCCCTCCAGGGCGGTTGGAACACCCTGGGCCAGGGATTCTCCTCTGGGGGCATTCGGGGGCTCCGCCCCCGGACCCCCGCCTGGGGCGACCAAGCCCGGCTCCGCTCCGGCCGACCCCGGCGTGGGGCCCCCTGCGCCCTGCGGGAAGGAACTCTCCTCCACTCGATCTCTGTCCTCGTGCATCGCTCATCCTTGGGCCCTCGGGGCCGTGGGAAGGCAATGCGAGCGGGGTGCTACGTCAATGCGGTCTGGTAGGAATTACGTTGAGCGGCACACCCATTGGCATCCCTTCCCGCCTGAGCAACGGCCCGGCTTCAGCCAGGCCATCCAGCGCGGTGGCAATTGCTCCGGGCGCGGCCAGGGTCGCGCCGCGCACCAACCAACCGCGCGGCAGCAACGCCTGCACCGAAGCGGCAAGGTCGCGCAGCACCTGCTCC
>CAXMOD010000055.1:0-7268 GCA_964194905.1 uncultured Desulfobacterales bacterium | reverse complement strand
CCGAGTCGGGGCATTCCCAGCGCGTGGTGGAGATGAAGAAGTCCGCCTCTGCGGCGTTCTTCGTCATCTCCGCGCCGGTCAGGTAGTACCCGGCCAGCAGCGGACGCGTGGCCTTGATGCGGGTGCAGAGCATCACGCGGGTCGGCCGCTGCGTCGGTCCCTCCTCAGCGAGGCGTTCCCGCAGCGCGAGCGCGGCCTCCCGGTAGGAATTTCCCCAGTAGTCGGTCTCGTAGCGACCGTGCGCGCCGGCCAGGCCTCCGACGCTGCGATTGAAGTACACGGTCTCGTACGGGTGGAGGCGCACCATCACCGAGAGGTGGAATGCGAGCCACGCCGCCAGGCCGGCGATGGCCGCGGCACGCAGCAGGGCTGGCGCGCGGATGAGCGCGTCGGCCGTGACGACCCACGCCAGCCCGGCGAGGACGCAGAGCGGTGGCACCACGAACAACAGCTGGCGCACGCCGTCGTAGAGGTCGGCGTCGATGATCATCACCCAGACGAGGGGGAAGAGCGCGGCCAGGCATACCAGCAGCGTTCCCGGAACCCCGTCGGGCGCGAGCGCGACCAGCGCGCGGCGGCGCGCGACCGCGAGCCGAACCAGGCCCGTCGCGATCAGCACGCCCACGAGCTCAGGTGTGGTGATCCACAGGAAGTGGAGGGGGTAGCTGCGGGGCAGCTCCGTCGCCGCGACCGCGTGGCCCGCGAACAGGACGGGCAGATCCCAGGCGAATCGACTCATCAACGCCAGCGCTTCGAACGGTCGCAGCAGCGGACTGCTCTGCACCCAGGGCCAGGAGAGCACCATCACGAACCAGGCCACGGCCAGCGTGCCGATGAAGGAGAGCCCCATCGCTCGCAGCGCCGGGAGCTGGCGCCGGGCCGGGGCGCTTGCAGCGTAGACCGCCATCGCGAGGCCGAGGTATCCGAACAGGACCAGGCCGCCGACCCGGATGCCCGCCGCGATTCCGATGGCGAGGCCAAGCGTGAGCGTGAGGCCCGACGGAATCCGGGGCAGGCGACGAGCGGCGAGTACGAGGAGGTAGAGCGCCCAGATCGTCGCGGCTGCGAACGGCACGTCCTTTGGGTTGTTGAACATGTGGCCCCACCAGCGCGGCGTCAGCACCAGCAGGAGCGCCGCCCAGAATGCGGCGCGAGGTCCGCCCAGGAGCCGCGCGAGCCTCCACGTGCCGAGTACGCCCGCGATCCCGGCCAGCGCGTTCAGCGCGTGGCGCGCCTCGTACTCGGGAAATCCCAGGTTCGCCACCCAGGCCGACGCCGCCGCGTAGAAGCCGCCGTAGTAGTGCAGGTTGCGGAACTCACTCGCCGGAGGGGGCCACGAGCCGCGCAACAGGGACGCGTAGTGAGCGATCACGCGTTCCCCGTAGGTCTGAAGGTCGCGCTCGTCCCAGGTGATGCCGTAGTCCGTGAAGGTGAGCGCCGCCGTGGCAAGAACGGCGGCGAACAGGGCCGCCGACGCCCAGTCCCATCCCGAGGTACCCCCGCCTGCCGGGTTCGCCTGAGTGGGGTTCGCCTGAGCGGGGTTCGCCTGAGTGGGGTGGGCCCGAGTGAGGTGTGCGTCCGTGCGACCGCCCGACATGCGGGGCCCATGGTACCGCCTGCGGACGAGTGCAGCCGAGGCGCTAGACTCTCGCTTCCTATGCCCCCCGGCGAACACGACGTCCTCGAAGCCCTGCGACCCATCATCGACCCCGATTTCGGCAAGAGCATCGTCGATCTCGGTTTCGTCAAGGACATCCGGATCGACGGCAGCAGCATCGCCTTCGCGATCGAGCTGACCACGCCCGCGTGCCCGGTGAAGGAGGAATTCCAGCGCCAGGCCCGCGAGCGGGTGGCCGCGCTGCCGGGCGTAGAGACCGTGGACGTGAGCATGACCGCGGCCACCCGCGGACGCGTCACCGGCCCGGAGGTCGAAGTCCTGCCGGGCGTCAAGAACACCATCGCCGTGGCGTCGGGCAAAGGGGGCGTGGGCAAGAGCACCGTGGCGCTGAACCTGGCCCTCTCGCTGCGGGCGACCGGCGCGACGGTGGGCCTCATGGACTGCGACGTCTACGGGCCGTCGCTCCCGCTGCTCACGGGAGTGCACGGACGTCCCGAGGCCATCGACAAGCGCATCATCCCGCAGCAGGGGTGGGACCTGAAGCTGATGTCCATGGGCTTCTTCCTGACCGAGAATTCGCCGGTGATCTGGCGCGGTCCGATGGTGCACGGTCTCATCACCCAGTTCTTGAAGGACGTGGATTGGGGCGAGCTCGACTACCTGGTGCTCGACCTGCCGCCTGGAACCGGGGACGCCGCGCTGACCCTCACACAACAGGCTCCTCTCTCGGGAGCGGTCATCGTGACCACCGCCAACGACCTCTCGCTCATCGACGCGCGCAAGGGCCTCGCCATGTTCGAGAAGGTGGGTGTCCCGGTGCTGGGCATCGTGGAGAACATGTCATTCTTCACGCCGCCGGACCTGCCGGATCGCAAGTACTACATCTTCGGCGAGGGTGGCGGCCGCCGCGTCGCCGAAGAGCTCGGCCTCGACTTCCTTTGCGAACTGCCCATCGACCCGCGCGTGGTGGAAGGCGGCGACGCCGGCAAGCCCATCGTGGTCACGCACCCGGACGCGCCGGTTTCCGAGGCATTCCGCGAGCTGGCGGGGACCGTGGCTCGCAAGCTCGTGGTGCTGGCGGAGCGCACGCCCAAGCTGGCGGACGGCAACATCACCTGGGTGGAGTAGGGCGAGCCTACTTTCCGACGCGCTTGACGCCGTGGAGCAGCGAGGCGTAGAGCACGGGCAGCGACACCGCCGCGTCGGTCGTGCGGCGCAGGTATTCGTCGTAGCTCATGCGGTCGATGACGAAGCGCGCGTCGGGTCGGAAGAAACGCTCGGGGATCGTCAGCTCCCACGACCAGTTGACGTAGCGGATGGTGCGCGTCTCGCTGGTGCCGCGGTCGAAGATCTCCACCATCATCGGAATGTCCGGCCGGTCCTCGGCCGCCCACACCTCGCGCCGCGCGCTTTCGTCGGTGAGGCGCCACACGTCCACGCGACGGCCCTCCAGGCTCTCGGTGCGCACCTTCTCCGCACCCTGCTCCAGGATGCGCGTGGCCTCCTGCGCAAAGGGCCGCATGCCGGTCGCATCCTCGCGCAGAGCCTGGGTTCCGCGCTGGATCGCGAGGCCCTTGCCGCTGAGCTCGTCCACGACGTAGTACCAGTCGCGGTGCACCATCGTGGCGATGGGGCGGCCATGGATGATGGTGAGGGCGCGCAGGCTGCGGCCCTTCGACCAGAAGTGCGTGATCGAGATGCCGCTCGACCCGTCGGAGATGGCCTGCGCGTACCAGGAGTACTCCTCCGCGCCGGTCGGGCAGGCCAGTGTCAAGACGAAGAGCGTGGCGAGGATGCGCAGGGTCATGGCGCTGAGGGTACCCCGAACAGCGGTCGACCCTCCATCCACTCCGGAGGTGTAATGCCGAGGAGCGTCAGCACCGTCGGTGCCACGTCGAGTGCGCGGACCACGCCCAGCTCGCCCAGCGGCACCTCGGCGCCCCAGGCGACGCAGATCCCGCGCATCGAGGGATGGTCTGGCCGATGCCCGTGGGAGCCGCCCAGAGCCATTCCGCCCTTGGCCATGAGGCGCTGGACAGCACCACGCAGTCCCTGGCGCACGATCGCCGTGCCCACCGGGGCGACGACCACCACGTCGCCGAAGCGCGGGTTGTCGGTGGGCAGCTCCGGCGGCGTGGACTCGCGGGGCCACGCCTCGAGGCTGAGGTTCCGCGCCACGCGCACGGCGCCGTCCGGATCGGAGCTTTCCAGCAGCGCGAAGCCACCACCGCCGAGGACGCGCGCCCGCACACCGGCTTTGTCGAGCGCGCCGGCCAGGTTCACGGTCTGCTCCACGGGCGCCATCCCGTGGTCCGATACGATCACGAGCGTCGTCGTCGCGACGCGCCCGCGTGCCTCGAGCCCGGCGATGAGGCGTCCGAGCTCCGCGTCCTGCTCGCGCAGGGCCTCTGCCGCCTGCGCCGCATCGGGACCGTGGCGGTGGCCCTTGGAGTCGGCGCCGTGGAACCAGGCGGTGATGAGCCGCGGGCGCTCCGCAGGATCTTCGAGGTCCAGCCAGGCCAGGATCTGGTCCACCTTGTCCTTCTCGGGCGTGCGCCCGTCGAACGGCTTCCAGTGGCGCGGGCCCAGGCCGCTGGTCCACGGCCCCTGGGAGCCCACCCAGTAGAAAGCGGCCGAGACGATCCCGTGCCGGCCCACCAGAGACCAGAGGGGCTCCGACTGCATCCAGCCGGGATCGTTGTCGTAGGAGTGCTTGCCGCGCTCCGCATCGACGAACACGTTGGACACCACGCCGTGTCGCTCCGGCAAGACCCCGGTTACGAGCGAGACGTGGTTCGGGAAGGTGTTGGTCGGAAAGACCGGAATCAGCTCGGCGCTGGCGCCCTCCCGTTGCAGGCGCGCCAGCGTGGTGAGCCCTGGATCGGCGATCTGCGTGGGCGTGGTGCCGTCCATGGACAGCAGGATCACCGTCTCGACGGCGCCGGCGTCGCCGAACGCGGTTCCGCTGACGAGGAGCGCTGCGAACAGATAAAGCCGCTGGAGATGGATGCGCTGCACCGACTCGGATCTTACCATCGAGCCCCATGCGGATCGCGCTCAGTATCGCCGGCTCCGACCCGACGGGTGGTGCCGGTCTCCAGGCGGATCTCCAGGTGTTCCGCGCATGCGGGGTGCACGGCGCCGGAGTCGTGACCGCGCTGACGACCCAGGACACGGGCAAGGTCCACCAGGTGCTGCCGGTCTTTCCGAACGTGGTGTTGGAGCAGATCCGCGTGCTGGTGCGCGACGTGCAGCCCGACGCCGTGAAGCTCGGCATGCTGGCCACCGATGACGTGGCGCGTGCGGTGCAGCACGGCCTGCTCACGCTGGCGCAGCACGCTCCGCAGGTGCCGCGCGTGGTGGATCCGGTACTGGCCGCGTCCGACGGCACTCCACTGCTCGAGCGCCGCGCGGTGCCCACGCTGCTCGAGCTGTGCGAGGGCGCCGCGCTGGTGACCCCCAACCTCGAGGAGGCGCGCATGCTGGCGGGCTGCGACGTCTCCACCCGCGCGGGTGTGGAGCAGGCGGCGCGGACCCTGATCTCCGAGTGCGGGGTGGGCGCGGTACTGGTCAAGGGCGGGCACGCCGAGGGCGCACCCGACGACTGCCTGGGCCTGCGCGGAGAGGGTGGGGGTGTGGTGCTGCGCTGGCTTCCGGGCAGGCGCCTCGACATCGGGCCGGTGCACGGCACCGGCTGCGCGCTCGCCGCCGCCGCGGCCGCCGGTCTGGCCCGCGGGCTCGGCGTGGAGGAGGCGGTGGCGGAGGCGCGCGCCTTCGTGGCAGAGGCGATCGCACGCGCCGAGCTGCTGGGCTCGGGTGCACGCCTGCTGGGCCTTCCGTGAGCACGCCTGCGGGTCCTTCCGCGGGAGGGCCGGAGACCGAGTACGGGGCTCGGCTGGCGGAGCGCAGCGCGCTGGCCGCGCGGCTGCTCGGGCGCGAGACGCGCCTGTCCAACGCACGCCTGGCTGTCTTCGGGCTGGGCCTCGTCGTCGCGGGGCTCGCGCTCGGCGCGCGCGTGCTCCACGGGGCCTGGCTCCTGCCGCCGCTCGCGGGCTTCATCGTGCTGGTCCTCTGGCACGACCGCGTCATCCGCGCGCGCCTGCGAGCTGATCGCGCGGTGGCTTTCTACCAGCGCGGCCTCGCGCGGCTGGCCGGAACCTGGATGGGGGAGGGCGTGGCGGGCGCAGGCTTCCTCGATCCGGCACACCCGTACGCGGCGGACCTGGACATCTTCGGCGAGGGCTCGCTCTTCGAGCTGCTGTGCACGGCTCGCACCGCCGCGGGCGAAGCGCGCCTGGCGAGGTGGCTGGCCGAGCCGTCACCCCACGACGCCGTTCGCGAGCGACACGCTGCGCTGGAGGAGCTGCGAGCGCGCCTCGATCTGCGCGAGGAGCTGGCCCTTCTGGGCGAGGAGGTGCGCGCCGGAGTGCACCCGCAGGTGCTGGCGGAGTGGGGCGCCCAGGAGGCGAGCCACGGGATCGCGATCTGGCGCGTGATCTCCGCGCTGCTCGCGGTGTTGGCGCTGGCGGCGCTGGGCGGCTGGATCCTGGGCGGTGCCGGCCCGCTGCCGCTCGTATTCATGCTGGTGCTCGAGGCGGTGGTTGCGCTGCGCTTCCGAGGGCAGGTCGCCCACGTGCTGGCGGCCGTGGAGCAGCCCGCCCGCGACCTGGCCTTGCTCGCCGAGCTGCTCGAGTGCCTCGAAGCCGAGCGTTTCGCCTCGCCACGGTTGGTGGCGTTGCGCGCCGCGATGGAGACCGACGGCGCGCCGCCCTCTCGCGAGATTGCGCGGCTGCGGCGGCTCCTCGAGTTGGCCGACGCCCGGCGCAACCAGCTCTTCGCGCCGATCGCTGCGCTGCTCCTCTGGGGCCTCCAGTTCGCGCTGGCCATCGAGGCCTGGCGTCGGCGTTCCGGTGTCCACCTGGCCGAGTGGCTCGAGTCCGTCGGCGAGATCGAGGCGCTCTGCGCTCTGGCCGGGTACGCCTACGAGCATCCCGGGGATCCCTTTCCCGAGCTGACGGACGAGGGGCCGGTCTTCGACGGCGAGGGCCTCGGCCATCCGCTCCTGCCGGAGGCGCGCGCCGTACGCAACGATGTGCGGCTCGACCGCGACGAGTCGTTGTGGGTGGTTTCCGGCTCGAACATGTCGGGGAAGAGCACACTCCTGCGCACCGTCGGCACCAACACGGTCCTGGCGTTGGCGGGCGCGCCGGTTCGCGCGCAGCGCTTGCGGGTATCGGATCTCGCGGTGGGCGCGTCCATCCGCCTTCACGACTCGCTCCTGGAGGGCGAGTCACGCTTCTACGCGGAGATCAAGCGCTTGCGTCAGATCGCAGACCTGGCCCGCGACGAGCGGCACCCGCTCTTCCTGCTCGACGAGATCCTCCACGGCACCAACTCTCACGACCGCCAGATCGGCGCCGCAGCACTCGTGCGCGGGTTGGTGGAGCGCGGTGCCATCGGCCTGGTCACCACCCACGACCTGGCGCTCTCGAAGATCGCCGAGGATCTGGCGCCCCGCGCGCGCAACGTCCACTTCGAGGACCACCTGGCCGACGGCCACATCGCCTTCGACTTCCGCCTGCGCCAGGGGGTCGTCGAGAAGAGCAACGCGCTGGCCCTGATGCGCGAAGTCGGCCTCGACGTCTAGATG
>CAXMOD010000054.1:0-17144 GCA_964194905.1 uncultured Desulfobacterales bacterium | reverse complement strand
ACCTGTCCCACCTGCGTGACGTCGGCCTCCACCCAGCAGGGCTCCTCGCCCGGCGTCAGCTCGAGTCGTACCCCGGGCGCGACGCTGCGAGCGACGAGTCCGGTCATTTCGCTGGTGAGCGTGGCCAGGTCGGCGGCTTCGACCGAGAAGCGTGCCTTCCCCGCGTAGGCGAGCAGCTCGCGGGTCAGTCCGGCTGCGCGCTCCGAGGCGAGCTGAAGCTGGTCGAGCAGCTCGTGCGCCGGGTGTTCGTCGGTCAGCGACATCACCGCGAGCTCGGCGTTGCCCTGGATGCCTACCAGGAGATTGTTGAAGTCGTGGGCGATGCCGCCCGCGAGCACACCCAGCCCTTCCAGCTTCTCCGCTTGGAGCACTCGCTCCTGAAGCCTGCGGCGCTCTTCCTGGGCGCGAACACGCTCGCTCACGTCGCGGGCCACGGTGACGAGGTGCGTGTCGCCATCGCTCGTATTTATGCTGCGCCCCACGGTCTCGATCCAGCGCCACTCACCGCTGCTCGACCGCACCCTGGACACGACCGGGCCCATCTGGGTGCCGCCCAGCCCGTCCGCGAACATGCCCAGGAGGCGCTCGCGATCCTCGGGGTGGGCCAGCTCCTTGAGCACATCGGCGCTCGGACGACCCAGGAAGTCCGCGCGCTCCCAGCCCAGGTGATCCGTGAAGGTGGGGCTCAGATAGATGATGTCGCCCTTGCCATCCACCTCCGTGACGTACTCGGAGGCGCTCTCGGTGAGCACCCGGAAGCGGGCTTCGCTGTCTCGCAGGGCGTCCTGCGTCAATTTCAGGCTGGTGACGTCGCTGCCCTCCCAGATGACGCAGCGCTCGTCTTCCAGGGTGACCTCACCCGCGTAGACTATGCCGTGGCGGATCTGGCCATCCTGGGTGCGGAAGGGCATCTCGAGACCGGAGAGCTCGCCGTCCTTGCGCAGTCGACGCAGCGCTTCGGGGAGGTCCCGGAGGTCTACGAAGATGTCCAGGTCCCTGGCCGAGCGCCCCACCATGACTTCGCGAGATTCGCCGGTAGCACGGGCCATGCTCTCGTTCATGTCGATGATGCGACCGTCTTCCAGCGAGGTGATCAGGGTCGGGTTCGGGGACGAGAGGAATACGCTGGTGAAACGTCGCTCGCTCTCGCGCAGGCGCTGCTCGGCGCGCTTGCGCTCCTCCGCGTCGATGTAGGAAACCTCGAGCGCAGGCCGACCCTCGAACTGGATGAGCGCGGCCGTGCTCTCCACCCAGACCCAGCCTCCATCCTTGCGGCGGATTCGGAACTCGGTGCGCTCCACCTCCTCCCCCCGCATGGCGCGCGTGAAGAGCGGCTGCTCCACCCTCGAACGGTCGGCAGGGTGGATGTTCTCCTGCATCGCCGCCGGCTCGAAAGCCAGCAACTCTTCGTTCGAGTAGCCGGTGAGCTGAGACATGGCGGGGTTGGCGAAGACGACCCACCAATCCTGGAGGATCACGACTCCCTGAAGGGAGGCTTCGACGACGGCTTTGTAGGTGTCGTCGTCGCCGGGGGGAAACTGGGGATGCAATTCCTCTTCGCCTTCCTCTGCCCTCGCCATCTCGCCGCCCCATGAGTCTTCGGTGGAGCTGCCAGCCGACTCAAGCCCGAGCGGGCGTTCCATGCCAGGCTGCCGCGTCCTTGCCACCATGGGGTGTGCGTTTGCGCACGGGTAGAACGCAGCTTGCGCACTGGTGAGGGGCCGGGATCCGCGTAAAGCCTGTGGCAGGACGCACCGGAGGATCGGATGTCGACATTTTCCGTAGAGCTCGTGCAGTTTCCCTTCTCGCACTTCAACGAGAAGGCGCGCTGGGGCCTGGACTGGAAGAAGATCCCGCACACCCGCCGCAGCCTCTTGCCGGGGCCACACATGCCGGTGGTGAAGCGCATGACCGGCCAGACGGCCACGCCCGTGCTCAGGCTGGGGGACGCGATCGTGCACGGCTCCTCGCGCATCCTCGAGACTCTCGAAGCCCACCAGCCCGAGCCGCCGCTCTTCCCCGACGACCCGGCCGAGCGCGCCCGTGTGGTCGAGATCCTGCAGCACCTCGACGATGTGACCGGCCCGCAGGTGCGATGCGCGCTCTTCTCCGTGACGCTCGGAGAGGCGGACTACCTGTGCAACACCTTCGACGGCCAGAAGCCATGGGCGGTCCGCACGCTCTACCGCGCGACCTTCCCGCGCGCGCCAACGGCGTCACGGGACCCGAGGCGATCGACGCGGCCTTCGCCGACACCGAGGCCGCGCTCGATCGGGTGGTCGCAGAGACGGGATCGACGGGCTATCTGGTGGGCGATCGCTTCACCGCGGCGGACCTTGCGGCCGCGGCGCTCCTGGCGCCGTGCGCCAATCCCAACCACCCGGCCATGCACCGCGCAGCGCCGCGCCCGGCATCCGTCGACGCCTGGCTGGCGCGCTGGGCCACCCACCCCGGCGTAGCATGGGTGCACGAAATCTACCGTCGCCACCGGCCTCCGTCGGCGGCGATGGAGTAGGATTGGGCGGCCTCCAGGAGGATCCGTGAGCCGCACCCAGCCCCCGTTCGACTTCAACCTGGTGGACCCGAACTACTACGCCGACCACGGGTATCCCCACGACGTGTGGACGTGGATGCGCGCGAACGACCCGGTCTACCGCTGGGAGCAGACCGAGGGCATGCCCTTCTGGGCCATCACCAAGCACGCCGACATCGTCGAGATCGGCACCCAGCCGGACAAATTCGAGAACGGGCCGCGGCTGACCATCAGCCACGTTCCGGAGAAGCGGGAGGCGATGGATCAGTTCCCGCCCACGCTCATCCAGATGGATCCGCCCCGGCACGGGCTCTACCGCAAGATGGTGAACAAGCGCTTCACGCCGCGCGCGCTCAAGCACATCCACGAGGACATCGAGCGCATCGGGCGCGAGATCGTCGAGACCCTCGGGCGAGAGGTGGCGGATTCCATGGCCGAGCGAGGCGAGTGCGACTTCGTGGAAGCGGTCTCCGCGCCGCTCCCCATCGCCGTGATCGCCTGGCTCCTGGGTGTGCCGCGCGACGACTGGCGCCTGCTCTTCGACTGGACGAACAAGATCATCGGCGCCCAGGATCCCTCGTTCCGGGTGGAGGGCAAGACGCCCGACGAGGCGGCGCGCGAGACGATCGTCGAGCTCTTCACCTACTTCGCCAAGCTCATCGAGGAGAAGCGCAAGAGCCCCGCCGACGACCTGATCACGCTCTTCACCCAGCTCGAGAAGGACGGCGAGCCCCTCGAACTGATGGACCTGCTGGCGTGGTGCCTGATCATCGTGGTGGCCGGCAACGAGACCACGCGCAACGGGACCAGCGGCGGGATGCTCGCCTTCATCGAGAACCCGGACCAGCTGCGCAAATTGCAAGCAGACCCATCGCTGATGGCCTCGGCCGTGGAGGAGGTGGTGCGCTGGAGCACACCGATCATCCACTTCGCGCGCACGGCCCAGTGCGACTACGAGCTGCGCGGCAAGACCATCCGCAAGGGGGATGCCGTGGCACTCTTCTATCCGTCCGCCAACCGCGACGAGGAGATCTTCGAAGACCCCTTCGCCTTCCGCATCGACCGCAAGCCCAATCGGCATCTCGGCTTCGGCATGGGCGAGCACTTCTGCCTGGGCGCCCATCTGGCGCGGCTCGAGATGGAGGTGGCCTACAAGCACCTGCTGCCCCGAATCGAGGCGGTGGAGCTGGCGGGCCCGGTCGAGCGGCTCCACTCGAGCCTGGTGGGCGGGGTCAAGCGCCTCCCCATCCGCTACAAGCTGGCTCCCGAGTAGGGCCGTGTTCTGGCTGTTCGCATCGATCGCGCTCCGGGTGCTCGCCTTCGGGTGGTCGGTGCTGCTGTTGGTGCGGGTCCGCGACCGGCGGCTGATCTTCCTGCCGCTCCTCCTCGGGGCGACCGCGGCGCGGACCGTCTGGATCTCCGCGGAGCGCGGTTTCGAACCCCTCTCCCCGCTGAACGAGGCCATGGGGACCCTGATCAGCCTGCTCATCCTGCTGGCCGTCTACTTCCTGGAGCGCGTGTACCAGGATCGCCTGCAGGCGCGCCACTACGCCGACGAGCGCGAAGCGGACCTGCGCCACCTCCAGGAGCAGTACGCGCTGGTGGCCGAGAGTTCCCAAGACATCATCTGGTCTATGGGCATCGACGGCACCGTCCGCTTCATGAGCCCGGCGGTAAAGCGCATCCTCGGCTATTCGCCTCGCGAGTTGAGGGGACGACCCCAGACCGAGGTCCTCGCCCCGAGCTCGTTGCGGCTCGCCGGCGAGCTGACGCAGCGCGCCCTCGCGGAGGGCATCGGCGAGTACCGCTTCGAGGCCGAGCATATTGCCAAGGACGGCGAGTCCGTGTGGTGCGAGGTCAGCGCGGTCATGACGCGCAACGCCGAAGGTCGCGTGACCGGGCTGCTCGGCGTCACTCGCGACATCCGCGAGCGCAAGGAAGCCGAACGCCAGCGCGAGGAGCTCCAGTCGGAGCTGCTCCAGGCCCAGAAGATGGAGGCGGTCGGCCAGCTCGCGGGCGGCATCGCCCACGACTTCAACAACCACCTCACCGTGATCCTGGGTTATGCAGACCAGGTGCGCGACGAGCTGCGCCCGGGCCACCCGGCGCGAGCCATGGTGGACGACATGCGCGAGGCGGGCGAACGCTCCGCCGAGCTCACGCGCAAGCTCCTCGCCTTCAGCCGCCGCCAGGTCGTGCAGCCGCGCGTGCTCGACCTGAACGAGCTGGTGGAAGGTCTGGAGCCGATGCTGCGCCGACTGATCGGCGACCACGTGCAACTGCGCCTGGATCTCGATCCCGAGCTGGGCCTCGTGCTGGCGGACCGCGCCCAGCTGGAGCAGGTGGTGATGAACCTGGCCGTCAACGCGCGCGACGCGATGCCCATGGGCGGCGCCGTGGAGATCACCACGCGCCGTGGCTCCCGGGATTCCGCCGACGGCCCCGAGTCCAAGCCGGTCGGCGACGTCCGTCTCACCCTGCGCGACGGCGGCGTGGGCATGGACGAGGCCACCCAGCGCCGGGCCTTCGAACCGTTCTTCACGACCAAACCCGAGGGCCAGGGCACAGGCCTGGGCCTCTCGACGGTGTACGGCATCGTGACACAGCTGGGCGGAGAAATATCGGTGCGCAGCGCGCCACAGCGCGGCACCTCGTTCGAAGTGCGCCTGCCCCAGGTGGAGGGCGAGGTGGAGGTGCGCGCGCCGCGCGTGCGGGCGGAGCCCTTCGGCGGCAGCGAATGGGTGCTCGTGGTGGACGACTCGGAGCTGGTGCGACGCTTCGTGAGAAACGCGCTGGAGTCGCGCGGCTACCGCACGCTCGAGGCGACCGACGGCGAAGAGGCACTGCGCCTCATCGAGGAAGGCGCGACACCGGATCTGCTCGTGTGCGACCTGGTCATGCCGCGGCTCGGCGGGGTGGAGCTGGCCCGGCGTCTCGCGAGGCGGCCGAGCCCGCCGCAGGTGCTCCTCATGTCCGGCTACACTGACGACGGCGTGGAGGGCGGCGTCGATCCCGCACTCGCGGCCGGCCTCCTCCAAAAGCCCTTCGGCGCCCAGGAGCTGTTGGCTGCGGTCCGCGAGATCCTGGACCGGCCGCGAAGGGGGACGTAGATGGCGACCCGCATCCTGACCGGTGTGTTGATGACCGACGAGCCTGCGGGCGAGGCCGTGGTGACCTTCAATCCCCACGACGTGGAGGGGCAGGCGCGCGGCGTGGGCCTCGCGGCCGTGGGTCCGGAGCGCGACTTCCTCGCTACCCCCGCCCGTCTGGTGGCGCTGCGTGAGGTCTCGGTGGACGCCCAGGGACACGCGCGCATCGACGAGAAGCAGACCTCCGAGGCGATGGTGAAGATCTCCTGGAGCGGCGTGAACGAGATCTCCTACCTCGTCATCGGCGAGATCGCGGACTGACACGGGGGGAACGCGCTTGCGCCCGGTATGCGTGATCCGCGAGGGATTCCCCAAACGTCCCGCGTTCGATACCGCGCTTTCGCGCGCGCTGCTCCAGCAGGTGGCGGAGGGCGCGCGCTCCGAAACGCTGCGCCTTCACCGCACGGGCGACGTGATGGCGTTTTCAGTACTGGACCGCACGAGACCGGGTTTCGCGCGAGCGGTGGACGCCGCGCGCAAAGCGGGCTTCGCGCCGGTGCTGCGCCTGGCGGGCGGTCGCGCAGCTCCCTTCTCGGACGGAACGCTCGCGCTGGCGTGGAGCCGCCCGGTGGAGGAGCTGCGCGCCGGTGTGCAGGAACGCTTCGTAGAGATCGCAGGCATCCTGGCGGGTGCGCTGCGCGGCCTCGGCGTAGACGCCCGCGTGGGCGAGGTACCCGGCGAGTATTGCCCCGGCGGCTTCAGCGTGAACGCTCGCGGACGAACCAAGCTGGCCGGCGTGGGCCAACGCCTGGTGCGCGGCGCCGCGCACGTGGGCGGCGTGGTCGTGGCCCGTGGCAGCGCCCCGCTGCGCAGCGCACTCGAGCCGGTCTACGAGGCGCTCGGCTACGAGATGGACCCGGCCGCCGTCGGCAGCGTGGAGGACGAGCTCGGCGCAGGCGATTCGCTGGAACGGGTGGAGCGCGCCATCCACGAAGAGCTCGCGCGGCGCTTCGAGGTTCGGCCCGGCAGCAGCGACGAGGCGGCTCTGACCAGCGCGGAAGCTCTCGTCGCCGAACACGAGCTCGGCGTTGCCGCGCGGGGCGCCTGATGGCCGGTCCGCGCGTCGTGGTGGTGGGCGCCGGACCGGCGGGCGCCGCCACCGCGCTGCTGTTGGCGCGCAATGGGATCGACGTGACGCTGCTGGAGCGAGCCGCCGACTTCGATCGCGCGTTCCGCGGCGAGGGCCTCATGCCGACGGGACTCGACGCGCTGCACCAGATGGGCCTGGGTGACGCCCTCGCTACGGCCCCGTCGCGAGTGCTCGATGCGTGGGAGATCCACCTGGACGGCGAGCTCATCATGCGGGTGGAGGAACCGAGCACCGCGCTCGGTGACCGGGCGCTGCGCGTCCTGTCGCAGCCGCGGCTGCTGGAGCTGCTCGTCTCGCGCGCCGCGGAGCACCCGCACTTCGAGCTGCGCATGGGGCATGCGCTACGCGACCTCGTGCGCGACGACGCGGGCTGCCTGCGCGCCGTGCGTGTCGCCACACCGGGCGGAGAGCACGAGCTTCCTGCCAACCTCGTGATCGGCGCCGACGGCCGGGCTTCGACCGTGCGCAAGCGCGCAGGGCTCGAGCTCACCCTGCTGCCCGAATCCTACGACGTCCTGTGGTGGAAGGCGCCGCTACCCACGGAGCTGAAGGGACGCTGCGCCGTCCAGATCTTCGCTTCGGGGCCCGACGCGCTGCTGGCCTACGTGTCGTGGGACGAGCGTTGGCAGCTCGCCTGGATGATGACCAAGGGAGGCTGGCGCGAGGCGCAGCAGCGCGACTGGGTCGGCGAGGCCGCCTCCCTGATGCCCGAGAGTCTGGCCAATCACCTGCTGGCCAGCCGCGAGGCGTTCGAGGGACCCGCAGTGCTCGACGTGGTGGTCGGTCGTTGCGCTTCGTGGCATGCGCCCGGCGTGCTCCTGATGGGCGACGCCGCCCATCCCATGTCACCGGTCCGCGCCCAGGGCATCAACATGGCGCTGCGCGACGCGATCGTCGCCGCGAACCACCTGGTGCCGGCGCTGCGCGCCGACGACGACGTCTCAGTGGCACTGGAAGCGGCGCAGCGCGAACGCGAGCGGGAGATCGTGAGGGTACAGACGCTTCAGCTCCGCGAGGTACGCGGCCAGCGCTGGGCACGCGAGCGCCCCTGGCTCATGGCGCCCATGCTCAAGCTGGCGCCGCTCTTGGCGCGCAGGGGCTGGATCCAGCGTTCCTGGCTGCGCCAGCAGCGCGAGCTTCGCTTCGGCGTCACGCCGGTGGAGCTGCGCGTCTAGGAGCTAGACTGAAACCACTTCCTCTTACAGGAGCCCCCATGCCCGTCCAGCACCTCTCCCCCGACGATTCTCCCGAGGCCGCCGCAAAGGCCCTGGCCGACGACGGCTGCGTGGTGATCGACCGGTTGGCCGATCCGGAGACGCTGGGCGCCGTGAGCCGCGAGATGGAACCCTTCATCGAGGCCACGCCTGCAGGACGGGACAGATTCAGCGGACGGAGCACTCGACGCACCGGCGCCCTCATCGCACGCTCACCCGCATCGCGCGACTTCATCACGAACCCCACGGTGCTGGGCACGGTGGAGAAGGTGCTGGCCCACGCCACGACCTACCAGCTCCACCTCACCCAGGTCATCGCGATCGGCCCGGGCTCTCGCGCCCAGGCGATCCACCGCGACCAGTGGGCCTTCGACTTCTTCCCCTTCCCCAAGGGCTACGAGGTGCAGTGCAACACGCTCTGGGCGCTCAGCGACTTCACCGCGGAAAACGGCGCCACGCGCGTGATCCCGGGAAGCCACTTGTACGACGACAAGCTGGAATTCAAGCTCGAGGACACAGAGCCGGCGGAGATGGAGGCGGGCTCGGCGCTGATCTACACGGGCGCCATCTACCACGGGGGCGGCGAGAACCGCTCCGACTCCGTGCGCTGCGGGCTCAACATCACCTACGCGGTCTCGTGGCTGCGCCAGGAGGAGAACCAGTACCTGTCGGTTCCCCTCGACGTGGCGCGCGAGCTGCCCGAGCCGCTGCTGCGCCTGATGGGCTACGCGCGCGGCGCCTACGCGCTCGGCTACATCGACGACCTGCGCGACCCGATCGAGGCGGTGCGCCCGGGTGCCGCCGACGACGGCTTCGGCGACCTGGCGCGGGTGCGGGAACAGGTGCGCGGCCGCTGATGCAATGACGCTGCTGCGCAGCAATCGCACTGCGCTCGAACCTCCTCCAGACCCAGCGCGTAGTACAGCCTACGGACCGGCCCCTGCACCGACGGCCGGCGGAGGAATCATGACGGTCTCCCGAATCGCTCCCTGGCTGGTCCTCGTGCCGCTGCTCGGCTGCCAGGGATTCTCCAAGCTCGACTACTCCACCCTCGGCCGCGCCATGTGGCAGCGGCCCGACGACGTGATCGCCGTCCTGGCGCTCCAACCCGGCGACCGGGTCGCGGACCTCGGAGCCGGCGAGGGTTACTTCGTCTCCTACCTCGCTGCGGCGGTGCCCGAGGGGCGCGTGTACGCCGTGGAAGTGGATCCCGAGCGCATCGCCACGCTGGAGGAGCGCTTCGGAGGCGACGGCGACAACGTAGAAGTGGTGAGCGCCGAGTTCGCCAACCCCAAGCTTCCCGACGGCGCGGTGGACCTGGTGCTGATCGTCAACACCTACCACCACATCGGCGAGCGCGAGGCTTACTTCCGCGACCTGCGGCGCGACCTCTCGCCGCGCGGGCGCGTCGCGATCCTCGAACCGAACCCGGACCACGGAGGCCTGCTCGGGCTCTTCATGCCATCGGGTCACGGCACGTCGCGCGCGGATCTCGACGCCGAGTTGGCCACCGCGGGCTACACCCACAGCGAGAGCCACGACCTGCTGCCCCTCCAGCAGTTCGAGGTGTACACCCCGGTCCCCTGACTCGACTGCGCCATCGACGAAGCGTGGCGCGCCGTGAGCGAGCTCCTCGGCTGGCTCAGCCGGCGGTGTAATGGGAGAAGTCCGGGCGCCGGGTGCGCCACCAGTACGAAACCGTGCTGTGGGGCCAGTTGTTGGTGATGCGGCCCGCGTCGTTCTTGTACCAGCTGTGCGCCGTTCGGTCCCAGGCGGTCCCGCGCAGATCTTGCTGCACCTGGCGGTTGTAGCTCTCCATCACGTCCGGCCGCAGGTCGAGGAAGGGCAGCCGCTCGCGCTCGAGCTTTTTGACGCACTGCAAGATGTAGCGCGACTGGCACTCGATCATGAAGATGATCGAGTTGTGGCCCAGGTTGGTGTTGGGTCCGTACATGAGGAAGAAGTTCGGGAAACCCGCCACGCTGAGGCCCAGGTAGGCCTCTGCACCGTCCTTCCAGACGCCGTCCAGGGAGTGGCCGTCGCGCCCCTCGATCTTGATGGGCGAGACGAAGTGCGTGGTGTCGAAGCCGGTGGCCAGGACCAGCACGTCGAGGGGATGGCTGCCGCCGTCCTTGCACAGGACACCCTCCTGGGTGATGCGCTCGACCCCCGACGTCTCCAGGACCACGTTGTCCCGGGTGAGCGCCGCGTAGTAGTCGTCGGAGATCAGCACGCGCTTGCCGCAGACCGGGTAGTCGGGCGTCAACGTCTTGCGCATCTCCGGGTCGCGGATGAACTCGTGCATGTAGTCGGTGGCTTGCTTCTGGAGGCCGCGCGAGAGGAACTCGTTCCCGCGGATGACCGGGTACAGGAGCACCTCGGCACGGCCCCAGATCCAGAGCCGGTAGAGCTGGGAGAGGCCCGGCACCTGCGCGAGGAGCTTCTGCTCGCGCTCGCTGTAGGAACGGTCGTTGCGGCGGATCATCCAGTTGGGGGTGCGCTGGAAGATCAGCACCTCCTCCACCTTGGGCGCGATCTGGGGAATGAACTGGATCGCGCTGGCCGCGTTCCCGATCACTCCCACGCGCTTTCCACTGAGGTCCACGTCGTGGCGCCAGCGCGATGAGTGGAACTGCGCGCCGCCGAAGTCGCCCAGCCCGGGGAGGTCCGGCACGTAGGGTTTGTGCAGCTGGCCCACGCCGCTTACCAGCACCTCGGCCTCGTGCTCTTCGCCCGCGCTCGTGCGCACGCGCCAGACGCCGGCATCTCCGTCGAAGCGGGCGCCCTCCACCTCGGTGCCGAAGCGAATGTGGGACAGGATCCCGTACTTCTGCGCGCAGTGGTCCATGTAGTCGAGGACCTCGCTCTGCGGCGACCACTTGCGCGGCCAGTTGCTGCGCTGCTCGAACGAGAACTGGTAGAAGATCGAGGGCACGTCGCAGCAGGCGCCCGGGTAGGTGTTGTCGCGCCAGGTGCCGCCCAGGCGCTCCTCCTTCTCGAAGATCGTGAACGCGTCGAAGCCAGCCTGCTTGAGCTGGATGGCGAGGCACAGCCCCGAGAAGCCGGAGCCGATGATGGCGACGCGCGGGGAGGAGTTCGTCATCGGGCCAGGATAGCCGTCAGGGCACCAGGATCACCCGGCCGAACGCCTGGCGGCTCTCGATGTAACGGTGGGCGTCGGCCGCCTCCGCCAGCGGGTAGCGCCGGTCGATGACGATTCCCAGCGCGCCGCTTCCCACGTCGGCGATGTGACGCTGGACCATGGGGTGCACGCGGTCGCGGTGGAGCGCCATCTCGGCGCCGAAGAAGACGCCCGTGAGGCTCTTGTTTCCCGGCCGCAGCAGGTCGACGTTCGGCTGGAAGTCGTCGCGACCGGCCGAGCCCACGTAGCTGATGCGCCCGCGGTATGCCGCAGCCTCCATGCTCCGCTGGAGTGTGCGTCCGCCGACCGAGTCGACGATCAGATCGGCACCGCGACCCCCGGTGATCTCGCGCACCGCCGCCACGAAGTCCGCGTCGCGGTAGTTGATGCCGTGGTCCAGACCGAAATCCTTGAGCCGCGCCAGGCGCTCGTCGCTCGACGCCGTGGCCAGCACGGTCGCTTCCGCTCGCTTGGCGAGCTGGATGGCCGCCATGCCCACGCCACCCGCGCCCGCATGCACCAGCACGGTCTCTCCCGCCTGGAGCCGGCCGAACTCGAAGAGGCAGTCGTCGGCAGTGCCCACCGCGATGGGCACGCAGGCCGCCGCTTCCAGGTCCACGTCGTCCGGGATCACCCAGGTGGCGCCGGCGGGAGCGGCAGCGCGCTCCGCGTGGGAGCCGTTGAACATGATCGCGACCACGTTCTGACCCACGCTGCGGTCGGTCACCTGGGCGCCGATCTCGGAAATGACGCCGGCGCACTGATATCCGACGATGTGGGGGCGCGCCGCCAGGTCGCCCCCGGAGCGATGGAGGGTGTCGCCGCCTTCGATGCTGACGGCCCGCACGTCGATCACGACGCCGTCAGCGGAACACTGCGGATCGGGAACCTCTTCGTAGCGGAAGACCTCGGGTCCCCCGGTCTCGTAGTAGACGGCCGCCTTCACAACGCACCTCCTCGGTAGAGCCCGATGCTACCGGGCCACGCACCGCTTGCCCCACCGGGGTCCATCGTCCATGCTTGGCCGCCGTGCAGCTCCTGATCGGCGACGTGATCCGACGCAACGCCCAGGTGGTCCCGAAGCGCGCCGCGGCGTCCCTCGGCGAGCGCGTGCTCAGCCATGCCCGGCTCGACGAGGAGTCCAACCGCCTGGCTCACGTCCTGGCGGCGGAGGGCGTCCGGCGGGGCGACCGGGTGGCGGCCTGGTGCGACACCTCTCTCGAGGTGCTGTCGCTCTTCGCTGCACTCGCCAAGTTGGGAGCGGTCTTCGCACCCCTGAACGCACGTCACGGTGTGGACGAAGCCGCGCCCGTCGCCGAGCTCGCGCGGGCCGCGTTGCTGGTGGCGGACCCGGAGCGGGCGGAGGCCGGCGCCGTGGTGGCCGAAAAGGCGGGCATCCCGCGCTTTGCCCGACTCTGCGGGGGCAATGGTCCGGGGACGGACCTCGCAGAAGCCGTCGCCTCCGCGCAAGCGACACCGCCCCGAGTGCCCGAACTCGACGAGCACGACCCCCACGTGATCTTCTTCACCAGCGGCAGCACGGGACGCCCGAAGGGCGTGGTGCTCTCGCACCGCGCCAACTACCTGCGCGGCTTCCAGGGCGTGTTCCGCGACGTCCCCGAGATTTCCGTCTGCATGTTCCCGCTCTTCCACATGGCGGGCTTCACGCTGGCCCTGGCAGCGTGGCAGACGCGCGGCGAACTCATCCTGGTGGAGTCGGCCGGCGCGGAACCTTTGCTCGCGGCTGTGGAGCACCGCCGGGCCAACCGGCTCTACTGCATCCCGGCGGTCTGGGCGCGCATCCTCGAAACGGACCCCACGCGCTTCGACACGTCGAGCCTCCGCGAAGCCGACACCGGTACCTCCGCCACACCCATCGAGCTGATCCGCGCGCTGAAGGAACGCTTCCCCGCATCGGCCACGCGTATCTACTACGGCTCCACCGAGGCAGGCTTGGCGACGACCCTCCCGGACGCCGACGTGCTGCGCAAGCCAGGCAGCGTCGGGCCGCCCGCGCCCGGCGTGGATCTGCGCTTCTCCGAGGCCGGCGAGATCTGCGTGCGCAGTTCCTACCTGTTCGATGGCTACTTCGACGACCCCGACGAGACGGCGGAGGCGCTGCGCGACGGCTGGTTCCACACGGGAGACAAGGGCGTCCTCGACGAGGACGGTTATCTAGCCATCGTGGGGCGCCTGAAGGAGCTGATCCGCACGGGCGGCGAGAGCGTGTCGCCGAGCGAGGTGGAGGCGGTGCTGGCCGAGCACCCCGCGGTCGAGGAGGTCGCCGTGGTGGGAATCCCGGACCCCCAGTGGGGCGAGGTGGTCTGCGCCGCCGTCGTGGCGCCGGGCGAAGCACCGACCCTCGAGGAGCTGCAGCGGCACTGCCAGGGCCGGCTGGCCGACTACAAAAAGCCGCGCCGCCTGGAGCGGGTCGATGAGTTGCCCCGCACGGCCGCCACCGGGCAGGTGCAGCGCACCCTGCTCGTGGAGCGGATCGTCAGCGGCTAGCCGGCTACGGCCCCGCGAAGGACCCTGCTCCGGCCGAGGGGTTGCGCTCGGCCGGATTCGGAATATCATTCCCGCTGTGCAGAATGACGTTCCCGACTCCGGAAACCTGGCCGGAAACCTGGCGACACGCGCCGTCGAGCGTGCCCTGGAGGCCCGCCGCACCGCCTACGCCGAAGAGGTGCAGCGCCTGCTGGCCGCGAGCTTCTCGCTGATCCGTGAGAGCGGCGACCTGGAGCCCCGGGTCAGCGCCATCGTCAAGACCGCCGGCCTCTCGAACCAGGCCTTCTACCGCCACTTCCGCTCCAAGGACGAGCTGATGCTCGCCACCCTGGACGAGGGCGTGGGGCGGCTGGCTGGCTACCTGCGCCATCGCATGGAGACGGAGGCGGATCCCGTGGCGCGGGTACGTGCCTGGATCGGCGGCGTCCTCGAGCAGGCGCTCCACAGCGACGCCGCCGAAGCCACGAGACCCTTCGCCGGCGCGCGCGCGCGCCTGGCCCAGCGCTTCCCCGCCGAGGTGGAGGCCTCCGAGCGGCGCCTCACGGCGCTCCTCGCCGCTGCACTGCGGGACGCCGCAGCGGCCGGTGCGCTGCGCAGCGACCCGGAGCACGACGCCGAAACCATCTACACGCTGGCGATGGGCTGGGTGCAACGACGCCTCGCCCAGCCCGAGCCCGCCTCGCGCGCCGAGGCCGAGCACGTGGTCGAGTTCGCGCTGCGCGGGCTCGGGGCGGGCGCCTGATGGAGCGCGAGGTGATCATCACCGGGATCGGCGGCCAGGGCGTGCAGCTCGGCGCGCAGGTCCTGGCGCGCGCGGCCGCCCGTGAGGGGCGTCACGTGATGCTGCTCGGGACGTACGGCGGCACCATGCGCGGCGGCCCCACCGACGCCACGCTGGTCGTGGGCGACGCAGCGCTGGAGGCTCCCCCCATCGTGGCACGCACCGGTGCCGCGATCGCCGTGCACCACGCATTCTGGGAGCCGGTGGGTCGCAAGCTGGCCCCGGGCGCGGTGGTGGTGCTGAACGCGTCGCTCTTCGAGGCAGAGCTCGATCGCGACGCACACCGTGTCTTCGATGTACCCGCCACGGCGCTCGCGAGCGAGTCCGGTAGCGCGCTGGCAGCGTCCATGGTCCTGGTGGGCGCGTACGCCGCGGTGACCGGCCTGGTCGGACTCGACTCACTCGGCGAGGCGATGCGCGAGTGCGTACCGAGCTACCGGCGCGAGCACGTCGAGACCAACGAGCGCGCGCTGCGCGCCGGCTTCGAGGCCCTGCCGAGCGGCGCGGCCCCGGCCTGGAAGGAGCGCTCGGCATGAGTCTCGTCGAGAGCCGCGGCACCGTCACCGTCGCGGTCGAGCGCTGCAAGGGCTGCGAGCTGTGCATCCCCGCCTGCCCGCCGCGGGTGCTCCGCATGTCCGCGGAGCGCAACGCCCTGGGCGTACCCTACCCGGAGCTCCTGCCCGGCTGCACCGGCTGCGGCGCCTGCCTGCTGGTGTGCCCGGACTTCTGCTTCGAGATCTACCAGTACGAGGTTCCGGTGCAACACGAGGTGCCTTCGTGACGACGAGCCATGCCGCGCCCGAGAAGCCGACCCGGCGGCTCATGGAGGGCTCCGAGGCGATCGTCGAAGCCGCGATCGCCGCAGGCTGCCGCTTCTTCGCCGGCTATCCGATGACGCCCTTCACCGAGGTGCTCGAGCACTTCGCGAGCAAGCTGCCCGAGGCCGGCGGCGTCTGCATCAACGCCGAGAGCGAGCTCGAGGCCGTGGGCATGGCGTGGGGGGCCCTCGCCACCGGCGCACGCGCAGCCACCGGCTCCACCGGCCAGGGCCTGGCGTTGATGCAGGAGTCGCTCTCGGAGATCACGCGGGCGGAGCTGCCACTGGTGGTCTTCCACATGGCCCGCGGCCAGTACGACTACCACCAGGCCACACGCGGCGGGGGTCACGGCGACTACCACCACGTGGTCTTCGCCCCGATAGATGTGCACGAGGCCGTGGAGCTGACGCAGCTGGCCTTCCATCTGGCGGATCACTGGCGGAACCCGGTGCAGATCCAAGGCGATTTCCTGCTCGCCCACACCGCGGAAGCGGTCAGCGTGGAGCCGCACATGTTCGAGCCGCTTCCCGCCAAGGAGTGGGCGGTGGACGGTTCGCTCGGAGGGAGCGGCCGCTCACGCAACATCAACCCCATCGGCATGTCCAAGGGCGCCAAGGGTATCGAGCCCGAGTCCTTCTGGCAGCGGCTCCAGGACAAGCACGACGCCATGGCCGCGGCCGAGGCACGCGCCGAGAGCGAAGGCTGCGACGACGCCGAGGTGGTGGTGGTGGCCTTCGGAAGTCTGGCGCGCTTCGCGCGCCACGCGGTGCGCGCGCTGCGGCGCGAAGGGGTGCGGGTCGGCTACGTACGACCCATCACGCTGTGGCCGTTCCCCGCCGAAGCCGTCGCGCGCGCCGCCCAGGGCGCGCGGCGCGTGGCGGTGCTCGAGCAGAACGCTGGGCAGATGATCGACGACGTGCGCCTCGCCGTGCTGGGCCGCGCTCCCGTGGTGCCCATCGGCGGCATCTCGTCGGACGAAGCGGGCTTCGGCATCGGCCCCATCCTGGACCCGGACGATGTACGCCGCCGAATCGGTCTCGCGCTCGACATGCAGGAGGCACGTTCATGAGCGATCGGCAGCGGGCTCTTTCCACAGCCGCACCGCCGGCCGAACCGGCACGGCGCGTGGGCCGCTACCGGCCCGCACTGCTGCTGCACGAGGACCACGACCTCTGCCCCGGTTGCGGCGAACCGCTGGCCATCCGCACCCTGCTCGAGGTGGTGGAGGAGCTCGGCCTGGCGCAGAAGACCGTCGGCGTGATCGGCATCGGCTGCTACACGGCCTTCACCAGCACGATGGACGTAGACCTCGTGCAGGCATTGCACGGACGCGCGCCGTCGGTCGCCACCGGAGTGAAGCGCATGCGCCCGGAGCTGGCCGTGTTCACGCTGCAAGGCGACGGAGACATGGTGAACGAGGGCCTCCAGGAGGTGATCCACACCGCGGCGCGCGGCGAGGCGGTCACTTGCGTGTTGCTCAACAACGGGGTGTTTGGCGAGACCGGCGGCCACATGACCTCGACCACGGTGCTCGGCCAACGCACCAAGAACACGCTGGAGGGCCGCGACGCGACGAGGCACGGCCACCCGATCCGCATCGGCGACCTGCTCGCCCCGCTGGGCGGCACCGCCTACGCCGCGCGCGGCTCCGTCCACGATGCACCCAACGTGGTGAAGACCAAGAACATGCTGCGCCGCGCCTTCGAGGCTCAGCTGGAGGGGCGGGGCTTCTCCTTCGTCGAGATCCTGACCATGTGCCCCACGGGCTGGTTCGTGCCGCCTGCCGACGGGCCGGGCTACCTGGACGGCGTGCTCGGCGCCGTCCACGCCACCGGCGAGCTGCGCAATGGGGATCGTCTCACCACCACCGAAGCACTCCTCGAGGTGGCGAAACGCGAACGGGAGAAAG
>CAXMOD010000053.1:0-31541 GCA_964194905.1 uncultured Desulfobacterales bacterium | reverse complement strand
CGCGAACGGCAAAGGCGATCGCGCCCCGGTGCGCCTGCGCACCGTCGACCTGGAGGGCAAGCCCGACGTGATCACGCTGAAGCTCGACGAGCGCTATTGGCCCGTGACCGAGCTGCGCCGCAACGGGGGCGGCTGGGAGCGCATCGAGCGCTAGGAAGCCTGCCCGACCTCGATACGCCGCTCGAGCACGAACTCGTTCGGCAGATACGAGGTCTGGTGCTCCGCTCCCGGCTGGAGCGGATGCAGCGTCGGCGACTGGAGCAGGAACCAGCCGTCCTCCAGCGCCGCCACGCCAGTTGCATAGGGCGGTTTGGTGTCCGGGAGCCCGGGGCCGCGCCCGCCCGTGCCGTCGTGGAACGCCCAGCCCACCACGTTGTTGTCGAGAGCGCCCTCGGAGAGCCACAAGTAGAGGATCTGCTGGCGGAGCGGCATCAGACCAGGCGCGCACGCCGTTCGAGCCGCGTGAGGTAGTAGTCCACGTCGTAGGCCTGGTCGCCCGTCAGGTAGCGCCACAGGCGCGCCCGCTGCACCAGCTCGTAGCGCTCCTCGTGGCCCTGCTGCCAGGGCTGCATGCGCCGGAAGATCTCGCCCACGCTGTCGGTGCGCTTCACCGCGAACTGGTGGTCGGCGAAGTCGTTGTGCACGGCGTCGAGGTCGTCGGTGTTCCAGAGCCGTGCCTGGGGCACGCGCGGGTTGAGGCGGATCTTGTACATCCAGCGGTTCGTCGCGCTCAGGTTCGGCTGGCCCGCGTGCCAGAGCCCGTGGTGGAAGACGAGCAGTGTTCCCGCCGGCCCGGCGTACTGCTCCTCACCGAGAAGGTGTTGGTAGCGGCCGACGCCCTCCGCGCGGGTGCGGCGCAGGTGGCTCCCGGGCACGAAGCGCGTGCCGCCGGCGCCGGGCTCCACATCCTCGGGGAAGTAGAAGAGCTGCACGTCGAAGGTCGGATCGTCCGAGTCGACGATCGCGTCCACGTGCAGATGCTGGAGGTAGCCACTTCCGGCCGGGAGCAGGTGTACGAAGTCATGGTCGTAGGTCGGGTCCTCGCCCACCAGCGACGCGATGATCCCCTGTACCTGGGGGAGGCGCAGGAATTCGCCAAGCGCCGATGGCGGCAGGTAGCACGCCGACAGCGGCACCCCGGTCTGCGGCCGCGGCACGCCGGCATCGGCCGTCACGTCGCCACCGAACTGGCGGAACTTGGCGCTCGCGAGCGGCCCCAGCTCCGCCACCACGCGCTCGTTCAGCTCCCGGGGCACCAAAGCGTCGAAGCGCAGGTAGCCCTGGGCCACGAAGCGCGCCATCTCCACACTGGTCAGCCTGTGATCCGCCGCGGGCATCGGCACAACGCTAGACTCCCGGGACCCCCCCTTGCCACTCTCGTGCCCCGGTCCCGCGGATCTCGACGATGCGCGGCCTGTTGTCCGAACTCCTCGACCTGCTGCTGCCGCCCGCGTGTGCGGAATGCGCACGAGGCGTCGACCCGCAGGCGGCGCTCTGCGCCGCTTGCGACGCGCGCCTGCCGCGGCTCGAGCTTCCGCGCGATCCGCGCCCGCCGCGATCGCTCGCGGCGAGCGTCGCGGCGGTGGCGTTCGAGGGCGACGTCGAGACGTGGGTGCACCGTTTCAAGTACCCGGCGCGGGGTCTCCAGGGGCTCGACCCCGGGCCCGGCGCGGTGCTGCGAGCGCTCACCGTGGAAGCTGCCGGCTACCTCGACGCAGCGCTCGACGCGGTGGTACCGGTGCCGCAGCACCCGCAAGCCCTGCGCACGCGAGGCTTCTTCCCGGCCGGCGAGTTGGCGCGGGCGGTGGCGCGCGCCAGCGGGGCGCCGCTGCGCATCGACAGCATCGCGCGAACGCGCGCCACGCACAGCCAAACGGGGCTCTCGCGGCGTCAGCGCGTCGCCAACGTGCGAGACGCCTTCGCGCCGCGCCGCTCGATCCACGGAACCGTCGCGCTCGTGGACGACGTCACCACCACGGGCAGCACCCTGCGCGAAGCAGCGCGCGCGCTGCAACATGCCGGAGCGGCGCGCGTGGTGGCGGTCTGCGCGGCGCGAACCCTGTGAGTCCGCGTCGCGGGGCCGTCCCCCTAGTCCGATTCGTCGAAGACTGCGTCCAGAATGGCGCCCCGCAGGCGCCCGGGATCGACGGGCTTCTTGAACACCACGCTCTTCAGGCCGCGGATCCGGCTGCGCTTGATGATGTGGTCCTTGTCGTAGGTGAAGGCCGTCATCATCAGCACCGGCAGGTCGGGGTTCGTCTCGCGCAGATGCGTGAAGAGATCGAAGCCGTCCATGCGCGGCATCACCACGTCGGTGAGCACCAGGTCGAAGGGGCTCGTCTTCACGCGCTCCACGGCCTCGACGCCGTCCTCGGCGGTGTCCACCCGGCAGCCGTCGCCCTCCAGGATCTCCGACAGGGTGCGCAGGATGCCCAGATCGTCGTCCACCACCAGGATGCGCAGACCGCGCAGACGGTCATCGGCCTTGCTCTCCCAGCGGCGTCGCAAGTCCACCATGCGGGCAGGTCCGATGTAATCCACGGTCTGGTAATCCTCGCGCTCCACCATCTCGCCCAGGCGGTGCACGATGTCGGTGATGCGGCTGATCTCGCGACGGATCGCGTCGAGCCGCTCCATCTCGACGGACGTATCGCCCTCCTCGGCGAGGCGCACCACGTCGCGCTCCAGGAGCTCCGCCTGGTTGAGGATCACCGACAGTGGATTGTTGATCTCGTGGGATAGGCCGATGGCCACTTCGCCCAGGGTGGCGAGCTGGTCCTTGTGCAGGATGTCGCGCAGATCCTTGGCGAAGCCGATGGTGCCTTCCTCGGCGCCATCGGCTCCTCGCAGGATGCGGCCGGAAATCGCCACCGGGATCTGGGAGCCGTCCTTGGCCAGGAAGGTCGTCTGGAACGCGTCCACCTCGTCGGGACCGCCTTGGCTGGGCGAGAGCATGGCCTTCTTGACGCGCTTGGCTTCTTCGACGCTGGGGTAGACCTTGCCGACGAAACGGCCCATCACTTCGGCCGCCTGGTACCCGAGACTCCGCTTGGCGCCGTCGTTGTAGTAGACCACCGTGCCCTTGCGGTCGGTGGCCACCACGATGTCGGTCGAGTGATCGATGAGCTGCTCGAGTTGCGCCGTTTCCAATGCCATGGGATGCGCTCTATTCGATCCCCTGCTCGGCCAGCCAACGCTCCGCGTCGATGGCCGCCATGCACCCGGTGCCGGCGGCGGTGACCGCCTGCCGGTAGACGGGATCCATTGCGTCGCCGCACGCGAAGACACCCTCCACGCCGGCGCGCGAGCTGCCCGCCTCCACCTTGACGTAGCCGACGTCGTCGAGTTCGAGCTGACCCTTCACGAGCTCGGTGTTGGGCTTGTGGCCGATGGCGATGAAGAGCGCCTCGACCGCGAGCTCCGAAGTCGCGTCGCTCTTCAGGTTCTTCACACGCACCCCGGTGACGAAGTCGTCACCGAGCACCTCTTCCACCGCCGAGTCCCACAGGAACTCGATCTTCTCGTTCTTGCGCGCGCGGTCCTGCATGATCTTGCTGGCGCGCAGCTCGTCGCGCCGGTGGATGACGGTCACCTTCGTGGCGAAGCGCGTGAGGAAGAGCGCCTCCTCCATCGCGGTATCGCCACCGCCCACCACGGCCATCGGCTTGCCGCGGTACAGAGCGCCGTCGCAGGTGGCGCACGCCGAGACGCCCTTGTTGGTGAGGCGCTCTTCGGACGGGAGCCCCAGCCAACGCGCGGTGGCGCCGGTGGCCAGGACCACGGCGTCCGCCTCGAAGGCGTGCTCATCGCTCTCCACCTTGAAGGGGCGGCTGGAGAGGTCGATCGAGGTCGCGTCCTCGAACAGGACGCGGGTGCCGAAGCGCTCGGCCTGCTTCTGGAATAGGTCCATCACGTCGGGACCGGCGATCCCGTCCGGGAAGCCCGGGTAGTTCTCCACGTCGGTGGTGATCATGAGCTGACCGCCGAACTGGAAGCCCGCCAGCATCACGGGCTTCAGCTCCGCACGCGCCGCGTACACCGCAGCGGTGTAGCCGGCCGGCCCGCTGCCGATGATCAGAACGCGTACGTGCTCCGCCATGCCGGGAGCCTCCTCAGGCGAGGAGCGAGTCGAGCTCGCCCGCCTCGTCGAGAGCCGCCAGGTCGTCGAAGCCGCCCACGTGCCGCCCGTCGATCCAGATCTGCGGCACGGTCGTGCGCCCGGAGCGTTCGACCATCTCGCTCCGCCGATCGGGCTCGGCGGATATGTCCACTTCGTTCCACGACTCGCCCCTGGCGGTCAAGAGGCGCTTGGCCGCCATGCAGTACGGACACGTGGGCTGGATGAACATCTCGATGGACGCCAACGGGGGTCCTCCGTCCTGGGCTGCGGAATGTACCGGATTCGGATGCCACCGCCGGGGGGCGGGTTGCGGTGCCGCAGCGCCTGCGGGGACGCGCGCGGGGCGCCTACAGGGGCTCGGTCAGCGGGAAGTCCTCCCACATCAGCTGGAGGAAGGTGCCGATGAAGAAGGACAGGAAGGTCATGAGCAACACGGCGGAAGGGAAGGCGAGAAAGGGCTCGAATCCGACGATCGAAGGCAGCTCGCCCGCCACGCGAGGCAGGGTTTCGCGCAGCGCCTCGAAGGTGGCGGCGCGGGTCTCGGCACCCAGGCCGGCGCCCCAGTTGCGCTCCGCCATGAAACGCCCGAACAGGCTCGTGAGCAGGAGGCCCAGGGCCAGAGCCTCGAGCACCCCCAGCAGGAAGATCGACCGGGCTCGCGCGAAGGCCACCCGGGAGTCGCCCAGGCGCCGCTGCACCTCCACGAACAGGTAGAGCAGGGTGGCGAAGCCGAGCAGCGACGTCACGATCAGCAGCGACTCCCACGATTCGCTCGCCAGATCCCAGACCTCGTCGATCAGGAACACGGGCATGTAGCCCACGATGATGCCGGCGCCGATGCGCGGCACCGAGGCGTGGAAGAAGCTCAGGTCCTTGCGCCAGCAGAAGCGGTAGGCCAGGAACCAGAACACCCCCGCCATGATCGCCGCCACTTCGAAGGAGCAAAACGCGTCGAAGAAGCGCGGCGCCCGATCGTACAAGAAGAGCGCGCCGACGAAGGGCGCCACCAGCGCGACCAGCCCCAGCGCGTAGTTTCTCGCCGAGTGGCGCGAGAGCGTGCGGTCTTCATCGTCGGTGCCACGCTCCATGTGGGCGTGGTGCTGGATGGCGGCGGCGGCGTGGTGCACATCGTACTGGCGCAGGAACCAGGCCTCGAGCTTCTGGAGCACGCGCATGCAGTCGCGGTTCTTGCGCCGGCGCAGGAAGGGCACCAGGTCGCGGCCGCGCGCGAGGTCTGCGCTTCCCGAGGCGGTGACCGCCTCCAGCACCTCCCTCTCGCGGTCCGAGAAGGGCGAGCCCTCGCGTTCGAAGGCCTGGTTGCTCTCGTCGAGGCAGACGTCCTCCAGCCAGACGTGGAAGGCGCGCTCCGCCAGGGCCACGATCCAGCGCGCCTGGGAAGCGGAGTCGTCCTCGGCCAGCGCGTAGAAGAGACCCGTCTCGGAGATCTCCTCACCGGGCCCGAAGGGCTCCGCGCCCTCGCGCACGTAGCGGTCGAGGTAGGCGTCGGAGACCCGCGACTCCACCAACGCGCGCAGCGTGCGCGCCGCCAGCTTGCGCAGGTGGAAGCCCGGCGCCCGCAGGTCCGCTTCGGAGTCGAGCTCCTTGTCGCCGAGGAAGCGCAGCATCACGCCCACCAGCACCGCAACGTCTCCGTGCACGCGGGCCAGCGCGTCGTCCGCGAGGCGACCCTCGGCCTCCAGGCGGTCGAGCATGCGCTCCAGGTAGCCGGGCAGGGCCAGCGCGAGCTGACGCACTGCGCGTTGGCTGTCACGGCGGTTGGCGGCGGGCGCGAGGCGAGCCGGATTGGTCCAGATGTCTTCCAGCTGGAGGTAGAGCTCCGCGGGATCGTGGCGCCGCGGCTGGAAGGAGAACGTCTCGGGGAAGACGCTCTCCCAGCCGTCGGCTCTGCTGCGCTCGAAGCGCACCTCGCGCGCGTGGAACGCGTAGGTGAAGCGCAGCGTGATCCCGAGCCGCTCGTTGCGATGCTCGAGCCGCTCCAGGCCCCCGGGCACGGCCGCCGGAGCGGCCGGCGCCGCGGCCTCAGAGGGTGCGCTGCTTCGGATTCTCTCCCGAGTCGTAGTAGGCCTCCACCCGGCGAGCGAGCTCGCTCACCCGCCGCGGCAGTTCGTCGGCGCGCGGCCAGCGCGAGAGCGCCACACGCATGCGGTCTTGCAGGAGCTGGGCGTCGGGGTAGTCCTCACGCGCCAGCGCGTCGTCGATCGCCAGCCAGTTCTCCAACGCGGTGACGGTGCGCGCTGCGCGTTCCGAGAGCTCGAGCATGCCGGGGGACTGCACGCCCGGGCTGGCCAGCTCGCGTCCCAGTCCCTTGAACTCGACCACGGCGGTCTCCAGCGGACCGCGCAGCTCTCCGTCCGCCGTCGCCAGCTCCGACACCAGGTCCTCGAAGCGGCGGCGCAGGGGCTCGTGGCTCATCTCGCGGAAGAAGACCACCACGCCGATCGGCGCGCCCCCGGGATCCGCCAGCTTGTGCACGGTGATGCGCAAGCGCAGGCGCATGTCGCCGCGCGACAGCTCCACGTCGGCGTTGGTGGCCTCGTCGTCGGCGGCCAGGCCGAAGGCCGTGGTGCGCAGCTTCTCCAGGTCCTCGCCCGAGAGCACGTCGGCCGCCGCGCGGCCCCGTGGGTCCTCCGGGAGACCCAGGTAGTCGCGGGCCAGCGGGTTGGCGGCCTGTACCATGCCGTCGGCGTCCACCGCCAGCGCGGCCTGGTCGAGGTGGTCCATGACCGCCTCCAGCAGCACCTTGTTGCGCTCCAGGCCCACCAGCAGGCGCTGGTTCTCCACCGTGAGGCGATGGTGGTCGACGGCGCGGCGCACCACCTGCTTCAGGTCGTCCGGCTCCCACGGCTTGGTGATGTACGCGTACACGTGGCCGTCGTTGATGGCCGTGATGATGGCGTCCAGGTCCGCGAAGCCGGTCAGGATGATGCGCACCGTGTCGGGGTGCGCATCGAAGACCTTGGTGAGAAACTCCACGCCCGTCATGTTGGGCATGCGCTGGTCGCTCATTACGACCGACACGCCGCCGTCCGTGTCCAGCAGGCGCAGCGCAGCCTCTGCGTCCGGACTGGTGAGGACATCGTACTCGTCCTCGAAGGTGAACTGCATCGTCTCGAGGATGGCCTCCTCGTCATCGACGATCAGTATCCGGTCGCGGTGGGGGTCGCTCATGGCTCCGCTTGGCGCGGAGGAGTCTACCAATGGAAGAGGCCCTTGCCTTCCCGCGCCGCCGCCTTCTCGTTGCGCTCCGCGATCTCGGCACGCAGCAGGTCCCGCTTCTCCTTCAAGCGACGCGGCAGGCGCTCGCGCGCGACGGAGGTCCACGGGCGCTGCTCGGCGCCGGAACGGAAGCGGCAGAACTTGCGGTAGCCGGAGAGCTCGTTCTTGAAGTCCGCCTCGACGATCTTGATCATGATCGCGTCGTCGAGGAAGCCGAGCCCCGGGACATTGTCCGGGATGAGATCCTCCGGCTGCGCGAAATAGGCCAGCGCGGCCACGACCTTGCCCGTGACGGCCCGCGGCGCATTCCACTCCTTGTCCTCGACCAGATCGATCAGCGCCTCGAGGGTGTCGATGGCCTCCTCGGCGAACCCCGGCAGACGCGGCGTGTTGCGTGCCTGGACGACGACAGCGCGCACCGACGCGATGATCTGGGACTCATCCTGGTCCTTGGCGTACTTCTTGGCATCGCGGAGGAGCCGCTGGAAGTACTTCAGGTCCTCGTCGTCCAGGGTGAAGCTGAATTTCATCGACATCGGAGCTACCTCGCCTATGTCCCGCGGTCCCCGCAGGGAAGCGAAACTCTATCAGTACCGGGCATATTCGATCAAGCGCTGGGGCGAGCGAGCCCAGTCACCTTGCCAGTGCTCCAACACGACCCGACCCGGGCAGCGCCCCGCCTCGATCTGCTCCCGGACCGGATCCAGGAAACCGGACTCGTCCGGGTCGCGGCGGCCCGCGTGGCCCAGGCGGCGCAAGCCCGCGTCGGCCAGCGCCACCAGCTCCCGGGCCGGCTCCAGGACGGAGCCTCCGCCTGGGCTGCCGGCCACGAGGCCGCTCCGGGCCACGTCATCGAGCAGCGCCTGGCGCTCGGCGGCGCTCCAGCCACCCGTCAGGTCGAGCGCGCCCGCGCGGGCGTCGTCGTCGTAGAGAAGCCCCTTCCACAACGCCGGCAACGAGCAGGTGAGGCTGGGCGGAACGGCATCGGCGCCCCGCACCTCCATGAAGCGCTTGATGCGCACCTCCGGAAACAGCGTCGTGAGGTGGCGGTCGAAGTCCGCCAGCGTGGCGGCCGTGCCGTCGAAGCCGTCGCGCACGAACGCGCCGAATGTGAGGCCGCCCGCGGGCCGGTACTCGCCGTCGCGCACCACGAAGAACATCGGCACATCGAAGGCCCAGCGGGCGTACGCTTCGTAGCCGAAGTCCTCGTCGAACACGAAGGGCAGCAGGCCGCAGCGATCGGGGTCCGTGTGCTGCCAGATGTCCACCCGGCGCGACATGAATCCGCTGGCCTTGCCTTCCTTCAGGCTCGAGTTGGCGTAGATCGCCGACACGAGCGGCGTCACGGCCATCGCGGTGCGCACCTTCTCCACCATGTCCGCCTCGTCGGACCAGTCGAAGTTCGCCTGCACGGTTCCGGTCTGGTGCATCATCTCGAGGGCCAGGGAACCCTTCGTCGGCAGGTAGCGGCGCATCAGTTCGTGACGCACGCGCGGCATGCGCGGGGCGTCGGCGACCGCGTGGAAGGGGTCTGCGCCGAGCGCGAGCCAGGCGATGCCCCACGGCTCGCAGACGCGACGCATCAGGGCCAGGTGGGTCTGGAACTCGTCGCAGGTCTCGTGGATGGTGCGCTTGGGCTCACCCGACAGTTCGAGCTGACCGCCCGGCTCCAGCGTGATCGACATGCCGTCGCGGACGAGCGCGATGGTGTGCCCGCCTTCGGCGATGGGCTTCCAGCCATCCAACTCGGCCACCCGCTCCAGGAGCGCGCCGATGCCGTGCTCGCCCTCGTAGGGGATCGGCTTCAGGCCGTCCTCGACCAGACCGAGCTTTTCGTGCTCGGTACCCACGCGCCAGGCGTCGCGCGGCTTCTCGCCGACGCGGAAGTACGCGACCGCGTCGTCCAGCGAGGCGCAGGGAACCTCCAGGGAGGTGTCGTCGCGGTCCAGGCTCATCGAAGTCCCTTGGATGCCGCCGTGCCGCGGTGGGCTACGGCGTGGCGGCCTCCTCCAGGAAGCGCTCCAGAAAGTCGCCCAACGCGGTTTCGATATCCGCGTGCGCGGATACCGGGAAGGTCCGGCAGGGGCCCTCCGCCTTGCCGGTCTTGAAGGGACCCACCAGGGTGACCTCGCCCCGGCTCTTGACGGTGACGATGGCGCGGTGTCGGCCGCGCTGCAGGTCGAACTCCACTGCCCGCAGGTGCTTGTCGTCGGTGCGCGGCTCGGAGATGGCAACCTGGATGTGCTCTGCCCCGCTCTTGGAAGCGGCCCGCTCGAAGGCTGCCAGCGCGTCCCCAACCTTCTCGTGCAGGGCTCCCGCCTGGCGACGGGCCTCGGCCAGGCCCTCGGCGTGCTGCGCCTCGCGGGCACCCAGGCGCCGGCCCAGCTCCTCCATACGCGTTCGCAGGTCCGTCTCCGTCATGGCCGCGCCGGAGCGTAGCGCGATGGGGCCTAGAGGGCCTCGTCGGTCGCGATGACCTTGCCGCCGTCGAGCTGCGAGAAGAGTACGTCGCGGGCGAGCTCGAACTCGGGCATCCGCTCGCTGGGGATGGGGTCGCCGGCCGGCGTGCGCAGGGTAGCCGGGTTTACGAAGCGGCCCTGCTGGTTCTTGATGCGGAAGCACACGTGCGGCCCGGTGGCGAGTCCGGTCGAACCCACGTAGCCGATCACCTGCTTCTGGTGCACGTAGTCGGCCAGCTGCACGGTGTCTGCGTAGCGCGACATATGCGCGTAGTAGGAGATGAAGCCGTTGTTGTGGCGCACCTTGACCAGCTTGCCGTAACCGCTGGACCAGCCGCGGTAGATCACCTGCCCATCGGCCACCGCAAAGATCGGCGTGCCTCGCGAGGCGGCGTAGTCGATGCCGTAGTGAGGCCGGGTGACCTTGAGGATGGGATGGCGGCGGCTCGGGTTGTAGCGCGACGCGATGCGCGAGTACTTCACCGGGGAGACCAGGAACTGGCGCTCCAGGGAGGATCCGTCGCTGCGGTAGTAGCCGCCACGCGCCTCCTCCTTCTCGAAGTAGAGCAGCTCGTGCTCGCCGGTCTGCCCCTCGTAGCGGGCGGCCAGGGTCAGGCCCGGGCCCATGTACTGGGCCGTACCGCCGGGCGGCGTGCGGTAGAGGCGCTCGTAGAGGATGGAGAAGCGGTCGCCGGCCTGGACGCTGCGCTGGAAGTCCACGTCCCAGGCGAACAGCTCGGCGAAGTCGCTCGCCAGCTGGGGGCTCTCGCCGAGGTCGCGAATCGCGTCGTAGAGGCTGGTGCTGACCACGCCCGCGATGCGCGCGGTACGCCGCTCCAGCACGGGCTCGTGGCGCAAGGCGACGTACTCGCCGGACGGGTCGAGCTTCAGGTGGTAGGTGGAGAGGTCGGCGGTCGCGTACTGGAAGTCGAGCACGCCGCTTTCGACGTCGTGGACGATGCTCCACTGATCACCGGCCCTGGCGCTGCGAAAGTCGAAGATTCCGCGCATCTCGCGGGTAATCGTGTGGATGGCGGACGCGGGAACACCCTGGGAGCCCAGCGCACGGCCCAGCGAGCCGCCCACCCGGATGACACCCCGGGCCGAAAGCACCCCGTTCGGCGCGATGTGCAGAGCCGGCGGCTCGGGAGCCGGCGTGGCCGCCGGCGTGACCATCGCAGCAGGCAGATGCGGCGGAGCGGACGCCACGTCGGGCGCCGCGTCCAAGGCCGCCATGGAGCGAGTGACGCTGTCGCCTGCGAGCACGAGGTCCGACGCGCGCCCGGCGTAAACCGACTCGGCCAGGGCTACCGCTGCGATTGCGAGCCCGAAGCCGACCATGCCAGTTGCGATGAGAAGGGACGCGCGGCGCACGCCGGCGCCGGACTCCTCTCCCCCCCGTGATCCGCCCAAACCATCTCCTGACGCGGGATAGTAACCCGAAGGCCCTCTACCAACGGCCGCTATATTTAGCCCGGTCCGCGCACCTCGTCACCCATGCGGCTTAAGCGATTCATCAGACGAGACGCGGTGTTGTGCATCACGTGGCACAGGGAAGGAACCGGGTTTCCGCTTCTGAAAACCCGGGTTTCCGCTGCTGGGCTGGGGGACAGCTTGCTCATCCGTTCGGTCAACCCATTGAAAAGACGACGTTTTATCGCCTCGGGGGCTCTGCTGGTGGGCGCTCTCGGCGTGCTCCTCGCGGCACGCCCGGCCGGGGCGATCTGGCCCTTCCGACGCGACCCGGGCCCGGATCCGGTGGTCGATCTGGGCGCCGCTGCGGCCGATCTGCTGGCCCGGGCCATCCGCATCGACACCACCAACCCGCCCGGAGACGAGCGGCCCCTGGCCGAGCTCTTCGTGGACGTCCTGCGCCAGAACGGCGTCGAGGCGAAGCTGGTGGAGACCCCGTCGGCCGGCTCGCGCGCCGGACGCGCAGCGGCCTGGGCACGCGTACCCGGCAAGGGCCACGCGCGGCCGCTGATCCTGCTCTCCCACCTCGACGCCGTTCCCGCCGAGCCGAGCGAGTGGGCGGTCGAGCCGCTGGCCGGCGTGGTCGGCGGCGGCTACGTCGTGGGGCGCGGCGCGCTCGACGCCAAGGGCGTCGCGGTCGTGCACCTGATGACACTCCTCGAGCTGGCACGCCGCGACGAGGCGTTGGAGCGCGACGTGATCTTCCTCGCCACGCCCGACGAGGAGACCGGCGGCCGCGACGGCGCCGGCTGGGTGGTGAGTTCACGCAAGGACCTGTTGCGTGACGCGGAGTACCTGCTCACCGAGGGCGGCGGAATCCTCGTCGGCAACGGCGCCGCGCCGCCCGTGTGGGGCGTGGCGGTGGCCGAGAAGAGTCCCTGCTGGATGCGCGTGTCGGCGCGCGGCACCCCGGGGCACAGCTCGGCTCCGTCCGCGGACGCCGCCGTGCCGCGCCTCATCGCCGCACTCGAACGCGTCCGCAGCATGGACACCAACGTTCACGTGACGCCCGAAGTGGAGCGCATGTTCCGCGAGCTGGCGCCCTACGCGGCTCCCGACGACGCCGAGCGCTACGAACGGCTCGCCCTCTCGCTCGACGTGGACCCGCTCTTTCGCAGCCGCTTCCTCTCGAACCGGGGTCGCGCGGCCCTGGTGCGCAACACCGTCACCATCACGGTGCTCCAGGGCAGTCCGCGCACGAACATCCTCCCGGCCGAGGCCTACGCGCACCTCGACGCGCGCATCCTCCCCGGGCAGCGCTGCAAGGTATTCGCCAACCGCATCCGCACCGTCGTCGCGGATCCCGGTGTAGAGATCGAGCCCATCCTCTCGTTCGCGTCGCGCAGCGCGCCGGCGGACACGCCACTGTTCGAGGCGATCCGCGCCGTGGCGGCCGACGTGGACCCCGATGCGGCGGTCGTGCCGCGGGTCATCGCCGGTTTCACCGACGCCCACTACTTCCGCGACCTGGGGATCGTGGCCTACGGCTTCGTGCCGCGCTGGCTTCCCCCGTCGGAGACCCGCGGCATCCACGGGCCCAACGAGCGGATCTCCATCCAGAACCTCGAGCGCGGCGCGCGCACCCTGGTACGCATCCTCGAGAAGCTCGATCAGTAGGCGCCGCGCCGCGAAAGCACCGCGCCTACCGTGCGCACCAGGAGCGACACATCCATCCACAGCGAGCGGTTGCGAATGTAGTAGAAGTCGTACTGGAGGTTGTCGTGCATGGGCAGGTCCTTGCGCCCCAGGATCTGCCAGAGCCCGGTGATGCCGGGCTTCACGGTGAGCCTGCGCCGCTGCCACTCGTCGTACTGATCCGCGATGAACGGCATCTCGGGCCGGGGGCCTACCAGCGACATCTCTCCGCGCAGCACGTTCAGGAGCTGCGGGACCTCGTCGATGCTGGAGCGGCGCAGGAACGCGCCGAAGCGCGTGATGCGCGGGTCGCGGCCGCTGCGCGGCGCCACGGCGTAGGGCTCGGCGTCGCTCGCCATGGTGCGGAACTTCACCATGCGGAACCGTTCGCCGCCCCGGCCCACGCGTTCCTGTTGGAAGAGCACCGGCCCGGGACTGTCGCGGCGAATACGCCACGCCACCCACGCCCAGAGCGGCGCCGAGAGTGCGAGCGCCACGACAGCGCCCACCGCGTCGAGCGTGCGCTTGGCGTGCTCGTAGAACGGACCCGGGCGCGCCCCGCCGAGCCGCACCAGGGGCAAGTCGTCCACCAGCTCGACGGGTGTTCCGGCGGTGAGCACCTCGAAGAGGTTGGTGACGACCCGGAAGGTCACGTCCAGATCCTCGCAGTCGAGAACGAGCGAGAGCATGCGCGTGTGGCCCATGGCCGGCGTGGCGACGAACACTTCGCGCACGCCGTGCCAGCGCACCATGGCGCGCAGCGCCACCGTGCCGCCCAGCACGGGAACGCCCGCCACCTTGTCGCCCTCGAGAGACGGGTCGTCGTCCAGGAAGCCCACCACGCGGTAGCCGACCTCCGGGTGGTCCTGGATCTTCTGCACCAGGCGGATGCCCGTGACGCCCGCGCCCAGGATGAGGACGTTCACGTCGAGGTGTCCGGCCTCCCGCAGCCTCCTCTCGATACGGGCGAAGGCGAGGCGCGTCGCGCCCTGGAAGGCGAGGCACCAGCCGGCGCTGAGGAGCACCACGCCACGCCCGAAGTGCCACTCCTTCACCAGGAAGCCCAGGCCCGCGATCACGAGCAGGCCCAGCAGGACCCCCTTGCCGAGGCGCTGGATGTGGTCGCTGGCGCTCGCCAGGCGCGGTGGGCTGTAGATGCCGTAAGCCCAACCCGACGCCACCCATGCGAGCGCCACGACCGGCGCGGTCATCGCATAGATCTCGACGCCGTTGATGGCGTAGCCGAAGACCGGGTCGAGCAGGCGCCGCGAACCCCAGGCCAGCAGCCACGCCGCCGCCACGACCAGGAGGTCCGCGTAGACGTGGGCACGCCGCACCGTGGCGACGTCGAGCCCGGTCGCGTGCGGGTGCGCCATGCCGGGTGGATCGGTCCGTTGGCGCCGGATCCTTACGCCGGCCCGTTGCTTCCCGACCGGATCTCGCAGGGCGAGGGTGAAAAGCCTCACTCCAACTCTCGCGAGGACGCAGCTCCCGAGGCTCCGCCCTTGGGTGGGCGGCGCTTTGTGCCGATGAAGCGGCGGTGGTGAAGGCGGCCCTGCGCACGGACGGCCGGAGGCCCTCGGACACAGCGCCCGGCGCGCCCGCGGCGGCGATCCAGGTCCTCGGCGTGGACGTGCATCCGCTCCCGGTGGACGCCCTGCACATGTGGATTGGCCAGGTCATCGCCGCGGAAGGGCACGAGCTGGTACTGAACGCCAACGTGCACGCCCTCAATCTCGCCTCGGCCGAGCCCTGGTTCCGCGACTTCCTGAACTCGGCGCCGGTGGTCTTCTGCGACGGAGCCGGTGTGATGCTCGGCGCGCGCATCCTGGGAAAGCGCATCCCGGAGCGCATCACCTACGCCGACTGGATGTGGCAGCTCGCCGCCCTGGCGGAGCGACAGCAGTGGAGCCTCTTCTTCCTCGGCGCACGCCCCGGCGTGGCGGAGCGCGCGGCGGCGGAGCTGAGCTCGCGCTATCTGCGCTTGCGCATCGCCGGCGTGCACGACGGCTACTTCGACCGCACCCGGGACTCGGCCCAGAACCGCGCGGTGGTGGACGCGATCAACCTCGCCTCGCCCGACATCCTCGTCACGGGCCTCGGCATGCCGCTCCAGGAGCGCTGGCTGCTCGACAACTGGGCGGACGTGGACGCGCGCGTCGCGCTGACCGGAGGCGCGGTCTTCGACTACCTCTCCGGCGAGCTGCGCCGCGCACCGCGTTGGATGACCGAGAGCGGCCTGGAGTGGCTGGGCCGTCTGGCCATCGAGCCGCGGCGCCTTTGGCGTCGCTACCTCGTGGGCAACCCACTCTTCCTGGCACGCGTGCTGCGCCAGCGTGTCGTCGAGGGAGCGGCGCGATGAGCTCGCGCGTGCTTCCCGTCGAGCTGCCGGCAGACCGGGCACGGGGAGGGCGCGGTGACTACGCCGCGCTGCTCGGCGCTACGGGACTCTTCCACGCCGCGCGGCTCGGCCTCACCCTGTGGGCCGCGGCGCGCCTGGGGCCGGAACGCTTCGGCGCCTGGAATCTGCTGGCCGCCCTCATCGGCTACGCGAGCCACGCGCACCTGGGCGTACTCACCGGGATGGCGCGCGACGTGCCCATCGCCCTCGGCGGCGGCAACACGCGGGAGGCCGCGCACCTCGAGTCGGTCGGCCTCGCCGGGGCGGTGCTCGCCGCGCTCGGGTCCCTCACGCTCTGGGTGGCGAGCCTGGCCGTGCCGGCGCTGCGCGCCTGGGCCGACCCGGCCCTGCTCCTCGCCGCCGGCGCGGTCGCTTCGAGCAACCTGATCTTCCTCTACACGACCATGCGCGCGCGCGCGAAGCTCCAGTTCCGGAGTCAGGCGCTCCAGACCGGCGCCGCCGCCATCGTCATGGTGTCGACCTACGCCGCATTCGGAGGCGAGGGGCTGGTGGGACTCGCCGTCGCGCTCGCCGCTGGTCACGCGTTGGGGGCCGCGGTCGGCTTCGCCCTCGACCCGGCGCGTCCGCGCCTCGCCGCGCTCGAGGCCGCGACGCTGCGCCGGCTCGTCGGCGTGGGCCTGCCGTTGCTCTCCGCGGGCATCCTCTTCTCGCTCCTGACCACCGCCGACCGCTGGGTACTCCAGGCGTGGCTCGGCACCGAGGCGGTCGGCCTCTACACGCTGGCGATCCTGGCCTTCGGCGCCGCCATCCTGGGGCCGACGGTGGCGTCGCAGATCTCCTACCCGGAGATGGCCCACGCTCTGGGGCGTTCGGGCGACCCGCGCGCGCTCGGGCCGCTGGTGCGCAGCCACAGCGCGCGTGGCCTCGCGGCCGGCGCCGCGCCCGCCCTGCTGCTCGCGCTCGCGCTCCCCATCTTCGTCCGCGCCTGGCTACCCGACTACGGGCCGGGTGTGGCAGCGGCCCTCTGGGTGCTGCCGGGCGTCGTAGCGGTGGGTGCGGCGATGGGTTGCGCCAACTTTCTGAACACGGCGGGGCACCACCGCAGCTACCTCGCGGTGCAGGGGCTTGGACTCGTCACCAACGTCGTGGCCAGCTCCACCGCGGCCTGGGCCGGCTGGGGACTCGCCGGTGTGGCCGCAGCCACCTCGCTCTCCCTGTGCCTGTACGCCGGGGCGCTCGCCGCGCTGGCGCGCAGGAAGCTCGGCTAGGCGAGCAGATCCCAGCGCAGCGGCGTACCGCGTTCGATGGCACGCGTCGCGTGCCGGCCCAGCACGTCGTCCAGGTGCTTGCTCGGCAGGCCGTGGCCCGGCCGGATCGAGCGAACGTTCTCGCGCGTGAAGGGCTCGCCCTCGGCCACGTCTGCCACCACGAAGAGCGAGCGCCGGAAGACGCGGCTCGGCTCCTCCACCTCGCTGCTCCCGTAGTGAACGCTTCCGCACGCCGCCCACGCCGCCCGCAGCGCCCCAACCAGGGCGGCCAGCTCGTCGGGCTCGATGGAGAAGGCCGCGTCGGGCCCGCCGTCGCTGCGCGCCCCGATGAAGTGCTTCTCCACGATCGAGGCGCCGAGCGCCACCGCGGCGATGGCCGCGTCGCTCGAGAGGGTGTGGTCCGAGAGACCGACCACGGTGTCGAAGGCCTCCAGCATGTGCGGGATCGTGCGCAAATGCATGGCGTCGGACGGCGCCGGGTAGGCGGAGCAGCAGCGCAGCAGGGCCAGCTCCCGGCAGCCGGAGGCCCGCAGGCGCTGCACCGACTCGGAGAGCTCCTCCTGGGTCGCCATGCCGGTCGAGACGATCACCGGCTTGCCGGTGGCGGCCACCTTCTCGAGAAGCGCCGCGTCGGAGTTCTCGAAGGACGCCACCTTGTAGGCGGGCACGTCCATCGCTTCCAGGAAATCCACGGCACTCTCGTCGAAGGGCGTGGAGAAGAGCGTGATGCCGATCTCGTCGGCCAGCTCCTTCAGGCGCGGCTGCCAGTCCCAGGGCGTGTACGCCTCGCCGTAGAGGTCGTAGAGCGTGCGTCCTGCCCACGGCCCTTCGAGGATCGAGAACTCCGGACGCGCGCAGTCGATGGTCAGCGTGTCCTGGGTGTAGGTCTGGAGCTTCACGGCGTCGGCGCCGGCTCCCTTGGCCAGCCGCACCAGCTCGGCGGCCCGCTCGTACTTGCCGTTGTGGTTGGCCGAGATCTCGGCGATCACGTACGGCGGTTCACCGGGGCCGATGGCTCGCCCGTCGATCAGGATGCGTTGGATGCGCTTCACAGAGCGCTCCGCAGCAGCATGAAGGCCTCGGCGTACTCGCAGCCGATCGTGCTTCCGCGCCACGCCGCCAGCGCCTCGAGGGCGCGCGCCGAGCGCGGGTGTGGGGAAGCACGCCGCTCGAGCGCGTAGCACTCCATGGCCTCCACCTTGGCATGGAGATCCTCGCCGGACACCGAGAAGTACACATTGGGGCGGAAGGGCAGGGGATGGTTCGCCGCCTGCCACTCCGTCGAGGAAGGCGTCTCGAATGACAGCAGCGTGCGCACGCGTTCCCCTTCCAGCGGGCGGGTGGCCGTCACCACCGCGCGACAGGTGAGCTGATGGTCGACGTTCACGTCGCCCGCGTGGTGGGTGAGCACGACCTCGGGACCGAAGGCCGCCTTCTCCTTCTCCACGATCTTCACGATGTCGAGGAGCGGCACCGAGTCGAAGCGGTTGTCCGGTAGGTCGTGGAACGAGAGGGTCTGGTAGCCGAGGCACAGGCGCGCCGCTTCGGCGTCGCGCTCGTTGGCGGACTGGCCAAGCGCCGCATTCCGTCCGTCGCGCGCGGCGGCGCCTCGACCGAGCACGACCACGTGCACGGTCGCCCCCAGCTCGGCGACCAGCCGGTGCACGCTGGCACCCGCGCCGAGCACCTCGTCGTCCGGGTGGGCGACGACCAGCAGGACGCGCCTATTTTGCAACGATTCGAGCATGGGCTCGGATGCTCCCGTCCTCGGCGCGCGACGCACCGGTCAGCTCGATGCGAACTCCCTCGCCTTCGATGAAGGCGTGGGGATAGCCGTCGGCGTCGAGCATGCGGATGTGATCGAAGACCGTGTCGGGGTCCGCGAGACCCGAGAGGTCGCTCTGCGCCGGACGGCGGCGATCGAAGTGCACCACCTCGCCGACCTGGGGCTGCGGCTCGGGGCGCTTGCGCACGATCTCCTCGATCATCGACTCGATCACGCCGGACGCGCGCAGGTAGATCTCCTGGGCGCTCCCTTCGAGCGAGAGCGGCTTCTTCAGGTAGATCGGCCCGGCGTCCACTTCCTCGACGACGTCGATCGCGCTCATCATGGTGGAGCGGTGGCCGCGCACGATCAGGTTCTGCAGCGGCGTGCCGCCGCGGCCGTAGGGCAGGTCGGTCATGTGGAAGACGACGCACGGCCAACGCTCGAAGATCTCCGGCGGGATGATGTGCGACCAATGGGGCACGAAGACGAGCGCGGGCTCGATCGCCTCGAGGGCGTGGGGCGAGAGCTCCGTCAGGTGGTGCCAGTTGCCGCCGAGCTTTCCTTCGAGATTCACCGCCAGGTCGGCGTTCCACTGCTTCTCCGAGAGGATGACGTAGCTCGCCATGGCGCCCTCAGTCTCCGGCCTTCTCGATGCGCAACACGTACTTCACGCCGTCGCGCTCGAACCAGGCCGGGTAGCGCTCGTTGTCGCACACTCGTAGCAGGTCGAACTGCTCGGCCAGGCTGCGTTTGGGATCGAGACGGCTGTCGGACGGCGTGCGCCGCGGGAAGGCGCTGCCCTCGCCCCGTTGGGGGCGTTCTTCCAGGTCCGACTGCGCGTCGAGGAAGCGCAACACCAGTTCCAGCGTCTTGCGCGCCTGTTCCGCGCGCAGCTCGGGAAGCAGCTCGTGGCCGGCGAAGTGCATCACGTCCTGCAGGTAGATGGGCCCGGCGTCGATCGCATCGACCGCCTCGAACAAGGTGATCGGGATCTCGTTCTCGCCCGCCAGGATCTGCCAGGTGAGAGGCGACCACCCGCGTCCCTCGGGCAGCGCGCTCTCGTGCACCACGAGGTTGTGGGTGTTCTTGGCCAGATCGCGGAAGCGACGCTCGCAGGAGAGCAGCACCAACATGTCGCCCGCCTCCACCGCTTCGGGATCGTGCAGAAGACGCGCGTCGTGGCCCAGCTCACGAACCTGGGCGCACAGCTCGCCTGCGTGGGGCACCATCCACGAATCCGGGTTGTCGACGAGGATCTGCACCTTCATCGCGCCGCGCCCGCGGCTCGTGCAGCGGAGTTCGTCCCGGCCCGCGCAGCGGAGCTCGTTCGGATGGCGGCACTGGCGCGCTCCACCCCGGCGCCGTCGCACACCTCGAATGCGCGCGCAGCCGTGTTCCGGTAGAAGTCGGCGTCGCGCTGCAGGCGGTCGAGGCCCGCAAGGATGGCCGCCTCGTCGAGTTCCACGCCGCCGGCGGCGAGGGCCGCGCCCTCGCGGATCACGTTGCGCGCGATGTGGGCCTGGTTGTCGGCGACGGCTACCAGGAGCGTGGGGAGCCCCAGGGTGCAGCGCTCCCAGGTGGAGACACCGCCGGCGCCGATGGCCACATCGGCCCACTGGACGAGCTCCGGCATGTTCGTGACGTGGCCGGAGAGGCACGAGGCGTCGCCCAGCAGCTCGCGCACATGTGCCGAGGCGGCTGCGTCGAACGCGAGGCCCTCCACCAGGCGGATCTCGAAGGTCTTGTGCACGTCGTGCGCGACCAGGAGCTCGGCCAGACGCACCACCACGTCGTCGGGGTTCGAGCCGCCGAACGAGATGAGCAGGTTCTTCACGTCGGCGCGCGCGCGACGCGCCCTCGCCTCGACGCGCAGCGCGCGGAACTCGGGACGCAGCAGCGCGTAGCCGGCACCTAGGAGCAGCGTCGTCCCGGGCGCCACACAGCCGACGTATTCCTGCGCGCTGCGGCCGAAGGTCTGGTCGAGCAGCACGTGTGCGTGGTGCCAGCGACCCGGCAGATCTTCGATCACCACCAGGCAATCGATCTGCGCGGCGAAGGCCGCCTCGTCGTCTTCCGTGATGCCGTAGTGGTCTACGACGAGGGTCGCCGCGTCGCGCAACGCCGCGAGCGTGGCCTCGCAGCGAGCCTCCGGCGCTTCGGGAAGATCCTGCACGCCAAAGCCCGCGCCTTCGACGCGCCAGCGCAGCGACGCGTCGAGCTGTGCCGACAGGAAGCTGACCTGCGCGCCCATCACGCGCAGACCGCGCGCCAGGTTGAGGCAGCGCTCCACGTGGCCGGCGCCGATGCCGATGCCGCCGTCGGCGCGGATCAAGACTCCGGGGGCAGCTCCGGGAGCATGGCTGGCATGAGGGCTCATGGCCTTCCTGATCGACCGTCCGGACCCGCGACTTGACGGCAAAATCCGCTTCCCCGCCGCCGCGTTGCGGGGCGAAGCTGCGCCCCTCTGCGGGCTCAGACGGGCTTCTGCTCCACATGGGCGTTGATCGCGCCGAGCCAGGGGGCCCCGCGCAACACCCGCGCGAGCGCGCGCGCCGAGGGATCGGCCGGGGGCAGGAGCTGGGCGACGGCGCAGACGGCTGCGTAGTCGGCCGGCTCGTCCACCGTGAGACGGAAGTCCGGCGCCTCCTCATCGGGCTCCGCCAGCAGGTCCCCCAGGCGGAAGCGCTCGGGGCGGCGCCACACGAAGGGCGTCACATGTTCACGCTCGGCGGGCTCGCGCGCCTCGCGCGCCGCGGCCTCGAGCACCTCGCGGCGCAGCACCTCCACGTCGAGCCCGCGCGGAAAGCTGCGCTTGCGCGTATTCGAGACGTAGTCCGCGCGCTCGTCGCCGAGTTGCGCGAGGGCGCGCTCCACCAGCTCGGGCGCCAACAGCGGGCAGTCCGACGTGACGCGAACCACGACGGCGGCGTCGGCCTCGCGCGCGGCCTGGGCGTAGCGCGCAAGCACATCCTGCTCCGGGCCGCGCGTCACCGCGGCGCCGCAGGCCGCCGCCTCCCGGGCCACGGCCTCGTCACCGGCCCGCTCGGTCGTCGCCACCCGCACCTCGTCCACGCCGCGGGCGCGCGCCACGCGCTCCACCACGTGCGCCAGCAAGGTCCGCCCGCCCAGCGGCAACAGCACCTTTCCCGGCAGCCGCGTCGATCCCATGCGCGCCTGGATCACGGCGACTACACGGCCCTCGGGCCGCTGGGCTCGGGCAGCGTCGCTCACGCCGTCACCTCGCCGACAGCGGCGATCACGCGCTCCACATCCGCGTCGCTCATGGCCGGGAAGAGGGGCAAGGTCACGGCGCTCGCGTAGTAGTGCTCGGCGGACGGGAACGAGCCCGGCGCGAAGCCGCGCTGCTTGCGATACCAGGGATGCAGGTGCACCGGCAGGTAGTGCACGTGGGCGCCGATGCCCCGCGCGTGGAGATCCTCGATGACGCGCCTCCGACGTTCCGGGTCCACACGCACCACGTAGAGATGCCAGCTCGAGTGGGCGCTGGACCGCTGTGCCAGCGGGCGCACCCGCGGGTCGTCGGCGAACGCCGCGTCGTAGCGCGCCGCGATCGTGCGGCGTCGCGTCACGAACGCGTCCAGACGGCGCAGCTGGGAGAGGCCCAGGGCGCAGTGGATGTCGCTGGCCTTGTAGTTCATGCCCAGCTCGTGCATCTCCCGGTGCCAGGGTCCCGGATCCGGCTCCTCGAACGAAGCCGGGTCGAGGGTGATGCCGTGATTGCGGAAGCGAATCAGCCGCTCGCGCAGCGCCGGATCGTTGGTGGTGACGGCGCCGCCCTCGCCCATGGCGACGTGCTTCACCGCGTGGAAGGAGAACGCGGTCATGGCGCTGTCGCGGCAGGCGCCCACCGGCACCCACTCGCCCGCAGCCGCGTCGAAGTACTCTGAGCCGAGGGCGTGACAGGCGTCCTCCACGACGGTCGCGCCCACCTCGTCGGCCAGGCTGCGCAGGGCGGGCAGGTCGGCGGGCTGGCCGGCCATGTGTACGGGCGCGATCACCCGGGTGGCCGGTCCGGCGCAGCGCGCCGCGGCTTCGGGATCGAGCAGCGCCGTATCCGGGTCCACGTCGGCGAACTCCACGCCGGCGCCCAGCTGTAGCGCTGCGTTGGCCGTGGCGGCGAAGGTGATCGGCGTCGTCAGGCAGGTGTGCCCCGGACCCAGGCCGGCCGCGTGGTAGGCCGCGTGCAGCGCCGCCGTGCCGTTGCACACCGCAACCGCGAAGCGCGCGCCCACGCGGGCGGCCAGCGCTTCTTCGAACGCTTCGACCGCTGCGCCCTGGGTCAGCCGCTCGCTGCGCAGCACCTCGCAGACGGCGCGGATGTCGTCCTCGTCCACGTCCTGGCGTGCATACGGGATGAAGGGGGTGCGGTCACTCACAGCTTCTCGGCCATCCGGCGGAGTTCGTCCACCGAGAGCCACCATTCGTTGTTGTCGCTCCGGTAGGAGAAGCCGTCGGGCAGCGGCCTGCCCTTGCGCTCCTCGTCCTTCCACCACGGAAACTCCGGAACGAGCACGTAGTGATCCTCGAACTCCAGCGTGCGGCGCGCGTCGTCCTCGCCGATCAGCGTCTCGTGGAGCTTCTCGCCGGGACGGATGCCCACGTTCACGATGTCGCACTCGGGCGCGATCGCCTCCGCCAGATCCACGACTCGCATGCTGGGGATCTTGGGTACGAAGATCTCGCCGCCGCGCATGCGCGCGAAGCTCTTCAGCACGAACAGCACGCCTTGCTCTAGGGTGATCCAGAAACGCGTCATGCGCGGGTCGGTGACGGGCACGATTCCCGCCTCGCGCTGCTTGCGGAAGAAGGGCACCACGCTGCCGCGGCTGCCCACCACGTTTCCGTATCGCACCACCGAGAAGCGCGTGCCTTCGTCGCCGGAATAGCTGTTGCCGGCGACGAAGAGCTTGTCGCTGCACAGCTTGGTGGCGCCGTACAGGTTGATGGGGTTCGCCGCCTTGTCGGTGGAGAGGGCCATGACCCGATCCACGCCGCAGTCGATGGCGGCGTTGATCACGTTCTCCGCCCCGAAGACGTTCGTCTTGATCGCCTCGAAGGGATTGTACTCCGCCGCCGGCACCTGCTTCATGGCGGCCGCGTGGACCACCGTGTCGATGCCGCTGAAGGCCCTCTCCAGGCGCTCGCGGTCGCGAACGTCGCCGATGAAGAAGCGCAGGCGCGGGTCGTCGCCGAAGTCGGCGCGCATCTCGTACTGCTTCAGCTCGTCGCGCGAGAGGATCACCAGGCGCCGGGGCGCGTGGTTGGCGAGGAGGGTGCGTGCGAGCACGCGGCCGAAGGAGCCCGTGCCCCCCGTGATCAGGATGGAGCGGTCCCGGAACATGCCCCCCTCATCGGAGGGAAAAGCCCGGGACTTGAGGGGGTTTCGGCGCCCTCTGCCTGCTCCTTAAGCCCGCTCAATCGTCGCGGAGGGCCTGGACCACGCGGTGCAGCGCCTCGAAGAGGGGCTCCACGCCCTCCTCCTCCAGGCAGGAGAAGGCCACGCGGACGTCGGTCTTGCCCAGGGCGATCACGCCGATGCCCTCATCGGCGAGCAGCTTCTGGCGCACCGCCTCGGCGTCGGCGCCCTGCACCTTCACGCACATGAAGTAGCCGCTGTTGAAGGGGTAGACCTCCCAGCTCTCCGAGAAGCGCGGCGCGCCCGCCACCTCGAAAACCTTGGTGGCCCGCGCGCGCAGGAGCTCGCTCTTCTGCTTGCGCTCGTCCGCAATGGACGAGGCGGCGAGGGCCTTTTCCACCAGACTCTGGGAGAGCATGGGGCTGTTGGAGATGCCCGCGCGGATGGCGCCGCGCGTCTTGGCGTCGAGTACATCGCTCACTTCGTCTGCCGTCTCGGCGCGGCCCGGACCGAACGTGATGAAGCCGCAGCGCAGGCCCCACACGAAGAGCTCCTTGGTGGCGCCGTCGAGCTTCACCGCCAGCAGGTTCGGGTGCCGGCCCGCCAGCCGCGCGAAGAGCGACTCGGTCATGGACGCGCCGCCCAGGTGGTAGAAGAGGCCGAAGTAGGCATCGTCGCACACGGCCACGATGCGCGTACCTGCTTCGGCACGCGCCTCGAGGGCACGGACGATGGCCTCCCCTTCCGCGTCGGTCGGCATGTACCCGGTGGGGTTGTTCGGGAAGTTGAGCAGCACGATCAGCTTCTCGCGGCCGCGGGCGTTCTCCTCCAAGGCCTCCGCGAACGCAGCCGTGTTGAAGCCACCGCCCGCGAAGAACGGGTACGTGACGATCTGGGCGCCGAGCCGGACCTCGTAGCCGAGCCGGTAGTTTCCCCACAGCTTGTCCGGCAGCACCACCCGGTCACCGGGGTCGATGAAGAGCTCGCCGGCCAGCGAGAGTCCGTGGGTGATGGCGGCGGTCGTGATCGGCAGGCCGAACGCCTTGCCCTCGAGCGACGGGTTCTCGGCCAGCAACTTCTCCCGCCAGCGCTCACGCAGTCCCGGCCGGCCGGCGGGCGGCGCGTAGTTGTAGATCTCCTCGGGTGCGAGGTCCGGCAGGTGACTCTGCAGCGACGGCAGGTACATGGGACCGCCGCCCTCCGTGGCGATGCCGATGGTCGCGTTGAACCGGTGGGCGTGCTTCTTCGCCTCCGCACCCTGGGACAGGATGCCCTTGGGAAAGTAGAGGCGACGCCCGTACGCCGAGAGCATCGCCGCCACCTCGGGGGCGGCCTTCTCCAGGCGCTCGTTCAACTGCGCGGCCAGGGGGTTCAGTTTTTCGGCCATCGTGGCAGACCTCCCGTCTTCCAGAGGGTGAGGCTACACGCGCCGTTGCAGCACGTCCACGAGGTCGGCGAAGCCGAGCGCGCGCCAGAAAGCCTGGCCCTCCGGGTTGCCGACCGCCACCCGGACGGTCATCCGCGGAATGTCCCGGCCGCGCACCCAGCGGGTCGCGTGGTCCACCAGAGCGCGGCCGATGCCCCCGCGTCGCGCCGGCTCCTCGACGAAGAGATCGCTGATCTCCGCGCGCTCGGTCTCGGCGGCGACGGCCGGCGCCCGCGCCGCGCGCACGATGCACAGGGCTACGCCACGCCCGTCGCGCTCTGCCAGGAAGATCGCCGCGTCGGGGTCGGCGAGCAGACGATCCACGATCTCCCGCGCGGCGTCCCGGGCGCGCTCGTCGCGGCGCTGGGCGAAGGCCGGGTCGAAGGGGGCCTGATGGTCGCCCAGGGCGAGCCACAGGCGGGTGACCGTCTCTGCGTCGCGCGGACCGGCGCGGCGCACGTGGGGCACGGCGCTCAGGGGCGGAGCGCCCCGTCGCGCACCATCTGCTCGATCTCGGCCGGAGGTGTTCCCTTGCGGTACTCCGCCATGATGGCGGCGGCGAGCGAACGGATCTCGGCGTCGACGGCCCGCGGATCCCCGCCCGCGGCGAGGACCTTGCCCATCAGGACCTCTCGCACCTCGCGCTCGCTCACGTCCGGCTGGCTCAGCTGATTCCCCAGACCCTCGGCGGCCGACGCGCCGCCGGTGGCACTCATCGCGCGGGCCCGCACCTCGGCCTGGCTGCGCGACTTCTTCACTTCGCCGACCGCGCCGGCGCGAATCATCCGAAAGCTGCCCGGGCGCGTACCGTCGCGGTTGTAGCTGCCTCGCAGCTCGCCGGAGGGCGCGATCTCGGTGGTCCGGTACTCGGTCTGGCCGTCCAGGGTTTCGGCCCGGGCGCCGCCGAGCGACTCGTGGAAGCTGAAGACCGGCAGCCCGGCCAGGTCGTCGACGCTCCAGATCTCGGTGTAGGTGAGCGTGTTGGCGGAGAACGCCGTGATGGGCCCGCGCGAGCGCCAGCCCTCGGCCGCGGATCCACGCAGACTCTTGGTCTTGGAGCCCCGGTGGTTGATCGAGAGCCCGCTCTCGATCTCGTCCCGCTGAGCAGCGTTCGGCTCCCAGAAGTGCATGACCCGGGCGTACTGGCTGCTGGTGCGTTCGAAGCGCCCGGACCCGTCGTTGAAAACGACGATCGGGTACTCGATCCACTTCAGGCGCGAGCCTGCCGGCTCGAACACCCAGATGCGATCCTGCCAGCGTTCGAAGTCCGGGTTGTTGCTGGCGCTGTCCTTGTAGTGGACGAGCACGAACCAGGTGCCGGTGAGGTCGAGGGACGCGGCACTCGCCGTGCCCACCCCGACCGCCGCGGCGAGGGCAACGGCGAGCCCCGCCGCGCAGATCGCGCGGCGCATGTCAGATCCTCCGCTCAACGTCCGGGAAGTTCCGCCACACGGGAATGCCACAGAAGTGGGTGCCCTCGGTGCAACGCGGCCGCGCCCGGCCGCTTCGCACGAAGCACGGCGGGCCGACGTGCTCCGTCAGCTCCGGGTGGATCTCGCGCACCTGCTCGATCTCGTCCATGGAGGCCTCCCAGATCTCGCGCTGGGCGTTGAGGCAGGTGCGCAGCGTCCACTTGTGCAGCAGGTGGAGCAGCGACCCGGACTCCTCGAAACGCACCGACAGCGCGTTGGGTAGGACGTAGAGGGCGAGCTCGGGATTCACGCCGCGCGAGAGCAGGCGCGCGCGGGCCTCCCACGCCGCCTCGATCGCCTCGACGTAGACAACCTGGCAGTCCGGGTTCTCGGCGATCAGGCCCGGCGTGACCACGTCGGACGCGGCAGGCACCGTGCGCGACAGCAGCGGTCGCGAGCCCGGCACCATGCGGTGGCGCTGGTCCTGGGAGTCGGCCGTGTGCGAGAGCTTCTTGCGGAAGGTGTAGTGCGCGTGTTCGAGGGTGCGCATCACCGGCGCGTTGGCCGATACGTTGAGCGTGTCCAGCCGGTAGCGATTGCGCGCCGGGTCGAGCACCAGGGCGAGCGCCTCGGCGTTGGGCAGGTCCGGGCGCCCCAGCACGTTGCGCACGGCATCGGCCACTACCTGGGGGGCGCGCGCTCCCCAGTCCACCAGGCGCGAGACGCGCCCGTCGAGGGAGCCGTCGAAGGCCTCGATGGCCGCCTTGTCGCCGAGTCCCGGCCCGGGCAGCATGCGCTCCAGGGCCTGGTCGTCGGCCAGCGGCGGCTCGCCCACCTGGCGGAAGAAGTCCGGGTCCACCGCCTCCACGCACACGACCATGCGATCCACCAGGCGCCGTGCTTCCGCCGATGCGTCGCAGGTGGCCGCCATGCGGCGCAATCGGTGCAGCACCAGGCCGGAGATCGTGTAGACCATGGCCGTGTGACAGCCGATCGGGATCACGTAGCGGGCGGTCTCGATGGCCTTCTTCTCGGCTTCGCGCTTGACGCTGCGGCCGAAGGCCTTGTTCTGGCGCTCCGAGAGACGCCAAAGGTCGGCCAGGATGCCTTGGGTCACCGGAACCAGGCGCCGCGTCAGCTCGGCGTACGCGCCCCAGGCGGACTCCACCGCGCCCTCGTAGATCGCGCGCGCCTCGCCCCCCAACTCGGGCGGCACGTGGGCGCGCACTTCGTCCAGACGCACGTAGCGCTGGCTCTGCTGCTCGGTGTTGTAGAACGGGAACGCGTGGAGGAAGCACCAGACGAGCTGGCGGGAGAGGCCCGAGAGCGAGAACTCGAAGGTGGCGTGCTGGTACACCGTGTGGTGCCCACCGTTGTAGGTGAGCGGGCCGATGTTGCGTCGTTGCCGCTCGGTGATCTCCTCGGCGTCGATGACCCGCGGCGAGTAGCAGGTGCGCGCCGCCGAGATCGCGTCGTCGTAGGGCCGATCGAAATGGTTGCGGAGACGGACCCGGGGCCCGCCGTCGATCACCGCCAAGAATCCCCCCTCCGGAACTCCCCAGGCTCGGAACCACTCGAGGCCACGGGACCGATGCGCCGGGGTGAACCCCGCTACTCTACCAGCGCCGCCGGGTATGCGGGTGGGTAGTCTTGTTCCCATTTTGGGAGGCGTGGATCCCACGCGGGTCCACGTCGCTCTCGTGGGGCCGGCGGCGCGTTTCCGAGCCGCAGCGACGTCTTGCTGCACCCGGCTGCGCACGACTCGCGTGTGGCCCATCCTTGGCACGGGGCTTGCGATTCACTTCCCCGGGGACGTGCGGCCGAGTCGGACCGCGCGGCTGGGGGATCGCGTCGGCGCCAGTCGCCCGCTCGAATGGGTCTATGTCCTCAGTCTGGATCGTTCATCGCCAGTCGCAGCAGCGTGCCTCCCTCGCGCGCCTGGCCGGCGTGGGCCCGGACGCCGTGATGGGCGGTCCCACGGACGCGCGCTTCCACGAGGCGACCTCTCCGGACCTGGTGGTGCTGGGCGTGGCCGGCGACTTCGAGCAGGAGCTCGAGTTCGCCCACGGCCAGTCGGCGCGCCATCCCGATGCGCGCTGGATCCTGCTGGCCGAGGCTACCGAGGCCGAGGAAGCCCGACGCCTGTTCGACACGCTGCCCATCCAAGTGCTCGCCTTCCCTTCGGAGGGTGCGCAGCTGCGCCGCCGCGTGCGCGCGGTCCGGGCGCGCCGGCGCGCCGCCACACTCTCCGAGCGCCGCGTGCGCGACGCCGTTTCGGCGCGCTTCGCGCGCTGGTTCGCGGATCTCGAGCTGCCTGCGGTGCTGCGCGCGCTGGATCCGCGGTTGGTGGAGGTGCCGCTGCTGGTGCGCGGTGAGCCCGGTACCGGCCGCGGTCTGCTGGCGGCCTACGTGCACGCCTTTGGCGGGACCGAGGGCGGCCACCTGGCCCGCATCGCCTGCGACGGAATCGGGGCCGAGAGCCTGCGCGCGGCGGTGGCCGCAGCGACCGCGCAGCCGGCGGCGGTCCGTGGCCTGACCCTGTGTCTGGAAGACGTGGAGCGGCTGCCGCTCCCGGCCCAGCGCGCGCTGCGCGGCTGGGTGGAGAGCGGCGGGCTGCCGGAGGGCGTGGCGGGGCCGCCGGCGCGGGTGCGTTGGGTGGCCACGTGCTCGGAGCTGGGACCCGACGACCCGGCCGAATCCCTCGACCTGGTCCTGGCGCAGGTGCTCTCGGAGCTCGAGGTGCGCATCCCGCCGCTGCGCGAGCGGCCCGATGCCATCGAGCCCTTCACGCTGGACACCGCCCTCGCCTGGTGCACGGCCCGGGGCCAGGCGCCCGTGCATCTGGGCCAGGACGCTCTCAAGGTGCTGCTCGACTACTCGTGGCCCGGCAACCTGCGCGAGCTGGAGACCCTGGTGGTGCGCACCCTGGCCGCGGGCACCGGCGAGGTGCTGCGTGCCGCGGACCTGCGCTTCGAGGGCCCCGCCGACTGGCGAGACCCGGTGGTGGCGCGCGACGAGCGCTTCGACGACGCCGGCACCCCGATCGCGGTGGAAGCCGAGGAGGACGAGGCCGGGCCGGCGCGAGCCGGCACAGACCCGGAGCCCCGCGTCCCGGCCGAGGCGGCGCCGGTTCGCCACGCCCCGGACGCGCTGCGCCGGCTGATCGGCGCCATCTCCCACGAGGTACGCAACCCGCTGGTGGCGATCCGAACCTTCTCGTCGCTCCTGCCCGAGCGCTTCGACGACCCGGACTTCCGCACCCGTTTCGCGGGCATCGTGGGCGACGACGTGCGGCGCATCGAGCACGCCATAGATCGGCTGGCGCGCTTCGCCGCGCTGGGCACGCCCGAGCGCAAGCCGGTGGACGTCTCGGCCCTGCTGGACGAGTTGCTGGAGGCGCGCCGCGACGAGATCCAGGCGCGACGCCTGGTGGTGCTGAGAGAGTTGGATCGGGAGCACGGGGGCGCGCTGGGCGACGCCACCCAGTACCGCTTCGCCTTCGAGGCGCTCCTCGACAAGGCGCTCGAGCTGGTGCCCGAGCGCGGCGACATCTACGTGGCGTCGCGTCATCACCCGGGCGACGGCGATGACGCACCCGCCAGCGTGCGGGTGCTGATCCGCTTCGAGAGCCCGGACGAGATCCTGCCGGCAGTGGAGGTGGAGGGCATCTCGCTGGCCGAGACCGCCCTGGAGCTGGTGCTCGCGGACGCGGTGGTGCGCGCCCAGGGGGGCAGCATGACCGTCAGCACCTCCGAGTCCCCCGAAACGGTCATCCTCATCGACCTCAACGCCTGAACCCTACGTCGGGCCGGGGCGGGACATTGGCCCGGAGCGACTGATAGGAGCCTCGAAGCCTCGCGTCGTCCCCGAGTGGCTTCGCGAGAGTGGAGCGGAGGGCCAGTGTCCCGCCCCGGCCCGCTCCGCAGTGGTCGGCCTTTCCACCCACGGAGAGGCGCGGTGCCCGTGGTATGGTGCCCGCCATGCCTCGCGTACTCGTCGTGGATGACGAGCCCGGCGTGCAGGAATCGCTGCGCATGTTGCTCAAGGAGGACTGCGAGGTGATCACCGCCGGCAACGGCGACGAGGCCCTCGCTACCCTCGACACCAAGCCGCCGGACCTCGTGATCCTCGACCTGGTCATGCCCGGCCGCAGCGGTCTGGACGTGCTGACGGAGTTGGGCGAGCGGGGCGTTCGCGCTCCGGTCATCGTGTTGACGGCGACCAAGACGCTGAACACCGCCGTCGAGGCGATGAAGCGCGGCGCCGCCGACTACATCACCAAGCCCTTCGAGGTGGACGCCCTGCGCCTGAAGGTGAGCCGTCTCCTCGAGCAGTGCGCCCTCGAGGAGGAGGTGGCGCGCCTGCGCGACGAGGTCTCGGGGCGTAGCCGGCTCGGCGACCTGATCGGCAAGACCGCCGTGATGCAGGAACTCTTTCGCACCGTCGAGCGCGTGGCTCAAGCGCGCGCCAACGTGCTCATCCAGGGCGAGAGCGGCACCGGCAAGGAGCTGGTGGCGCGCGCGCTGCACGACCTGTCGCCGCGCCACGAGGGCCCCTTCGTCGCCATCAACTGCGCCGCGATCCCCGACACGCTGCTCGAGAGTGAACTGTTCGGCCACGAGCGCGGCGCCTTCACCGATGCGCGCGAGCAGCGCATCGGACGCTTCGAGGCCGCCAGTGGCGGGACCCTCTTCCTCGACGAGATCGGCGAGATCGCGCCTGCCGTACAAGCCAAGCTGCTGCGCGCGCTCCAGGAGCGCACGATCGAACGCCTCGGTGGCGCCGAGCCCATCTCAGTGGATGCGCGCATCGTAGCCGCCACCAACCGCAACCTGGCGGCGAACATCGAAGCCGGCACCTTCCGCTCCGACCTCTACTACCGCATCAACGTGGTGCCCGTGTCGCTGCCGCCCCTGCGCGCGCGTCGCGAGGACATTCCCCTGCTCGTGGAGAACGTGCTCGCGCGCGTGGCCGGCGAGGGCACGCGACGCATCGAGGGTCTTT
>CAXMOD010000052.1:0-15895 GCA_964194905.1 uncultured Desulfobacterales bacterium | reverse complement strand
GGCCCGCAAGGGCCGCCCGCGGCTGCTCTCGCGGGAGAACTTCATCGAACTCTGCCACCGGCTGACGGCCGAGGACGAGAAGACCTTCAAGGCCCTGTGGCAGCGGGCGGCGCTCTCCGTCGACTGGAGTCTGGAGTACGCCACCATCGACGACCATTGCCGGCGCACGGCGCAGCTCTCCTTCCTGGACCTCTTCCGGAAGGAGCACGTCTACAACTCGTCGTCGCCGACCATGTGGGACGTGGACTTCCAAACCGCCGTAGCCCAGGCCGAGGTGGACGACCGTGAGCTGACAGGCGCCTACCACCGCATCGAGTTCGGGGTCGAGGACTCGGACGAGAGCCTCGTCGTCGCCACTACCCGCCCGGAGCTGCTGGCGGCGTGCGTGGGGGTGACGGCCCATCCGGACGACGCGCGCTACCGAGGTCTCTTCGGGCGCAACGCGGTGACGCCCCTCTTCCGCGCGCCGGTGCCCATCTTCCCCAGCGAGCTCGCGGATCCGGACAAGGGCACCGGCATCCTGATGGTGTGCACCTTCGGCGACGCCACCGACGTGCTCTGGTGGCGCGAGCAGCGCCTGGCGCTGCGCCAGCTCGTGCAACGCAACGGCCGCCTGGGCGATGTCACCTTCGGTAGCGAGGGCTGGGAGAGTCTCGATCCCGACGCGGCCAACCGCTTCTACGCGGAGCTGGCCGGCAAGAACGTGAAGCAGGCGCAGAAGCGGGTGGTGGAGCTGCTGCGCGGCCCCGACGGCAGCGCCACCGGTAGCGGCCCGCCGCTTCAAGGCGAGCCCGAGCCCATGGAGCACACCGTCAAGTTCTACGAGAAGGGCCCGCGTCCTCTCGAATTCGTACCCACGCGCCAGTGGTTCGTGCGCCTGATGGACAAGAAGGAGCCGCTGTTGGCCAAGGGCGCCGAGGTAAAGTGGCACCCGGAGTTCATGCACGTGCGCTACCGGGACTGGACCGAGGGCCTGCAACTGGACTGGTGCGTATCGCGCCAGCGCCATTTCGGCGTGCCCATTCCGGTGTGGTACCCGCTCGACGACGCCGGCGAGCCCGACTTCGCGCGTCCGATCCCCGCCGGCGCGGAGCAGCTTCCGGTCGACCCCATGGCCGTTCCGGCCCCCGGCTACGAGGAGACGCAGCGCGGGAAGCCGGGCGGCTTCATCGGCGAAGCCGACGTCTTCGACACCTGGTTCACCAGCTCGATGACGCCCCAGATCGGCTCGCACTGGGCCGACGACCCCGAACGGCATGCGGGCCTCTTCCCGGCGGACGTCCGGCCCCAGGGTCCCGAGATCATCCGCACCTGGGCGTTCTACACGATCGCCAAGGCGCTGCTGCACGAGGACTCGATCCCCTGGAAGAACGCCCTCATATCGGGATGGGTGCTCGACCCGGACCGCAAGAAGATGTCGAAGAGTCTGGGCAACGTGCAGACGCCCCTGCCCTACATCGAGCGCTTCGGCGCCGACGCATGCCGCTACTGGTCCGGCAGCGCGCGACTCGGCGTGGACACGGCCTTCGACGAGAAGGTGCTCAAGGTCGGCAAGCGGCTGGTCACGAAGCTCTTCAACGCGGGAAAGTTCGTGCTGGCCCAGGAGAGCGAGGTGCAGCCCATCACGGCCGAGCTCGACCTGGCCTTCGTGGCCGAGCTGCGGGCGCTGGTGGAACGAACCACGGCCGCCTTCGAAGATTTCAACTTCGCGTTGGCACTCCAGGAGACCGAGACCTTCTTCTGGTCGCGCTTCACCGACAGCTACCTCGAGCTGGCCAAGACCCGCGCCCGCGGAGACGGCGCGGACGCCGCCGCCCAGGGCTCCGCGGTGGCGACCCTGCGTCTGGCGCTCGACGTGCTGCTGCGCTTGTTCGCACCCACCCTCCCGTACATCAGCGAGGAGATCTGGTCGTGGCGGTTTGCCGAGGAGCGCGGCGAGCCGAGCATCCACCGGGCTCCCTGGCCCGGTGCCGCGGACTTCGGGGGCATCGCCGAGCCCGCCAACGCGGCAAGCCTGGAGCGGGCGGTCGCCGCCGTGCAGGCCATCCACAAGGCCAAGGCCGACGCCCAGGTGTCGGCCGGGCGCGAGGTGGAGAGCCTCGTGCTTGCCGGCGACGCCGCCCTGCTGGAAGAGATCAAGCCCGTGCTGGGCGACGTGCTCGCGGCCACGCGGGTGCACACCCACCAGCTCCGCGAAGCGGGCGACCTGGAAGAAGGCGTCTTCGGCGTCGAAGACGCGCGCTTCGCCGAGCGGACCGACCGGTCGTAGCGCCATGGCGGATCCGCGCTTCTACATCACCACACCGATCTACTACGTGAACGACCGCCCGCACATCGGGCACGTGTTCAGCACCACCCTGGTCGATGTCGCCGCACGCGCCCACCGCCTGCGTGGCGAGGAGGTCTTCTTCCTCACCGGCACCGACGAGCACGCCAGCAAGGTGTCGGAGGCGGCGCGCGAGCGCGGGCTCTCCAACATCGAGTGGGCCAACATCAACGCCGGGGCGTTCCGCGAGTGCTTCGCGGCCTTCCGCTTCTCCAACGACGACTTCCTCCGCACCACCCAGGAGCGCCACATCGAGCGCGTGCAGCACTACATGGCGCACCTCCTCGAGTCCGGCGACCTCTACAAGGGCGACTACGAGGGCTGGTACGACGCGGGCGAGGAAGAATACGTCCCCGACGCGCGCGCCGAGGAACTCGACCACAAGTCGCCCATCAGCGGGCGCCCGCTCGTGCGGCGCCGCGAGGAGAACTACTTCTTCCGCCTCTCGGCGTTCGAGGACTTCCTGCTCGAGCGGCTGCGCGAGAACCCGGGCTGCGTGGAGCCCGAGGCCCGCCGCAACGAGGTGATCGGGCGGATCCGCGACGGGCTCCAGGACGTGCCGGCCTCGCGCTCGGGAAGCACCGACTGGGGCATCCCGTTCCCCGGGGATCCCGAGCACACCGTCTACGTCTGGGTGGACGCGCTCTTCAACTACCTCTCGGCGGTGGACACCGACGAGCGCCGCCACCTGTGGCCGGCCGATGTGCACCTGATCGGAAAGGACATTCTCTGGTTCCACGCAGTCATCTGGCCCGCCGTCCTGGAGGCCCTGCGCAAGCGCCCCGGCAACGAGTGGATCGACCTGCCGCGCAAGGTCTACGCCCACGGCTTCTGGATCCGCGAGGGCCAGAAGATGAGCAAGTCGCTGGGCAACTTCATCGAGCTCGAGCAGCTCGAGTCCTACGTGGAGCGCTTCGACCTCGACGCGCTGCGCTGGTTCCTCATCACCCAGGGCCCGCTCGGGGCCAGCGACGCCGACTTCACCGAAGCGCGCTTCATCGACGTGTACAACGCGGACCTCGCCAACACGCTGGGCAACTGCATCAACCGCGTCACCAACATGACCGGGCGCTACCTGGATGGGCGCGTCGCCGAGCCGGGCGACCACGGGGCGGCCGGCGAGCTGGAGGCGGCCGCGCGCGAGGCGGTGGAACGCTGGGGCGGGGCCCTCGAGCGCTTCGCGCTGGCGGACTGCGCGCGGGCCGGCCTCGCGCTGGTGCGCGCGGTGGACGCGGTCATCGAACGCACCAAGCCCTTCCAGCTGGCGAAGGACCCGGAGCAAGCAGGTACGGTGGGCGCGATCCTCTACGACTGCGCCGAGGCGCTGCGCATCGCGAGCCTGTTGCTGTGGCCGATGCTCCCGCAGCGAATCGAAGTCTTCTGGGAGCGCCTCGGGGCCCGCTACGCCGCAGAGCTGGGACCGGGCTGCGACTTCCCGGAGTGGGTCCGCTGGGGAGGGCTCGAGCCGGGCCGCGAGATCCAGAGCGGCGACGCCCTGTTCCCCCGCTACCAGCCCTGATTTCGGGGTCCGCGCGGCGCGATGAGCGCAATGGCGGGGTAGGGATTTCTTGCTAATCACAGGGACGTTCGCGAGGCCCGCCGTGGTACGGTGCGGCATCACGGGCCTCCCCCCTGGGGGTGGGAACGCGAGGTCGTCGAGAGCACTCGTGCCTGACCTCGAAGCCCGCGCATCCGCGCGCCGCTGAATGAGGAACTCGAGCATGCCCGACAGGAAGTTGATCATTCTTGGCTGCGGCGGCTTCGTGGGAAGCCACTTGACCGAGCGGCTGCTTGCCGAAGGCAACTTCGAGATCCTCGGCTACGACGTCAGCGACACGAAGTGCAAGCACCTGCTGGACCACCCCAATTTCAAGTTCACCAAGGGCTACCTGGACAACTCCAACACCGAACAGGTGCTCGGCCCGGTGCTCGGCGAAGCGGAGGCGGTCTTCTCGCTCGCCGCCGTCTGCAACCCGGCCGAGTACGTGAAGAACCCCGTCTTCACCATCCACTCCAACTTCATCCACGCCTACCGGCTCGTGGAACTCTGCACCCAGGCCGGCACCTGGATCATCCACACCTCCACCTGCGAGGTGTACGGCCGCACGATCGCGGGCTACCTGCCCGACAACGACTACTCGAACCCGGACCTCTTCGAGCAGCGCGAAGACGAGACGCCGCTGGTGATGGGTCCCACCGTCAACCAGCGCTGGACCTACGCCGCCGCCAAGGCCCTCTTCGAGCGCTACATCTACGCCAACCACACCGAGAACGGCCTGCCCTTCAGCATCATCCGGCCGTACAATTGGTTCGGCCCGCGCATGGACTACATCCCCGGCCGCGACGGCGACGGAGTGCCGCGGGTGCTGGCGTGCTTCATGCGCGCGCTGCTCGACAAGCAGCCCATGCAGCTGGTGGACGGCGGCGAGGCCTACCGCACCATCACCTACATCGATGACGCAGTGGACGCCCTCAGCAAGATGCTGGATGTACCCAAGAAGGCGAAGAACACCTTCTTCAACATCGGGAACCGCGCCAACGAGATCAAGGTGAAGGACCTCGCCTGCCTGATGCGCGACGTCTACGCGGAGATCACCGGCGATCCGTCCTACAAGAATCACCCGATCGAAGAAGTGGCCGGCGAGAAGTTCTACGGGCCGGGCTACGAGGACTGCGACCGCCGCGTGCCCGACGTGTCGCGCGCCGAGCGGCTCCTCGGCTGGAAGGCGCAGGTCCCGCTCCGCGAGACCCTCTTCCACACCATGAGCCACTTCCACGAGCTCCACGGCCAGCAGTAACCCCGCCACCCCACCCCCCAAGCCCCTACGGCTCCCGGCGGGGCAGGGACGTCGTCGGGGGACGACTTGATTGGGCGGAGCGGGGCATCCCGATGGTTGCAGCGTTCTGGCTCCATGCGCCCTGCGAGGATGGCGACGTCGACCGACGTGGGGCGCCGGAGCGGAGGAGCCCGGCGACGTCCCTGCCCCGCCGCGGCCTCCTGAGTGTGTGTCCACGCGGCGGCTTTTGGGGGGCGGGGGGTCAGGCGGAGAGGCGGGGGCGGTAGGCGCCGAGGCGGTAGCGGAGCATTATGCGCAGGCAGCGCAGGCCGTACCAGATCGGGTTCAGGTGCGAGTCCTCGTCGGCGTAGCGCGTCGGAATGCCCAGCTCGTCCACCACCAGCCCCCGAGCGCGAGCCGAGGCGATCACCTCCAGGTCGAAATCGAAGTAGGTCGAGAGTTCGGCGAACGGAATCTGGGTTGCGGCCCGGCGGCTGTAGACCAGGAAGCCCGAGTGGTAGTCCGTCATCTCCAGGCCGAAGGTCTTGTTCTCCATCCACGTCAGGATCTTGCCGGCGATCCATTTGTACTTGGGCATGCCGCCCTCGAGGGCCGTGCCCTCCTTGTGCCGTGAGCCCTGGAGCACGTCCACCCCGTGGGCCTGCATGTGGTTCACGAAGATGAGCGCGCTCTCGGGCGGGTACTGCCCATCGGCGTGCAGGCACACCACGTAGTCCGCCTCGGTCTGTTCGGCGCAGCAACGCAGGCCCTCGCGCACCGCGGCACCGTAGCCACGGTTGGACTTGCGGGAGACGAGGCGGACCTTCGGGTAGTCCGCCCGCAGCTTCTCGACCACGTCGTCCGTATCGTCCTCGCTCCCGTCGTTGATGACGAAGAGCGCCACGGTTGCGTCCCAGAGCTCATCCGAAATGCGCTCGATCACCGAGGGCAGGGTCCGCGCTGCGTTGTAGGAGGGGATGAAGACGGCCACCGTGCTCACGGGGGACCTCCGTTCAGTAGTGCTCTAGTGCAGGACCGACTGCTCGACGAGGAACTCCTCCACCGCGTCTGCGGCGACGCGCTGGCCGCGGGCGTTCCAGTGGGGATCGTGCGGAAACTTGGTCTTCTCGCGCGACCGCCCTTTGAACGCCTCGTCGAGGGAGTGGTAGGGTACCCCGAGACCTGCGAGCGTGCGGGCCAGTCCGTCGGCGAAATCACGCGGACCCGGTGTGCTGACGACGAGCAGGCGGATGCCCACTTCGCGACAGTCGGACGCCATGCGGCGCAGCAACGCCTGGGTCAGCGCCAGGTCGGGCTCGGTCTCGAAACCCGCCGCGCCGGTCGGGACCGACCCCACAGCGGCCTCGAAGAGCTGCTCTACCGAGCGGAGCCGGTTGAACAGGTAGGAGCTCTCGCCGAGCCGGCGTTGCGCGCGCCAGACCAGCGAAAGGCGCGGAACCGGCACGCCGTGCAGCGTGAGCCGCGCCTCCGGTTCCAGCTGGAAGCTCGGCTTGGGGTAGCCGTAACGGCGCTCCGCCGCCGTGTCCTGCACGTCGTTGGGGTGGATCTGGAGCACGACCACGTCCGGCCGGAAGTCGAGCCCGCGCCGCTCCAGGAAGAGCAGCTGCTGGTCGGTGCCATAGCCGGAGACCGCGCTGTTGATGATCTCCCAGTCGGGATGCCGGGCCTCCAGGATCTCCCACAGGATCTCCTGGCGCTCCACGCCGAAGCCCCAGGAGAACGAGTCGCCCAGGACCAGCATGCGCGACTGCCCGGGCACGCGCTCCTGCGGATAGGGTCGGTCGCGGAAGCCCTGCTCGCTGATCTCCACGCGGACTTCGAAATCCGGGTGACGCAGCGTGCCGCTCGCCCCCTCGCGGTGGGCCCAGCCCAGCAGCTCGTCGTAGCGCCAGAAGTTTCGCTCCGCGTGCCGCGGCGCCCACGACGGAGCGAGGAGGCGTGCGACCCCCTCGGCGAGTCCCAACGCCAACACGGTGGCCGCCACTACCAGGCTCGCCGTTGCCGTTACGCGTGTCACAGCCGTCACTCGGGCGTCGCTCCCGTCCAGCGCAGCACCCAGAAGCTGAAGTGCGGGTCCGCGCCGACGAAGTGCGCCGCGGTCTCGAAATGCGCGGGATCGTCGAGGTAGCGGTAGCCGTCCGGATGGCGCGGCCGGTTGGCGAGTGCATAGCCGTAGAACACGTAGAGATCGCGTCCGGTGGCGCTCGCCTCGGTCATCGCCCGGGTGATCTCGTCGGCGCCGTGCACCTGGCGGATCCAGGGGTCGTAGATGTCCGGCACGTCGGCGCCCGAGCCGTAACCGAGACGCAGCGACGAGAGCGGATCCCCGTCGGCGGTGGAGAGCAGGTAGGCGCCGACCTGGCGCATCGGCGCGTAGGGGCGTTCGCGCAGCACGCGGTTGCGCGGCTCGCTGATCGAATGGAATCCGACCAGCGCCAGCACCAGGCCCGCCGCAGCCACGGCGGCCCCCACGCGCGGGGCGCGCCCGAACGGGGCGCGCAGCAGGCCTTCGAGTCCGGCGGGCACCAGCACCACCACCGCGATCAGCGCGTAGAAGACGAAGCGCTCGTGGAAGAAGAGATCGCCGAACCACATGACGAGGATGCCCAGCGGCGCCGCGAACGCGAGACCCAACGCCGCCCAGCGTTCGGGCCCGCGCCGCCGCGCCAGGCGCAGAAGCCCGATCAGAAGCAAGAGAGGCGCGCCCCAGCCCGCGACGGCAGAGGCCATCGGACGCTCCTCCACGAAGCGCGCGACGCTGGGGAAGAGGTCCCCATCCGGCTCGCGCGGCCCGAACTCGCGGGGGAGACCCACCATCACCAGTCCGATCAGCGAATCGAGCGAGCGCCAACGCACCACGCGGCTGCTCGACGGTTCGTGGACGTCGGTCCAGAGCGGGACCTGCGCCAGGTTGGGCGCCATGACCTGGAGCCACAGCATCGCGACCAGCACGTGCGCGGCGGTGAAGCGCGCCGCGCGGCGCAGGCGCACGGGGGCCGGCCCATCGCACAGGAGCAGGCCCACCAGCCCGAAGAGCGCGAAGGACGCCACCAGATAGACCGTGAGCGGATGGCTCCACAGGAGCGCGAAGGCGATCGCCCCCCAGGCGACCAGGCTCTGCACACTGAGCGTGCGCAGCACGCGGGGCAAGGTGAAGCATGCCAGCAGCGCCAGGAGCCCGACGAAGCCGTACGCGCGCAGCTCGGGTCCGTGCTCCACGTGCCACGGGTGCAACGCGAGGAAGAGCGCAGCCGCCACGCCGGCGGCGGGCGACACCCAGCGACGCAGCAGGAGACCGACGACTACGATCGAGGCCAGCGACGCCAGGAAGGCGGGCAGACGCAGCGCGAACTCGTCGAATGCCCAAGGCTCCCGGCCGTTGCGGGCCCGCCACAGGTCGTTGGAAACGCGCGCCGCAGCGCTGTAGAGAACGTGGTTGGTCGGCTTCTTGTAGTGGAAGAGCGTCCAATGCCAGCGCGCCTGCTCGAACTCGAGCCGAGCCGGGTCCTCGGGCACCGGCTCGCGGTGACCGACGACCACGCGGCGCACCGTCCAGGCCTCGTCCCACCACAGGCTCCCGTGGGCGAGGTTCCAGCGCAGTACGCCGCCAAGTGCGGCGGCCAGGAGCAGCAGCGCGACGAAGCCCTTCCCCGCACGGGTCGCGCGCGGGCGCCCTTCCGGCCAGCGCGGCGCCTCCACCGGTCCCGCCCAGAAGCGCGCCGTGGCGGCGCCCAGCAGACACAGCACCAGATTGGGGACGGCCAGCCACCACCACGCGATCAGGATGGTGTCCACCATGCTGCGGTCGCGCGGCGCGAAGAAGTCCGGGCCGGTCGCCAGGTTCCAGGGCTTCGGCGCCACCAGCAGGTAGAGCGCCAGCGCGCCGGCTGCGGTCAGCAGCAGCGCCCGAGCCAACCGGGCCGCGTGCGTCCCCCCCTGCATCGGCGGGATCCTAGCCCTCTCGGGCTAAGGGAGGGCTGGCGGGGGGCTAGCGGAGTGCGGCGTCCACTCCGCGCTCGACGAGGGCGCCGCCCACCCAGCTCCCGAGCGGGATGAGCAGGTAGAGGCCCAGCCGACGCAGCGCACCCGCGTCGATCGGCCACTCTGGGACCGACGCGATGCGCGCCTCCCAGGCCAGGAGTCCGGGCAGCTGGGCGTCGTCGCGCGCCGCGCGCGCCGCGTGGACCTGGCGGCGCACCTCGGCGATCTCCTTCTGCTTCTCCGCGCGGATTCGCCGGCGGACTTCTGCCAGCGGCAGGTACAGCACCGGGATCGCGAGGGCGGAACCGGTCGCGAGGATCGCCCCGAAGATCCTCAGCAAGGTCCGGCTTTCCGCGAATGTGGGCAGGACCGGCACGCTGATCGCGAAGAGAACCAGCCACCACAAGGCCACTCGCATGCCGCTACGCACGATCGGCGCGGCCGCCCTCGAATCGAGCAGTGAGAACTCCGCCCGCTCGCGGAAGAGGCGCCCCATCCTCACCGAGACCGCGACGCCCCAGCCGAGCACGGTCCAGAGAAGCGCGTCGATCAAGAATTCCCTGGGAATTACGAACGCCCAGGGAACCTCGCCGATCAGCCTCTCCCCCGCGGCGGGGAAGTACGACCCGAGGCTGACGGCCGCCATCCCCACCCCGAAGGCGAGTGAGCGGCGCATGGCCCGGGGTGTGACGCTCAGCAGCTCGTCGCGCGCACCAGGGAGGCTGTGCGCGTCGACGCCGACGAGCGGCGCCAGCGCGGCGAGGTCGCGCTCGGCCCCGCGCAGCAGCATGAGCGCCGCCACCGGTACACAGCCGAAGTACAGTGAGTAGTTGAGGCTCAGGAGGAACACCATTTCCGCGCGGTCGCCGGAAACGCCAACGACGCGAATGACGACACCGGCCACGACGAGGTGGAGGACGGCGAGCGCCCCGGCGAGCAGCCAGGGTGATCCGGGCGTGGCGAGAGTCACGCGGAAGATCCAGGGCAGCCGCGCCCCGGACGGAGCGGTTTCGAGCGCGATGGGTTCGGCGCTAGCCACGCCGGCGGCGCACCGCCTCCGCCAGCTCGTGCAGCACGGGTACGCTGCGCTCCCAGCCCATGCACGCGTCGGTCACGCTCTGGCCGTACGTGAGCTCGCCCTGGGGATCGAGCTTCTGGTTCCCGTCCACGAGGAAGCTCTCGAGCATCACGCCCATCACGGTCTGGCTGCCTTCCGCCACCTGCTTGGCCACGGCGGATGCCACGGCGGGCTGACGGGTGTGGTCCTTGCCCGAATTGCCGTGGCTGCAGTCCACCATGAGCCGCGGAGGCAGCCCGGCCTTCTCGAGCCGCTCGCGCACCGCGGCCAGCGTGTCGGCGTCGTAGTTGGCCCCGGACTGGCCGCCGCGCAGGATGACGTGGGTGTCGCTGTTGCCCGCGGTGCCCACGACGGCCGCCACGCCCTGCTTCGTGACCGACAGGAAGTGGTGCGGGTGGGCCGCCGAGCGCATGCCGTCGATGGCAGCCTGGACGCCGCCGTCGGTGGAGTTCTTGAATCCCACGGGCATGGACAGGCCCGAGGTCAGCTCGCGATGCACCTGACTCTCCGAGGTGCGCGCCCCGATCGCGCCCCAGGCGACCAGGTCGGCGATGAACTGGGGTGTGATGGGGTCGAGGAACTCGGACCCCGCCGGCAGGCCCATCTCGTTGAACGCGCACAGCAGGCGCCGTGCGTGACGCAGGCCCTCGTTGATGGCGAAGCTCTCGTCGAGGTGCGGATCGTTGATGAGGCCCTTCCAGCCCACGATCGTGCGCGGCTTCTCGAAGTAGACGCGCATGACCAGCAGCAGCTCCGACGCGAGCTCGTCGGCGAGCGCGTGCAAGCGCCCCGCGTACTCGAGCGCTGCGTCGGGGTCATGGATCGAACACGGCCCCACGATCGCGAGCAGCCGGTCGTCGCGCCCGTGGAGGATGTCGGCGCCCTGCTCGCGGCTGCGTGCCACGGTGGCGGAGCTGCGCTCGGTAAGCGGGAACTCCTCCATCAGGATCGCCGGCGGCAGCAGCGGTCGGATGTTCTCGATGCGGAGGTCGTCGGTCCGGTACAGCATGTCAGGCCCCGGCCGGGGCGCTGCGCACGAGCGCGATCTCGGTGATCTCAGCGGGGGCGAACAAGCGCATGGGCGGTCCCCAGAAGCCCGTTCCCCGGCTCACGTAGAGCTGAGCGTCGCCACGCCGGTAGTGACCCGCCACGAACGGAACGGCCAGGCGCACCAGGAACCCGAAAGGCCAGATCTGGCCGCCGTGGGTGTGACCGGAGAGCTGCAGGTCGACCCCGCGGCGCGAAGCGCGCTTCCACGTCGAGGGATCGTGGGCCAGCAGCACGACGGGCCGTTCGCTGTCGCGTCCGTCCAGGGCACGTTCGAGGTCCTCGCCGCCGTCATCGCCCATCCAGGAGCCGTGGTGGTCGTCCACACCGGCCAGGTCGAAGCTGGTTCCGTCTCGTTCGATGGCGACGCGCTCGTTGCGCAGCGGGCGCAGTCCCAGCTCCTCTACGCAGGCGACCCAGGAACGCGCGCCGGAGTAGTGGTCGTGGTTGCCCGTCACGAAGTAGACGCCGTGACGCGCACGCAGCCCCGCAAAGGGCGCCACTTCGTCGCGCAGGTTGCGCACGCTGCCGTCGGCGAGGTCGCCGGTCACGGCGATCACGTCGGGATCGAGGCGATTCACGCGCTCGACCAGCTTGGCCGCGAAGTCGCGGCCGAGCAGCGTGCCGATGTGGATGTCGCTGATCTGCACGATGCGCAGGCCGTCCAGCGCGCGTGGCCAGCGCGGCAACTCGAGCTCCACGCGCTTCAATGACGGGGCGCGCAGGCCGGAGCGCAATGCGCTGCCTACGACGAGCAACCCCAGGGCCGCCACCCAGGCGGCGCGAGCGACGGCGGTGGCGGAACCAGTGTGGGGCTCGGAGATCGCCGCCGCGCTCGCGCTGGCGCCGCTCAGCCACAGGATCGCGTCGCTCGCACCGAGCAGCACGGTGAGCACGAAGCCCGCGCCCATCCACACGGCGCCCGGCCAGGCGATCCAGCGACTCTGGCGGCGCGGCAGGGCGCGCTCCGCGATCGGACCGAGGACCAGCAACGCGAATCCGAGGGCCACCGCGCCCACGCCGAGGGTGCGCCAGGGATCCGGCAACGCCGGGTCCAGGACGAGTCGCCGCGCGATGTAGAGATGACCGCCGCCCACCAGGCCGAGCGCCAGCGTGGCGAAGACGGCGGCCGCTGCCAGCCGTACCGGCCCCATGGGGCCTCCTGCGGGGCCGTCCGGGTCCCGAAATGAGCCGGAAACCGGAGCCCCAAGTGCCGGGAGGTTAGCGCTCCTCGGTGCAGCGGCGGCAGAGGAAGGTGGAGGAAGCCCCGTCTTCGGTCAGGCCCATGAAGGCGCGGCGGCCGCGCTTCACCCGGCGCCCGCAGTCGGCGCAGTCCACGTCGCGGTTCAGCACCAGGGGCTGCCAGCCCAGCACCTCGCTGAACGAGGGCGGGGAGCGCTCGGGCTCGGGAGCCGACTCGCCGCCGGAGGGCTCGGCTTCCGAGCCGGGATCCGGTGCTGCCTCGACGGTGCCGGAGGCCTCGTCATCGCGATCGTCTTCGCCGAGTTCGTCATCCGAGTGCGGTCCCTGTCCATCGCGGCGCACGCGCCGCTGGTAGCGGCGGAAGCGGTGCTGTGCGCTTTCCGCGTCGGCGAGAATGTCCTCGACCAGGTCGCCCATGTTCTCGCTCACGGTCTCGACCACGCTGAAGGCCTCTTCCAGGACGTTGCGCACCAGGTTCGAGACCGGCACGCGCAGGTCTTCGGCCACGCTGCGAATGTCGTCGGAGAGCTGATCGGAGATGCGGGTGTGCAAGATCTTCTCCTTGGGTGCGCTGTGCCGGCGGCGGCGGCGGCGCTCCTTGTGCTCCTCGCGGCGGCCCGCGCGGTCGCGTCGGCGCTCCTCACGGTCTCGGTGGCGGAGTTCGAAGTCGTCGTAGTTCATGGCCGAATTTGTATCACGATGTCATACACAGTGCAACAAATGTAAGACAAATGTGATACAAAACTCTTGACCCCGCGGGGACTGATGCGCCCACGAGGGCCGGGCGCTACCCAACTCGGCAGATGGGCCAAGACATCGACCGCGAGGACTTCGAGCCGTCCGACTACGAGCGCTTCGTGAGCCAGCTCCACCGGGACCTGGCCGCGTTGGGGGAGCTTCTCGAGCGGCCCGGCTTCGGGTGCGGCGAGCCTTCGGTCGGCGCCGAGCTGGAGCTCTATCTCGTGGACGCCGAGGGGCGCCCGCTGGCGAAGAACCTCCAGGTGGTGGAGGACTGCGACGACGCTCGCCTGACCGTCGAGCTCAACAAGTACAACGTCGAGTTCATGACCCAGCCGCGGCTGCTGGCCGGCCGGCCCTTCGGCGCGCTGGGGGCCGAGATGCAAGAGGTGCTCGACAAGACCGGCGCGGCCAGCCGCGAGTACGGCGGGCTCGTGGTTGCGGCTGGCATCTTGCCCACCCTGACCAGGGACGACGTGCAGTCGGAAGCGATGACCGACATCACGCGCTTCCGCGCGCTGTCCAAGAGCCTCCGCCGCCTGCGTCACGGCGACTTCGACGTCAGCATCAACGGGGCCGATCCCCTCTCCATCACCTGCGACGACGTCACCTTCGAGGGCGCCAACACCTCGCTGCAGCTGCACGTGCGGGTGGATCCGGACGAGTTCGCGGATACCTACAACGCGGCGCAGATCGCGACGGCGCCGGCGTTGGCCCTCGCCGGCAACAGCCCCATTTTTCTGGAGCACCAGCTCTGGGAGGAGACGCGCATCGCGCTGTTCAAGCAGGCGGTGGACGAGCGCGACGAGGTCACGGAGTCCTGGCGTCCGGCGCGCGTATCCTTCGGCAACGGCTGGGTGCGCGAGTCGGGGCTCGAGCTCTTCACGGAGACCGTCGCGCTGCACGCACCGCTGCTCCCGGTCTGGGGCGCGGAAGACGCGCTGGCGGTCGTGCGCAGCGGCGGGGTGCCGGAGCTGAACGAGCTGCGCCTGCACCACGGCACGGTGTGGCGCTGGAACCGGGCGGTCTTCGACCCGAAATCGGGAGGCCACCTGCGCATCGAGCTGCGCTGCCTGCCCGCGGGACCCTCGGTGATCGACATGCAGGCCAACATGGCCTTCCTGGTGGGACTCACCTTCGGGCTGCGCGACCAGATCGACTGGATGACCACGGCGCTCCCCTTCGAGCACGCGGAGTCCAACTTCTACCGCGCCGCCCGGCACGGCCTCGATGGACTGCTGCTGTGGCCGTCGCGAACGCCGCCCTCGCCGCAGCCGGTGCCCGCGCGCGCACTGGCCGAGCAGCTGTTGCCCACGGCCCGCGAGGGACTGGCCGGGGCCGGAGTGGACGACGCCGAGGCCGACACGCTGCTCGACGTGATCGCGCGTCGCGCGGAAACGGGCCGCACCGGCGCATGGTGGCAGCGCGCCACTCTCGCGGCCCTGGAGGCGCACCACCCGCGCCCCGAAGCGCTGGCGCGTATGCTCGAGCGCTACATCGCCCACGCCGCGTCGGGCGAGCCGGTGCACCTCTGGCCCGTGAACGAAGCGTGAGCGGCGACCCGGTCCGCATCTGGGAAGCCCCCTCGCCCGCCGAGCTGGGCGAGACGCCGGAGGCCTTCCTGGAGCGCCTCGAGCGCGCCACGCTGCTGCGCATCCCGGGGCGTGACCGAACGCACACGCGCGTCTTCTCCGCGCTGCTCCACGGCAACGAGCCGTCCGGACTGCGCGCGCTGCACCGCTGGCTGCTTCGCGGTGTGGCGCCCGCCGTCGACCTGCTCTGCTTCGTGGGCGCAGTCGAGGCGGCGCACGCAGAGCCGGGCTTCGCGCACCGCATGCTGCCGGGCGGCCGCGACCTGAACCGCTGCTTCGCCCCGCCCTTCACGGGTCCCGAGGGGCGTGTGGCCAAGGCCCTGCTGGCCCACCTGCGTGCGGCCCGCTGCCAGGCACTGGTGGATGTCAACAACAACACCGGCCACAACCCGCCCTACGCCGTGGCCAGCCGCACCGACCCGGAGCGCCTCGCCCTCGCCTCCTGGTTCGCCGACCGCTTCGTGGACCTTGACCTGCGCCTCGGCACCATGATCGAGGCAACCCAGGACGACTTCCCGGGAATCACCCTCGAGTGCGGCCGCGCCGGAGATCCCGCCGCAGACGACGAGGCCGAGCGCATCCTGACGCGCTTCGCCGAGGCCGAAGAGCTGCCGCGCAAAGCCGCGCGTCCGCTCACCGTGCTGCACGAGCCGGTGCGCGTGAGCCTGCGTCCCGGCTGCAGCGTAGCCTTCGACGCTTCACCCCAGGCGATCGCCGACCTCACGGTGGTGGACGACATCGACCGCCACAACTTCGAGACCGTGCCGCCCGGCACGCGGGTCGGCTGGCTCGGCCAGCCGGGCGAGTGGCCCCTGGAAGCGCGCGGCGCCAACGGGCGCGACGTCTCGCGCGAGCTCTTCAGCGAGCGCGATGGCTGCGTGGTCACGCAACGCGAGCTGGTGCCGATGATGATCACCACCGACCCGGTGATCGCGCGCCTCGACTGCCTCTTCTACGTCGTCCGCCCCCGCGACGTCAGCGACCTCGCGACTTGACTACCAGCCGCGGAGGTCGATCGGCCAGGTGTCTACCACGGCGTCGCCGTCGATCAGGTAGAGGCGCTCGTGCTTGGCGACGGTGGGGTCCACGTGGCTGGGGAGCACGTGTACGCGGTCGCCGACCCGTGGCAGCG